>NZ_BAAJLT010000010.1:0-240208 GCF_057552975.1 Alteromonas sp. 5NW40-0090
TACCAATGACACCACGCCAGAGCTTACCGGTACGGTGAACGACCCCAATGCGGTTGTGGTGGTAACGATTGATGGCAACGACTATACCGCTACCAACAATGGTGACGGCACGTGGACGCTAGCTGACAATATCGTCGCACTGCTTGCTGAGGGCAATTACACGGCTGTGGTTACTGCCACAGATGCGGTAGGCAATGTTGCAACTGACACAGGTACAGTTGTTATCGATACCAGTATTGATGAAAACAATAACGGTCAGACAGTAACGTTCGACAGTATCTCAAACGACTCTGGCGTGGCTGGAGACTTTATTACTAGCGATAGCACACTTATCTTTAATGGTACGGTGGATCTTGGTGACAATACTACCCTAACCGTTACCGTTGATGGTACGTCCTATACCTTTGGCACTGACCCCGAACTTACTATTGATGGCAGCGGTAACTGGAGCCTTGATTTAACGGGCACTACGCTACCAGCAGGTACCTACGCGGTGGTGGCAACAGTCACCGACGAAGCAGGTAACTCGGCGAGCACGGCAAGCCAAAATGTTATCGTACAGGCTCTCGATGCTATAAACGACGGCAACACCGTTGATATGGGCGAGCCTGTAGTGACAGTATATCCTTCGGAGACCACCAGTAATGTTGACGTTCTTGAGGTAGGGCTTTTCACGCCTGGTGTTGATGCCGCAGCTACCTTTACGGTCTCCCCTAATAATGTAGGTGAAGTCTTTGTAGAAGTTCAACAAATTGCGCTTGCTGCAGTTGCAGATGCCTATGCGGTTCAAGTTTATGATGAAAATGGTCAGCTTGTTTATCAGGGAGGAACTGCGAATTCGGAGTTAGTTGACATAGGTGGGTTAGAAACCTTCAATATTTCGAATGACGAAACGGTTTCTTTCTCTCTAGCAGGTCTGGATGCAGGAACCTACTACGTTGTTGTTCGCAACGATGAAAGCAAATTAGAAGAACTACTAGACGGTGATGGAAGTGGAGATGTCAGCCTTGTTGAACTTGGTAACGCAGGCGTTGTACTAGGACCAAATAACCAAGACGCCGTATTAGATTTCATTGAAACTACGTTAAATGATGATGTTTTAGGCTTGGGGATTTTAGGTGATTCAGTTGGCACATTAACGAGAAATGCTTTAGAAGCAGCCCTGATAGACACCCCTATTATTGGTGCCGGAGGAATAGCGGCTATACTCGTTGATGAACTAACTGATCCTTTAGACCTTCTCGGTGTCACTGGTCTTCTTGACGCAGTTATTAGTCAGGTAGCTAAGGCATTACTCAGCAATACAACATCAGTACTAGAAAACACTGACATCACCACCACATTAACCGAATACACCTACACAGGTGATTTAGTGGCCCAAGGCAACCTAATTGATGGTGACTTAAGTGGTGTGGGCACTGACACCATTTTAGACGGTGCCCAAGTAATCCTGGTTACCAATGCCTCTGGTGACAGTGTTGCTGTTCCTGCTACAGGTACGGTTTCTATTCAAGGTGACTATGGCGTACTGGAAATTGCTGCAGACGGCACTTACACCTATACCGCCGATGGTGACCGCAGTGCAATTGGCCAAGACGAAGTGTTCAACTACACCTTATCAGATGGTGAAACTTCTGATATTGCGGCGCTTACCATCAATATTTCTGGCAGCGACTTCCCGCCAGTAGTAGCGCAAACCGATAACAATGATATGGAGCTAGGCGCACAAACCGCCATCGTTAATACACCAGTTACTGATAGCGACTTGCAGGTGATTGACATAGCAGCAGGTTCACCTGCCGCAGGCTCTCCTACCGCTAGTACAACATTTACTGTCGGAGCCGACTACTTCGGAGAAGTGGTTGTAGAGGTTAGCCAAACTGCGCTAGTTGCAGTGGCCAATGGGTATAGAGTTGATATTGTTGATGCAGATGGCAATGTAGTTGCCTCAGCAACAGCACAAGACAGCCCTCTTGTTGGTGACGCTGTAGGGTTAAGTGTCTTGGGCTTGTTAGGTGATGACACCTTGGTGGCAAAGTTCTCTGGGCTCCCTGCTGGAGACTATGCGGTTGTTGTTCGTAACAGTCAAAGCTCCCTCGAAAACTTGTTTGACCAAGATGGAGACGGCTCGATTACACTTACTGAACTAGGCGATGGCGGGGTTGTTCTTGGCGAGGAAAACCAAGAGGTAGTGCTAAATGCTATTGAAACTGCGCTAAATGACGAATCAGGTTTAGGGGTTATACCTTTAGGAACTTTAGTAAGAGAGTTTATTCTTGAGCCAATCCTAGCTACCACAGACACGATTGGAGCTGGCGACTTGGTCGGTACTATTAACTCAGGTCTTACAACGCTAGGAGTAGCACAGTTATCTGATGCTCTCATTGACGACATTGCCGCAATCTTGCTTAGCAATACGATATCCTTACTAGAACAAACGGATGTGACTACAACACTAACGGAATATCAGTTTGAAGGTAGCACAACGACGTCTGGGAATGTTATCGATGCGGCTAACACAGGCGATGTAGCCGATAGCATTGCCGAGGGCGGCGTAGTGACGCAAGTTACCCATTCCAATGGAGAGTCAGTGACGGTATTGGGTACTGGTTTATCTGGCATTACCATTGAAGGTGATTATGGCGACCTCACCATCTTTGAGGACGGCAGCTACACCTACGTAGCCAACGGCGTACGTGACGGCTTAGGCAATACAGATAGCTTTAGCTACACCATTTCAGATGGCACGAATACCTCTACCGCCAATCTTAACTTTAACTTGTCAGGACAAGGAGTATCGGCAGACTCGGCCCGTGCTGAATTGACCTATGATTTTGTTACGGACACCGGACTGAATGAACAAGACGCACTTTCTTATAGTTATATATTGGGGAACATAGGTGGCTTTAGCGATGTTAGCAGAACATTTGACGTAACGGCAAACACCACCCAAGATATTACGTTAAACGTTGATAACGGCAGCCTAGCGTCACTATTTTCAAACGTTACTATTACCGTAGAAAAGTTTGTAAACGGAGCGTTTGAAGCGTATAGGGTTTTCCCCAGTGATGAAATTGTTAGCCTATTGGGCATTAATGGCAATACCGTGCTTACCGTCAACGGGTTAACTGAAGGCATATATCGGCTGTCGATGAGCGGTACGACAGGCGTTAGCGTAGCCGGCAGCATTAGTGTAGACCTAACCTCAACCATCAACTATCTTGATCAGTTTGAAGTCAGTAGCGTACAAACGGCCACCGGCAAGTTGTTTGAAAACGATGTGCTGTTTGGTTCAACATACGACGTCACCGTATCTACCGATGGAACAACCTTCCAAGATGCGACTGGCGGCATTACGTTAGTGGGAGATTTCGGCACGCTACAAATTGACGAAACTGGCGCATACACTTATACCCCAGACAACACGCTAGCCGTTTTTGGTGGGACTTTAACGGATACCTTTACTTATCGTATCGCTTATCCAGACGGTACTGTCGAGCAAGCAGAGTTTAATGTCTTTGTGACGGCATCCGGTGAAGGTGTTCCTGATGTGGTGACAGGCAGTTTATCTGAGCCTGTAAGTGCGTCAGATAGCAATGGCACAGTGGTAACTGACGAGCCTACTGCACCTGATGTTATTGATCTAACAGGGCAAACGCTTCAAACAGTCGACCTGAACGCTGAAACTAGACTGGTAACACCAGAAAACGAGCCCACTGCACCGCTTATGAGCACAGAGCCTGTCGAGAGCATTGAACCTATTGAGACTGCGCCAGACATCATCACGCTTCCTGAAGAAGAGGTGAGCTCACTTGGAACAAATGTCGGCGATAGCTTTGGTGGAGGAGACACTATTGACTTGTCTGGCACTAAGATTGAAACCGTTGATGTAGGTGGACCGTTGCCTACTGCACCGAATGAAGGCACAAACCCGCTTTCATCTGAGGCTTCAACACCTGAAAGTACTCTGCCTGATGACACCATCACGCTTCCAGAAGAAGACGATATAGTCTCTGGGGGTCCGGTGACAGAGGTAACTGTTGACGTCGTCGATATTGATCTTCCCCCAGAAGAGTTGATTCTGCCGTCAACAGAGCCTACTTCAGTCGATTCAAATAGTGAGGGCGCATCTCCTGATGCTAGTGACGGACTTGTAGGCGATACGTCTAAAGAAAGTAGCGGTGACGTGACAACGGCTTCTCCGACAGAGTCTGAAGTGCTGAAAACAGCGATAGATAAACTTCCACCAACGGACATCTAATCTCGTTGTGAAGTTAACCTAAAGCCCTCGCATTTGACGGGGGCTTTTTATTGGGTAGATTAGAATCACATGGTATTCATACCAATCCGCATAGATAAGCCGTTTTAGCCGTATAAGTACGTTGTTATAAAACACTGCACCTTATTGATTAATCGAAGGGTTTCGTATTTTTTGTAACTACGTATAATAGATATTCTTACGCATTAGGTCCCCATAGTTTAATGGATAAAACAAGGCCCTCCTAAGGCTTAGATGTTGGTTCGATTCCAGCTGGGGACGCCATTTTGGCGGGCTAAAACCCAAAATACAGTAAACCTTGCTATACATTTCGCTCCCCTATCATCATGTTTATTTCTTCTACTTTGGTTGTAATTTAATCGAATTGAGCAATACTCTTCTAAACAGGAGAGCACAATGACTTTCGATTCGTCCCCCCAAAAAGAAACAGGCGATGATGTTGAAACACCGAGTGATTCAACATTTACCGAAGAGGAATGGTTTGCCATAGAGGCTCTATCTGAGCCCGGTGCCATCTACTAACCGATGAAATTTCAAAATTAATCCCCATTTTTATAGCCGTTGCCTATTTTAAGCGTCGTCTATCTGCGCGTTTAGCTTTCCAATAAGTACACTTCGCATAGACCATCAGGCAAAAAATAACGTATAAATAATGATGTAGTAGTTAATACGGGGAATAGTATGAGCCAATTTGAAAACGATGATATCGATTCGTTTTTTGCAGAAATGCAAGATGTAAAACCTATTGCATCAGATGATAAGGCTTTATTACACGACCCTGAAAAGGCGCTCGCAGAAAAGCAGAAACGTGCCGCCAGGCAGATGAGCATCCGCGAAAAGCTCGTTATCCCTCTGAGCATGGAAGGTATAAAGCCGGTACCGCCTGATGATTTTATACATTTCCAGCAGCCCGGCATACAAGACGGCGTATTTAAAAAACTTCGTCTTGGTAAATACCCCTTGGAAACCAATATAACGCTATCAGGAAAGACACTAGAGCAAAGTCGCGACCTGATTTATAGCACCATTAAATCAAGTCACGAACGAGGGGTTCGTGCACTGCTCATAAAACATGGAACAGGTGAAAATAGTAAACCTTTTCCCGCCTTGAAAAAAAGCTATGTTAACCATTGGCTACGCGAACTTGAAGAAGTGATTGCCTATCATACTGCGCAACCTATGCACGGCGGGTTTGGTGCCACATATGTGCTTTTGAAAAAGCATCCGCAGCAGAAATTGATCAACAGAGAAAAAAATAAGAAGGGATAAAATGATAGGCTAAAACTCGTTGAGTCGGCTTTGCTTTTTAGGCTTATTTCTTGGTGTAACTTTTAGCCTTTTATAAAGAAACGCCCTATCTTTAAAGTTTATTGTCCCCTAATGATTAACGCCCGTATCAAGTAACTTGATACGGGCGTTAGAATTTTTCTTTCAGACTACTTAACTGAAGACAGCACACTTAGCGTTGTTGGAGCTTCGGCAGACTTCGCAGATGTGCTAAAAACAGCAGTTACGAACATCAACACTACAGCTACAGCTACTCCGGTTAAGCCAAACCCTTTTGAAGAACGATTCATCGGTCGTCTCTTATTATTAATAACCAGGTGGCAAATGCCATTCTCTGGTACAGCCCTAACTCAACTCCTGTAACCTAGATGCATTCCTTGCTTGCACTACAATAGATCAGTGACAAACTGATGACAAGGGCAAAAATCAGATTTTTGACACTTTGCCAAAGCTTTGACGCCTATTTATGGTATGCGCATTTATTAAACAGTATTTTTCTAATGACTAAAACAGGGGTTTCCCCCTGCTTTAGTCAAAATAAGCGTGTTTTGTTACCCAACAAATTTACGGGCATTTCTGAAGATACGCATCCACGCGCCGTCTTCTTGCCAATCGTCTGGACGCCACGAGTTTGCTACTGCTCTAAATACACGTTCAGGGTGCGGCATCATGATCGTGCTGCGTCCGTCTAGTGAAGTTAGACCTGTGATCCCCTGCGGTGAACCATTAGGGTTAGCTGGGTATTGCATGGTTGGCTTGCCGTAGTTGTCTACGTAACGCATCGCCACCTGCGCGCCTACTTGTGATAGCGCGTTGTCATTAGCAAATTCAGCCTGACCTTCACCGTGCGACACCGCAATAGGCATACGCGAACCTGCCATGCCATCAAGCAGCACAGAGTTAGACTCCATAACCTCAACCATAGCAACACGAGCTTCAAATCGCGCCGACTGATTGGTCACGAAATGTGGCCAATGCTCAGTACCTGGAATCAGTGATTTAAGGTTCGATAGCATCTGACAGCCGTTACACACACCTAAGCTGAACGTATCGTTACGGTTGAAGAAGCCTTCGAATTGATCGCGAGCCATGCTGTTGAACAATATAGATTTCGCCCAACCTTCACCTGCACCTAACACATCGCCGTAAGAGAAACCGCCACAAGCAGCAAGACCAGCAAATTGCTCAAGTGTAATGCGACCCGCTAATACGTCACTCATGTGTACATCGATAGCATCAAAGCCTGCACGGGTAAATGCGGCCGCCATTTCAAGATGCGAGTTAACGCCCTGCTCTCTTAAAATCGCCACTTTTGGCTTAACGCCTTTAGCAATATAAGGCGCGGCAACGTCTTCGTTTACATCATAAGACAACGCAGCATGCAAACCAGGGTCGGCAGCATCTTGCTTTGCAGCGTGTTCTTGTTCAGCACACTCTGGGTTATCACGAAGCTTTTGCATTTCAAACGTGGTTTGTGCCCACGTTGTGCGCATAGATACGCGGCTATCCGCAAGCACGGCTACACCGTCGCGGTTAAACTCAATCATATCTGTGCTATTAAGCGTACCGATATCGTGAGTCAATTCGGTTAAGTCAAACTTAGCCAGTACAGCGTTAACTGCTTCTAGGTCGCTTTCGCGCACTTGAATAACGCCGCCCAATTCTTCATTGAATAGTACTGCAATGTCATTACCTTTAAGGCTATCAAGGTTAACACTTACGCCTGTTTTACCGGCAAAGGCCATCTCAGCCACTGTAGTAAATAGGCCGCCGTCTGAACGGTCGTGATAAGCACACACCAAACCTTTTTCGATAAGCGCCTGCATAGCATCAAAGAAGGCTTTAAGGCGAGCAGCAGAAACCACATCCGCTGGGCTATCGCCAAGCTGTGTATAGACCTGGGCTAAACAGCTAGCACCCAAGCGATTTTTACCTTCGCCCAAATCAAGCAACAACAAGCGGCTTGCACCTTTGTCAGTGCGTAGCTGAGGTGTTAGGGTTTTGCGAATATCTTTTACTGCACCAAAGGCTGAAATAACCAGTGAGAGCGGAGAGGTCACCGCTTTATCTTGACCGTTTTCATTCCATGCGGTTTTCATCGACATAGAGTCTTTACCCACAGGAATGGTTAGGCCTAGCTCTGGGCAAAGCTCCTCACCCACGGCTTTTACCGCTTCATAAAGACCCGCATCTTCACCTGGGTGTCCAGCTGCTGCCATCCAGTTTGCAGACAGTTTAATACGCTTAATATCGCCAATGTTTGCTGCGGCAATATTGGTTAACGCTTCACCCACAGCAAGACGTGCTGACGCGCCGTGCGATAGTAATGCAACAGGCGTACGTTCGCCCATCGACATAGCTTCACCGTGATAGGTATCAAACGCTGTTGCGGTTACCGCCACATCTGCCACTGGCACCTGCCATGGACCTACCATTTGGTCGCGACTAACAAGACCGGTAACCGAGCGATCGCCAATGGTGATAAGGAAGGTTTTCTCTGCCACAGTAGGCAAAGATAAAATGCGATTTGCTGCATCACTTAATGTAATGCCAGCCTCATCTAGTGCTGGCGAGCTTACCTTGGTCGAGCTTACGTCGCGGTGCATTTTAGGCGGCTTGCCTAAAAGTACATCTAGCGGCATATCTATAGGTTTGTTGTCAAACTGACTGTCGTTCAGGTTCAGGTGCTGTTCGGCAGTGGCTTCACCAACCACAGCAAACGGCGCGCGTTCGCGGGCGCAAATTGCTTCGAATACAGGCATATTTTCAGGCGAGACAGATAAAACATATCGCTCTTGCGATTCGTTACACCAAAGCTCTAGCGGCGTCATACCTGGCTCATCAGACAATACTTTTCTAAGCTCAAAGTTACCGCCACGGCCACCGTCATTAACCAGCTCAGGCAGTGCATTTGAAAGACCACCTGCGCCCACATCGTGGATAAACTGGATAGGGTTGTTATCCCCTAGTTGCCAACATGCATCAATCACTTCCTGACAGCGACGTTCCATTTCAGGGTTGTCACGCTGTACTGAAGCGAAGTCTAAGTCTTCGTTTGACTGGCCAGATGCCATTGATGAGGCTGCCCCGCCGCCAAGACCAATGTTCATTGCGGGGCCGCCAAGCACAATAAGCTTAGCGCCTACCGTGATTTCGCCTTTTTCAATATGCTCACGGCGGATGTTGCCTAAGCCACCAGCTAACATAATCGGTTTGTGATAGCCGCGCACTTCAACACCGTTGAAGCTATTGACTTCTTGCTCAAAGGTACGGAAATAACCCAGTAACGCAGGGCGACCAAATTCGTTGTTAAACGCAGCGCCGCCTAGTGGCCCTTCAAGCATGATATCCAGGGCGCTTACAATACGCTGTGGCTTGCCGTACTCGAATTCCCACGGCTGTTCGGCACCAGGAATACGTAAGTTAGATACGGTAAAACCAACTAAACCCGCTTTAGGTTTTGAGCCACGACCAGTAGCACCTTCATCACGAATTTCACCACCAGAGCCGGTTGCCGCACCCGGGAAAGGTGAAATAGCTGTTGGGTGGTTATGAGTTTCTACCTTCATCAAAATATCAATATTTTCATGATGGTATTCGTATTGATGCGACTGAGGGTTCGGGAAGAAACGCCCTGCTTGCCATCCTTCCATTACCGCTGCGTTATCTTTGTAGGCTGAATACACGTGATCAGGTAACAACTCGTAGGTGTTTTTGATCATTTTAAACAGCGACTTCTCTTGGTCCTCGCCATCAATGGTCCAGCTAGCGTTAAAAATTTTGTGGCGACAGTGCTCAGAGTTTGCTTGCGCAAACATGTAAAGCTCAACGTCAGTCGGGTTTCTGCCTAGCTTAGTAAAGCTATCAAACAGGTAATCAATCTCATCATCAGCCAATGCAAGGCCTAACGACACATTTGCATTAACTAGCGCGTCTTTGCCTTCGCCTAATACATCTACGCTGGTAAAAGTATTGGCTTCGGTGTGTGAAAACAGCACCGCAGCTTCATCAGTATTGGTGAACACTGATTCGGTCATTCTGTCGTGTAAGAAGCTAGCGATAAGCGCAAAATCATCTTCACTCACAGCGTTTTCTGTTTCTATATAAAACGCACAACCACGTTCTATGCGGTTGATATTTTTTAGACTGCAGTTGTGAGCGATGTCGGTGGCTTTAGAAGACCAGGGAGAAATAGTGCCGGGGCGAGGAGTAATAAGGAAGAAGGTTCCAGAAGGGGTTTGTGCTTGCCTCGCGGGGCCGTAAGTGAGCAGCTTCTCGAGTATCTCTATTTGCTGCTTAGACAAGTCACCTTGGGAATCGACTAGGTGAACATATTCGCTATATAGGTTTTTAACCCTAACGCCGGATTGACCCAGCTTTGCAATCAGTTTAGTTTGGTTAAACTCTGATAGTGCAGGAGCGCCTCGAAGGACCAACATATTGATTTACCTGGTTTGTTAGAAACAACGACCACCAATGCGACGCGTTGCCTCTTGGATTGATGAGTATTTCGGCGCGGATTATAGAGTAATTATGCGCAGTAAGTAACCTCATAACGCGCTTACATGAACTTTTTTTTAAACTTAGATGGTTTAATGACAACAAGTAAAGGTCTATGCAGTCACAAGACTATAAAAAACGATTAAAACTACAATTAATAATCATATTATCTATTGCTGTTATAAGCTGTGGCATTCCTTCAGTCCCCACTGCCTTGTCTTCACTACTGGAACGAGAGTCTATTCGTGTGGGAACGGTATATGGTGCAGGAACATTTTATAACGGTGCAGAAGGCCCTCAGGGGTTTGAATATGAATTGCTGGCTGGTTTTGCCGATTACCTTGGCGTAACACTCGACCTGTATCCGTTTTACAGCTACGAAGTCATGTTGGAACAATTAGAAGAAGGTAACCTAGACATTGTTGCAACGGGCGATGCGGTCACGCCCTCACTCAAAAAACGCTTCGCTTACGGGCCCGCCTATCAACATGTTCAACAAGAGCTCGTCTTTCAAGCTGGGACGTCAAGACCAAGAGACTTACTAGCACTCGATGCCCCTATAGTTGCTGTTGCTGGTAGCAGCCAGGCACACTTACTTTCAGACTTACTGAGCAATTTTGGCGATGTAGAAAACGATACCGAGAGCGTTTCGCTAAAAACCGAAATTGTTACTACAGAAGATTCTGACTCTGAGGAGTTGTTACAACAGGTTGCCAATGGAGACATTTCCTACACAGTGGCAGACAGCAACCGCCTAGCTTTGCAACGTAGACGTTACCCGAATTTGGCAGTGGCAAAGACCCTTAACGAAGATATGCCGATGGCATGGGCCCTTCCGTTAGATCAAGACGATTCAGTGAAAGCAGCGCTCATTGAGTATTTTGGTACAGTGCATCAATCAGGCTGGTTTACGGTGTTAGAAGACAAGTACTTTGGTCATATTCGCCAGTTTGATTACGTCGACAGTCGCGCGTTTAATTATGCCGCCGAAACTGCCCTAGCCCAATACAAACCACTATTCCAACAATATGCCGGTGAACTAGACTGGCGATTACTTGCGGCCATGAGCTATCAAGAAAGCCATTGGGACAGTGACGCTATTTCAAGAACTGGGGTTCGCGGCCTAATGATGTTAACACTGGATACAGCAAGTGATTGGGATGTAGATGACAGGACAGATCCTGAGCAAAGTATTCGCGGTGGATCACGTTATTTTGCGAGTTTGCTAAGTCGTATACCCGCGCGAATTAGCGAGCCAGACAGAACTTGGATGGCCATGGCATCATACAATATCGGAATGGGGCACTTGGAAGATGCGAGAGTGCTTACCGAGCAACAGGGCGGTAACCCTGACTTGTGGGTAGATGTGAAACGCCGCTTGCCACAGTTAAGGCAAAAGAAATATTACCGCACAACGCGCTATGGCTATGCTAGGGGGGATGAAGCTTTGCAATACGTCGAAAACATTCGCCGTTATTACGACAGCTTAGTATGGTTGGATGAACAAGGAAAAATTTAATGCTGTTCGTTTTATCTTTCTATTGAAAATTGTCATTTCGATGTCATCTTTATGCCGTACCCTTAAAAGAAGTTAGTCAGACACTGACTTACTTTCTCTAAACAACGGTTTTTCTTGACGATAATTAGCTTCCAAAAAGCTTAGGCACTTTAAGAGCACACGCTCTTTTAGGCTTCCCCTGGATAAACGCGGGGTTCGAGCCAAAAAACAAAGCGCTTTGTATGACGGAAGAAAGTGGCCTCGGCAAGCAAGGAGTGCCCACTATATGAGAAAGGAAAGTAAATGAAAAAAAATCGATTTATGAAAAAAGGAATAAAATTGAAAAACAACAACAGACGCAGACTTATGCTTAAGCGTTGTCACCAAAAAGTACTTCAGCGCCGCAAGCTATTTGTTACCAGCGATATGTTCACCCAGTTAACTCGCATGCCTAGCTAAGCTAACTTTATGCTGTTTGGTTCTTAATGATTTAACCCGTAAACGATACAAACCCAAAAGGCGAATACGCTAATGAGCACGTCTTCATACAAAGCTATAAATTAGCTTGAAGCATCTCCCTCTAGCAATCGTTTCGCCTTTTTGGCTGCCTTGATCTCTTTCCTGCGCTTGCGAAAAAAGTCTGACAACTTGTTAGCACACTCGTCAGCTAGTATGCCAGGTACGATCTCAAGCTGGTGATTAAGCGCAGGATGTTGTAAGAGGTTCATAACTGAACCTGCAGCGCCCGTCTTCGCATCCTTAGCACCAAACACCACACGCTTTACTCGTGCATGCACCAGCATGCCTGCACACATAGAACAAGGTTCTAACGTAACATACAAGGTAGCATCAATAAGTCGGTAATTTTGTACAAAAGATGCGGCTTCTTTAACAGCGCGTAGCTCTGCATGGGCAGACGGGTCGTTATCCGTTATCGGGGTATTGAACCCTTCACCTATAAGCTTACCGTTTAACACTACACAGGCACCAACAGGCACTTCGCCGTGCGATTCCGCTTTATCAGCTAACGCGAGTGCATGTCTCATCCACATTTCGTCTTCTTGCGTCGCGACTTCTTCTGTAGAAATTACAGCCTGCTGTTCTTGCACAGCTTCTGGTTGCAGCGCTTGCTTATTTGCAAGGTCTAAGTCTGAAGATGGACAGTTACTATTTTGGTCACTCATTCGTCAATTTTGCTACTTTACTTGGTGAATTTCATTAATAATTATTTTGTTTTAGCTTAGGTAAACATTCTAACTTGTTAGAATGTAATGACTTTTGTCACTTGGCAACCTACTTGCAAACTTTCATTATAACACTGCTGGTGTGAAGGACTTAACTGGTTACATTTTTTACTAAAAACCACGTTAGATAAACGCTATAGTACCTGAAGCGAAGCAGTAGTTTTACCAGTAAGTATTTGACTAAAATGTGGGTAAATAAGGCAACAGGCTAAATTTTAACCTACACTGTTTTAAAGCCATTTGTGAGGGATACCACCGTGAATATGACCGCGATTGCAATAGTAGCCATTTGTGCCTGGGCCTTAGTGACCATTGTCGAAAGTGCAAAAGATAAAAGTAAGAAGAAACTTAGCAACAAAGAGACCGAAGCCTACAAAGCCGAAATTGCAGAACTTAAGGAACGTGTTTCAGTGCTCGAGAAGATAGTGACAGACGAGCGTTACGACCTAAAAAAGCAATTTGCAGACTTAGAAAGCGACCGCGTTGCCTAAGTTTCAATTCACGTGATGCAACACTTATTATCCGGCAAGCGCGCTACATTTAACTGCGCGCTAGCTTCCTTCTAGTAACTTGCGTTCCGCCCGCTCTACCCGACGGGGTTTACCCGCGATCACCAGTACGTCATGGGCTTTCAAAATAGCATCTTGATCTGGGTCTTTAACTTCGTTTCCATCCCGCCTTAGGCCCTTAATCGCTACTCGCATTCTCGAAAAATCAATCTCTTTTATAGCTTTGCCTATACAAGAAGCATGTTCAGACAGCACTACAGCATGGATAAACTCTAACTTGTCTTCTGTGCCGTAAGTGATTTCTGTTGTTTCTCCCGGGTAAAAGCCATGCATATGATCATAACGACCTTTTCTCTCAGCGCGAACCCGTTTCAAAATTCGCGACATCGGCACACCAGCGTAGTGGAGCACCTGCGATACCAACATTAAGCTGCCTTCTTGTAATTCGGGTACTACTTGGTTAGCACCTGCGTTGTACAAGCTTTCTAATTGATAATCTCGCTTAGTGCGCACCATGACATCAGTTGTGTTCGTTATACTTCTTGTCTGTGTTATCACTTGCTTGGCCTTGTCTACCTGATCAAAGGTCACAAGTACGAGCTTGGCACTTTCTACATTGGCATTAAGCAATATATCTTTTTGACTCGCATCACCGAAAATAACGGGCTCTCCTGCATTTCGACTCTCGTGCACTCTGACAGGGTCCATATCTATAGCAACAAAATGAATGCCTTCCATTTTCAGCATACGTGCTACTGACTGGCCAACGCGGCCAAACCCACAAATAATGACGTGGTTGGTTAACGGCTCTGCATTGCCAATGCTCACATTGTCATCGAGCGAGATGTCCTTATTAACAATTCGTTTAGCGATAGTGACGCTGTTATTCATAAGCCACGGGGTTAACGCCATACTGATTACACCCATACATACAATCAGTGATGATTGCTCAGACGTTAGCACGCCGTGTGTCGTAGCAAGCGCAGCAATTACAAAACTAAACTCGCCAATCTGACAAAGTTTAACTCCAGCAGACCAGCCATCTATTGCATCGGTTTTAACTAATAGAGATGCGCCTCTTACTAAAATGACTTTAACTATCATCAAGGCAAAAACGCCAAAAACAATCTCAAACAGGCTGTTCCATAGTACGGTGAGTTCTAACTGCATACCCACGGTAACAAAAAATAACCCCATTAAAATATCTCGAAACGGACGGATGTCGGCTTCAAGTTGATACTTGTATTGGCTTTCGCCCAACATCATACCTGCCAAGAAAGCGCCTAGCGCCATGGAAAGCCCAAAGTAATAAGTTAGCCCTCCTGCCAATAGGGCAATCAATATAGTGGTCAGAACAAATAGCTCGTCAGTCCTTGTTCTTGCTACCTCTCTAAAC
This sequence comes from Alteromonas sp. 5NW40-0090, assembly GCF_057552975.1. Classification (NCBI taxonomy): domain Bacteria; kingdom Pseudomonadati; phylum Pseudomonadota; class Gammaproteobacteria; order Alteromonadales; family Alteromonadaceae; genus Alteromonas; species Alteromonas sp. 5NW40-0090. The sequence goes on from NZ_BAAJLT010000010.1 coordinate 14,714, forward strand.
ACCCAAGGTAGTAACCACTTACCCACTGACATTAGAAACGCAATGACAAACACACCTTTAAGCAACGCCTCGCCTAGAGCTAGCGCAATACTTACCTCACCAGTTTGTGCTAAAAGAGGAATAGCAATTAGGAAAGGAACCACCGCTAAATCTTGAAAGAGTAAGATACTCACCGCTAATTGTGTACGCCTGTTATTAAGAATGCCCATTTCGGTGGCTTGCTTAATTACAATAGCGGTTGAGCTTAACGCCAGCGTACCGCCAATAATGATAGACGCACTCATTGGGATCCCGAAAAATAGAGGAACACAGGTAAACACAGCAGTAGTGAATAACATTTGCCCGAGCCCCACGCCAAATACTAAAGAGCGCATTGCCAACAATTTAGGTAACGAGAATTCAAGACCTAGTGAAAAGAGTAAGAACACTATGCCTACTTCAGCGAGCAGATGCATTTCTTCTGGGTGTGCAAACACGGAAAGTAATTGTGGACCAGCGAGCACGCCGGCAAAGAGGTAAGCAAGAATTGGAGGGAGATGAATGCGTTTAAATAATGCAACCGCACATACCGATATAAACATCAGTATTACGATATTCAAAAAACTCGTTCCCACGTAACCTCCTAGAACACGTTCACTTCCATTCGTAAAAAAAACCGTCAAACAGGACGGCTTTGCGTTTTAAGCTAAAGACTAGCGCCATAATCATGTTGTTGGCATTTAGCTTGCAGTGTCCCCTTTACAAATGCAGATCCGGCAAGTTTTGCCGCTGTGATCGTCATAAATATCGCGAAAATGCGATTGTGGCCACAGAAACGTCAGGGCTTTGACACTTGTTTCTTTGCATACCAACGCATTTTGTATAGGGGCACTACTGTGGATTTTTCAACGTCAGTCTACGATAGCACACAACATAACAATTTTTACCCTGCTGAGAGCACAGGTAAATCACTCTCTTTTAGTGAATTATCAGGCTTCGTAACACAGCTCCTTTCTACGCTTGAACTTCAAGAGTTGGGTGGCGTGTATTTTCAGCAGCTAAATACGTTACTGCCGGTTGTTGGTTTCAGCTTATCTGATTTTGACTCCCGTTGGGTGTACGGTAATGCAAAAATATCGTCAACACTGATGGATTTACCACTACAAGGTGCTAATGCCGTTAATGGCGAGCAAGCTCATGTCTATTATTACATTAGTTCACCCTTGTCGTTATCGCAACGGGAGAGTCTATTCCAACTGCATGATTTATTTGGAAAACAAGTAAAGCACGCTCTTTCATTGATGCGTGTGCAGCAGATGGCAACTAAAGATGTGTTAACTGGCTTGGGTAACCGTGCGGGCTTTGAGCAGTCAATGACAAGACAACTCGGTTGGGCGCATAGACACGACGACCCTTTCGCACTTTTGGTGATCGACTTAGATAACTTTAAATACGTGAATGATAATTTTGGTCATAGTGAAGGTGACAAAGTACTTGTCCATGTTGCATCACATTTAGCTAATGTTTTGCGGGATGAAGACGAAGCCTTCCGCTATGGCGGCGATGAGTTTTGTTGCTTGTTAGACTGCCAGACCCAGCAACAATTAGCGTGCGCCGCTCAACGAATACAAATGAGCATAAATAGCTCCAACTACTTGTCTCGCTTAGGTGTATCAACCAGCCTTGGTGGCGCGATTTATCGCGACGGCGACACGATGAGCAGCTTGTTTGACCGTGCTGACAACGCCCTGTATCGCGTGAAAAACTCTGGTAAGAACAGCTATCACGCCGCATAACGTTGCTATTTATAGGAGCGGCAAACGCATGCCGCATCTGTGTTTTATTGCCGTCATCACACTACAACGAGACCTGCTGAGCGTTTCCGTGGAAAACGGAAAGAGATAAGGGTCTAATCAGGATTAAAGTCTATTACTATACCAGGTGCTTTGGGCTGCAGATAAACACAGCGTCCTTCAACAATAAGAGCGACAGGCTGCTTGTTTAGAAAAATGACCGGCACGCCATTTCTCTCCCATCTTGGCACGCGCCATACCTTAAACCACTCTTTCAACAGCTTAGATACGCTCACACTCTCTGGTTTTATTTTTAGGTTGCGAGCATTGGTTTGCAAAGAAACCTTATCGCCTTTTTTCTGGTCTGATAATGTGACCCTAATATTACCGTGTAACCAAGAAAGAGGGATATCTTGACCTAACGCCAGTTCAAGGTTTTGCGGGATCTCGTGGTTATCGTTCACCACCCAATAAAGATCTTGGTCAAACCGCATCACCCTGCCCCATTTAAAGTTTACTTCTGGGGTTGCGTCGTGCTTTGCTTTTAGCATAGCAATTACTTGGTCTGTCTGTGCTTTTGAAGGCGACAGCTCGCCTTGCGATTTGAACCACGCGCGAATGACCATAGCCTGCCAAGGTAAAGATAAGTCAGCAAGTTTCTGTCCATCTAACCTAAGTTCTGTAAGTTTACAATCTTCAAAATATTTTTGGACAGAATCGCTGACTAGTGCACTTTGCTCAGCACAAAGCTCTGCGCTTCGCCCCACAGTCTTGGTTAACTTAGGCCACCTCTCAAGCAAATGAGGTATGATCTCGTTCCTTAAAAAATTCCTGTCAAAGCTGTTTTGCTGGTTAGATTCATCCTCGACCCACTGCAACATTTCTTCTTCGGCATAAGCCACAATCTCGGCTTTCTCTAGGGAAAGCATAGGTCGCATTATCAAGGTGTCACCTCGGTACTGCACTTCTCCCATACCCGCTAAGCCTTGTGGACCAGCACCGCGTTTTAGCTGCAGTAAAACCGTTTCAAGCTGATCTTCGGCATGTTGCCCCAATAGCAGCACACCGCCTATTTGGTCACACACTTCTAACAATGCATTGTATCTAACCTTGCGCGCTTCTGCTTCTAGGCTTTTTCTCGAGCCCGTATCAACATCAACTCGATACAAATGAAATGCTATGTCTTCAAGACGACACTGTAATTCGCAGTGCTTTGCCCACTGTCCGGCATTATCACTTAAACCGTGATGTACGTGTACAGCATGAATTGGGCTATCAAACTGTTCCCGATACGCAATAACAGCTTGGAGCAGAACGGTCGAATCCACACCACCGCTGTAAGCAACGACGAGTGGCGTTTGAAGTGGTAGCTTTACATCGGTAAGAGATGTCGCTATGCGGTTAACGATATGTTCGATTGTTGGGGATTGTAGAGGGGTCACAGACCGGTAATACCTTATTCTTTCAACTTAATTTCTATTAGGGGTACTTGGCTTAGCACTGGTTTTCTAATAACACACTTTCTAAAACCACACTTTCTAATAACACAAAGGGGTTGGTTACCTATGGTAAACAACCCCCATGTTCTTATTCGACATTACATGAACCAACATGAATTAAGCCACCGCTCGCAAGACTTTATATCAAGCGTCTAAACTCTGATAGAGCCCAGGTGTACATGGCGGCTAAATGCAATTTCATGCTAGTTTTCTTAATGAAATTAGCAATAACCGAACGACATTAAACGCTGGTAACGCTCTTCCATCAATTTAGTCTTATCTAGTTCTTTAAGCTGGTTAAGCTGCTGCTTAATCACGGCCTTCAAATTAGCCGCCATGCCATTGTGGTCGCGATGGGCGCCACCTAGAGGCTCTTCAACAATACTGTTAATCAGGCCTAGCTCTTTAATTTGTGGCGCACTTACACCCATAGCTTCAGCAGCGAGTGGTGCTTTTTCTGCGCTTTTCCACAAAATAGACGCACAACCTTCTGGTGAAATAACCGAGTACGTAGAATATTGAAGCATATTAACGCGATCGCCAACACCAATCGCTAGTGCACCACCTGAACCACCTTCACCGATTACTGTACACACGATTGGAACAGTAAGCTCAGCCATTTCGAATAAATTTTTAGCAATGGCTTCACTTTGGCCACGCTCTTCAGCGCCAACACCTGGATACGCTCCTGGTGTATCGATAAAAGTGATGATAGGCATGTTAAAGCGCTCAGCCATCTTCATAAGACGCAAAGCTTTACGGTAGCCTTCTGGTTTAGGCATACCGAAGTTACGCTTAATTTTTTCGTTAGTGTCACGCCCTTTCTGATGACCAATAATCATCACCGGCTGATCATCTAGCATTGCTGGGCCACCAACAATCGCTTTATCGTCAGCGAACGCGCGGTCGCCTGCAAGCTCATCGAATTCGGTAAAAATACGAGGAATGTAATCTAACGTGTAAGGACGCATTGGGTGACGTGCAAGTTGAGAAACTTGCCATGCGCCAAGATCAGAAAAGATCTTTTTAGTCAGCTCTGCGCTTTTACCGCGAAGCTTATTGATTTCTTCTTCAATACCAACGTCAAACTCGCCACCTTGATTCACCAACCTAAGCTCTTCAATTTTTGCTTCTAGTTCGGCTATGGGCTGTTCAAAGTCCAAAAACTGTATACTCATTTCATGTCCTATTCGTACTACGCTCGTCTATGCAAACGCGAGATGTCCAATCTATCGAACTCTTGCCCCTAATGGTAGAGAATTGAAACGGCTTTGTCTCCCAAACATTGTTTGAGATCGTGCAAAAGTTGGTCTTCAGGGGTAACGTACCATCTTGCACCACACGCTAAGGTTACTTCAGCGTCTGGATGGGTTACCGCTAACTGAACAGGACAACTTCCGCCGTTAAATGCCTGCAGGATAGATTGCATCTGACTCATTTTTTTCGGTTCAAGCAGCTGGGTATCAATATTTAGTGCCAGCGCTCTCGCGTTTTTCTCTCGTGCCTGAACAATGTCCATTACATCACGGGCGGTGATTGTATTGCCCCCAGAGAAATCATCAAAGCTGACCTGTCCCTTTATAAGCAATATTCTGTCAGTTTCTAACACACTTTCGAACTGTTCGTACATATCGGGGAAGAAACGAACGTCTATTCTGGCACTCTTATCATCCAGTGTCACTATGGCCCAACGACGCCCGCGCTTGTTCGTCATAACACGCACACCAAGCACCAACCCTACTGCACTGGCCATTTGATCTTTGTTGGTTGGTTTTAAATCAACTAAACGCCCGTCGGTGTAGTAACGCAGTTCTTCCGCGTATTGATTGATGGGGTGACCGGTTAAGTACAAGCCCAGAGTATCTTTTTCACCTTCTAGCCATACTTTTTCAGGCCACTCAGGAACATCAGCGAACGCTTGTTTCACATCTTCAGGCTCGGTAGTCAGAAGGCCAAACATGTCTGACTGACCAAATGACTCGGCTTTTGCATGCTGTCCAGCGGCGGCAAGGGCCTCGGGTAAACTCGCCATAAGACTAGCGCGGTGGGGGCCTAAGTTGTCCATTGCCCCCGCTAATACTAGCTTTTCTAGCACTCGCTTGTTTACCCGTTTAATGTCTATCTTGGCGCAGAAATCAAAAAGATCCTTAAATGCCCCTTGGGTCTCCCGCGCTTCAATAATCGCTTCAATTGGGCCTTCACCTACCCCTTTAATCGCACCAATACCGTAAACAATGCGGCCTTCGCTATCGACGGTAAATTTGTATTTACCTGCATTTAAATCTGGCGGCAGTATTTCGATGCCCATGCGCTCACATTCATCGACAAGCGTCACGATTTTATCGGTGTTATCCATATCCGCCGACATTACCGCAGCCATGAATTCCGCAGGATAATGCACTTTCAGCCACAGGGTTTGGTAAGACACCAAGGCATAAGCGGCAGAGTGAGATTTGTTAAACCCGTAACCCGCAAACTTTTCTACCAAGTCGAAGATTTTCATCGCTAGGTCTGGGTCAATATTATTGCCCTTCGCACCTTCAGCGAACGTGCCGCGCTGCTTGGCCATTTCTTCAGGCTTTTTCTTACCCATCGCACGACGAAGCAAGTCAGCGCCACCCAGTGAGTAGCCCGCCATTTCCTGGGCTATCTGCATTACCTGTTCCTGATACAAGATAATGCCATAGGTGGGCTCTAGAATTTCCTGTAAGCACTCGTGCTGATATTCAGCATCGGGGTAGGAAATTTCTTCACGCCCGTGCTTACGGTCAATAAAGTTATCTACCATGCCTGATTGCAGCGGGCCCGGACGGAACAGGGCCACCAGTGCGATAATATCTTCGAAGCAGTCAGGTTTGAGGCGCTTAATTAGCTCCTTCATACCGCGAGATTCCAGCTGGAATACCGCAGTTGTCTCAGCGTTTTGAAGGGTTCTAAAACTCTTAGGATCTTCAAGAGGAATAGCGCTGATATCGACATCAACGTTCTTCCCTTCTTTGATCATATCTATTGCCCACTGAATAATAGTCAGCGTACGAAGACCTAAGAAGTCGAATTTTACCAAGCCTGCCGTTTCAACGTCGTTTTTGTCGAACTGGGTTACGGGGTTTTTACCTTCGTCATCACAATACAAAGGCGAGAAATCTGTGATTGTGGTTGGCGCAATAACAACACCACCGGCGTGTTTACCAGCGTTTCGGGTAACCCCTTCAAGTATTCGCGCCATATCGATAAGGTCTTTCACTTCCTCATCGCTTTCATAAACTTCTGGTAGCTGTGGCTCTGCTTTAAACGCCTTTTCAAGCGTCATGCCTGGATCGGGTGGAATCAGCTTCGAGATCCTATCTACAAAGCCGTATGGGTGACCAAGCACGCGGCCTACGTCGCGCACTACCGCTTTCGCCGCCATGGTACCGAATGTAATAATCTGCGATACCGCCTGACGCCCATAAAGCTCAGCAACGTGGTCGATTACCTCGTCTCGTCTATCCATACAAAAGTCGACGTCGAAGTCGGGCATGGATACACGCTCTGGGTTCAAGAAACGTTCGAATAGCAAATCGAATTCAAGCGGATCTAGGTCAGTAATTTTTAGGGCATAAGCCACCAGTGAACCCGCACCAGAGCCCCGTCCAGGCCCTACCGGAATTCCGTTATCCTTACTCCACTGAATGAACTCCATTACAATAAGGAAGTAGCCCGGGAACCCCATTTGGTTGATAACTTCAAGCTCAATGCGAAGTCGGTCATCGTACTCTGGGCGTTTGGCTTTGCGCACTTCTTCATCGGGAAATAGAAATTCTAGACGTTCTTCCAACCCCTCTTCAGACACCTTAACCAAGAAGTCTTCGGTGGTCATACCGCCGGTTGGAAACTGTGGCAAGAAATATTCATTTAATCGGACAGTAACGTTACAGCGCTTGGCAATTTCAACCGTATTTTCTATGGCTTCAGGAATATCGCTAAATAACTCAACCATTTCCTCAGCAGTGCGCAGATATTGCTGGTCACTGTATCGTTTAGGCCGGCGGTTATCATCAAGCGTGTAGCCATCGTGAATACATACACGAATTTCGTGAGCATCAAAGCCTTCACGATCAATAAAGCACACTTCATTGGTGGTTACCACGGGTAAACCGCGCTGCTCAGCAAGCTCCACGGCAAGGTGCAAGTAATCTTCTTCACCTTGTCTACCGGTTCTAATAAGCTCTAAATAAAAGCGGTCGGGAAAATGAGTTTGATAAAACTCAAGGGCACTGTCGAGAATTTTGGCGTTGTTTTTCATTAAACCCACACCAACATCACCATGCTGTGCACCCGATAAAACAATCACACCTTCACTGTGCTCTGCTAACCATTCTTGATCGATAACCGCACGGTGTGCCAAGTGTCCACGAAGGTAGGCCTTGGAGATAAGAATAGTAATGTTCTTATATCCCTCATTATTCATTGCAATAAGGGTTAGTCTGAATGGTTCATCACCAAAGACTTCATTGGTCACCCAAAAATCGGTGCCGATAATGGGCTTAATACCTAAGTTATGTGCCTCGGAATAAAACTTTACCAAGCCACACATATTCATTTGGTCTGTGATCGCCACGGCAGGCATGCCAAGCGCGGCCACTTTACCTAAAATAGGCTTAACCTTATTCAGGCCGTCCATCATCGAAAAGTCGCTGTGAACACGTAAATGAATAAATGGCGATGACATGATGTTATTTCTCTTCGAGTAGCGCTTTTACAGGTTTAAAACTTTTTCGATAGCAATCTAAGATGCCATACTCAGCGATGGCTTCAAAGTGTGCTTTTGTGGGGTAACCTTTGTGCCCGGCAAAGTTATATTGTGGGTAGGCCTGGTGAAGCGAAATCATATCGTTATCTCGCTCTACCTTGGCAATAATTGACGCTGCTGAAATTTCAGCGTGCAGGCTATCGCCTTTCACTACCGCTTCAGAGTCAAAGTTCCACGCCGGTACGCGGTTGCCGTCTACATGCACAAAGTCAGGCCTTACAGGCAAACCTTCCACTGCGCGGATCATGGCGAGCATGGTAGCGTGCAGTATATTAAGTTTGTCTATTTCTTCTGGGCTCGCTCTACCAATATTCCAGTAGAGTGCTTTTTCACGAATTTCTTGGGCAAGGGCTACGCGCTTTTTTTCACTCAGTTTTTTAGAGTCTGTAAGCCCTTCAATGGGGTTTTCAGGGTCGAGAATGACCGCGGCGGTGACCACATCACCTACTAAAGGGCCGCGACCTACTTCATCAACGCCGGCAATTAACTTATGCAAACAATTCCTCCACGACAGCTTTTGCTGCTGTTTTATCAGCATTGCATTTTAGCGTATGGTGGAGGCTGGTGAAACGGGAAATCAGGGCAGAATTATCACTTTCGAAAAAGTTAAGTAACTGATTGCTCATATTCTCTGCATTTACTTCTTCTTGTAATAATTCAGGAATAATTGCCTCATCAGCCAATAAGTTTGGCAAAGTGAAGAACGGCGCTTTATACAAACGCTGCATAATTTTATATGTAAGCGGTGCGAGTAAATAAGCCGCTACCATGGGGCGCTTGCACAACATAGCTTCTAATGTAGCCGTGCCTGATGCAAGCAATATTACATCGCTAGCTATCATCGCATCCCGCGATGTACCTTGGGTTACCTGAATAGGTAAGCGTTCTTCTGCATTATCAGCTTCAAGTAAGAGTGCTTTTATTTGCGCAAGACGATGCTCATTTGCCGCAGGAATAAGAAATTGAATGTCGCTGCGTTTAGCATTAATGGCTTCGATTGTTTTTAGAAACACGGGAAGTAACGTATCTACTTCACCTCTGCGTGAACCAGGAAGTACAGCCAATACGGAAGCACTACTATCTACACCCAATTCCTGACGCGCCGCATTTTGGTCGGGCTCAATGGCTATGGCGTCAGCCATAGTATGTCCAACAAAGGTGTAGGGAACATGGTATTTGTCGTAAACCTGCTGCTCGAAAGGAAACAAACCCAACACGCGATTAGCTGCTTTTGCTATCTTGTGAATGCGTTTCTCACGCCACGCCCACACGGTAGGACTCACATAGTGCATGGTTTTGATACCGCGAGCTTTAAGTGCTTTTTCTACTCGAAGATTAAAATCAGGCGCGTCAATACCTACGAAAATATCTGGCGGATTTTGTTCAAAGTGAGCAAGAAGCTGCTTTTTAACTTTCAAGATGGCAGGTAGATGGGAAAGGACTTCAACAAGCCCCATAACCGACAAGGTTTCCATATCAAAGAGACTGTGGAAACCTGCGTTTATCATATTTGGACCGCCAATACCTTCGATAATAGCATCAGGGTATTGGCGTTTTAACTCTGCAACCATTCCGGCGGCAAGGACGTCACCAGAGGGCTCTCCGGCAACCATGCCGATACGAATTGGTTTAGACATAATTAGCGGATAATGCCTCGCTTCGAGTCTTGTAAAAACTGAACCATTAGCGCCACACCATCAAACTTTTCCGCTGGATCAGCAAGCTTGCCCACTGCTTCGTCAATAGTATTGCCTTCACGGTAAATCGCTTTATAGGCGCGCTTAATTTCAAGCACTTCTTCTTTTGAGAAACCACGGCGTTTCAAGCCTTCAGAGTTTATTCCCTGAGGAATATTCTTCTGGCCACTTACCATAACAAATGGAGGCACATCTCTTAGAATAATACCACCAGCGCCTAAAAAGGCATGCGCCCCAATTTTGCAAAACTGATGAATACCTGTAGCGCCACCAACAATAACGAAATCGTCAATATGGACGTGACCTGCAACCGCAACGTTATTTGCAATAATTATATCGTCACCGAGTACACAGTCATGGGCAATGTGTGCATTAGCCATAAATAAACCACGAGAGCCAATAATGGTGATGCTGTTGTCTTGGATAGTACCTCGGTGGACAGTTACCCCTTCTCTGAATTCGTTGTCATCGCCAATAACAAGTTCAGTAGGCTCGCCCGCATACTTCTTATCTTGGCAGTCTTCACCGATAGAAGAAAACTGATAAAACTTATTGTTTTTACCGATACGCGTCGGGCCGCGTACCACCACATGTGATTTCAGAATACAGCCATCGCCGATGGTGACGTTGTCGTCTACCACACAAAATGGACCTATAGTGACATTTTCACCAATTTTTGCACTTTCTGAAATTACCGCAGTAGGATGGATCACGTTACGCTATCTCTCTCATCGCACACATAAACTCTGCACTACAAGCTATGTCGCCGTCGACACTTGCAGTACCTTTAAATTTCCAAATCCCTCTGCGCTCTTTAACCAGAGCTACGTCAAACTCAAGCTTATCGCCCGGAACAACTGGACGTTTGAAGCGTGCGTTATCAATCCCTGCATATAAGTATAACTTATCATTGTTGCCCATGGTCTTAAAACCTAAAACACCGGCGGCCTGTGCCATCGCTTCAAGAATTAATACACCCGGGAAGATTGGCTGACCGGGGAAGTGCCCCATGAAACATGGCTCGTTGATAGTGATATTTTTATAAGCCTTTACAGAATCCCCCAGAACGTAATCAGTGACACGGTCAACGAGTAGAAATGGGTACCGATGTGGTAGCAGCTCCAAAATTTCCTGAATTTCAATGGTATTAAGTGAATTGGCCAAAAACTTTCTCCTATATACAAGCATGACCTACAACAATGTTAAACCAATACCGATGATGAACTGGTTTTAGGGTCAAACTCGCCGTAAAAATAAAAACGGCGGCAACCATACGCTGTAAAGCGCAAAAAACAAATCAGACCAACACCTTTGGGGAGTTGGTCTGATAAATTTTACAACTGACTAGTGCAGTTATTAGTTAGTTTTGCTTACTTGCTGAAGTACTTGTTCAGATAAGTCGTGCTCTTCTTTAGCAAACGCTACTGCACCTGCGTTAAGCACTAGGTCATAACCTTGCTTCGCTGCAACAGAGTCGATAGCTTGCTTGATGAGGCCAAGAAGTTTGTTACGCTCTTCGTTGCTGCGGCGTTGAATGTTTTGTTGCAGAGGCTGACCTTTTTTAGACAGCTCTTCACGTACTGACAAGATTTTCTGTTCTAGTTCTTTCTTCTCTGCGTCACTCATTGTCGCAGCGTCGCGCTGAAGACGCTCTGCATAGAACTGACCATCACGCTGTAGCTGATTCACTTCTTCAAGCTGATCTTTAAACTCAGCTTGAATCGCATTTTGAATCTCAGCCGCTTGCGGCATCGCTTGAAAAATATTTTGCACATCAACAACAGCCACTTTCTGTTCAGCCATTACAGATGTACTTACTAAAGCGCTACCCAACATTGCTCCTGCAACGATATGTTTAACCAACTGTTTCAAAGGGAACTCCTTTTGTGAATCTTATTATAGAGCGCGACCAAACGCGCTCGCTTTAATGTCTTAGAAAGTTTGACCAATATTGAAAGTGAAGAATCTTGCATCATCACCATCACGCTGCTGTATCGCTTTCGAGAAGCTGAATACCATCGGTCCCATTGGTGAAATCCACTGAACCGATACGCCTGCCGAGCTACGATACAGACTCCAGTCAGAATAGTCCAATAGCTCACCACGTTGAGTTGGTGCTACATCAAACTGACGGTAGTAGTCATAATCAAACTCAGTATCCCATACGTTACCCACATCCACAAACAAACTTGTGCGAACTGAGTTATCCATTTCTTCATCTACAAATGGCGTAGGAACAATTAGCTCAACGCCACCAAGCGCCATCGCGTTACCACCTAGGCTTCGTGTCGACCAAGAAAGTGCCGCGTCAGCTGGATCTGCTGGGAACACTTCACCATCCGGGCCGGTAATGCTTCCCGAGTTACCAAGGAAAACACCACGAGGGCCTACTGTGTTGTTTTCAAACCCACGCAGTGAATCTGAACCACCTGCCGTAAAGTTTTCAGTGAACGGCAGTATTTGTTCGTTGCCGTTAATGTCGCCATAGCCATTACCATACCCAAGTCGAATACGGGTTAAGAATGACCAGCGTTGATTACGCGAGAGCGGAAAATACCACTTGCCATCAAATACGGTTTTAAAGTAATTAACGTCCGAGTTGGGCGTGGTAATACTAACTGACGCACGTTGAGAAGAACCCGCTGTTGGGAATAGACCACGGTTAAGCGTGCTTCTGCTCCAGCTTACACTGGCTAGGTAGCTATCATATTTAATTGCAGCATCAGGGTCTTCACCGTTTGTAAACTGGTTGTAGAACTGCTCAGTTTGCTCGTAGTAACCCCGGTTAAATAGCTCAACGTTACTGTAGGTCAAACCAAAATTAATACGGTTAAACTCGTTAATTGGATAACCAATATTAGCACCGATTGACCAACGCTTAGAGTTGTACTGAATAACGTTAAAGTCTGAGCCATCAAACTCGCTGTAACCTAAACTACCACCAAGGCTAATACCGTCAATGGTAAAGTAAGGATCGTTATAAGTAATCTGCGCACTGCGCTGATATGAAACCGTGCTTAGGTTAAGACCCACACGTTTACCTGTACCCAAGAAGTTATCTTGCTGAATACCCGCCTGTAGGCTTAACTTAGTTCTGTCACCATAACCGATACCCGCGTTAAATGAACCTGAAGGCTGCTCTTTAACGTTATAATTAACGTCGACTTTATCTTCAGAGCCAGGGATACGTACCGTTTCAAATTCAACTTCTTCCATATAAGTAAGTCGAGAAAGCTGGTTCTTAGAAGACTCAAGTAAGTTATTCGACAGCCACGTACCTTCCATCTGGCTGACGTTTTGACGCAGAACACTATCGGCTGTTACTACGTTGCCGTTAAATTTAATGCGGTTGACGTAAATACGCTTACCTGGGTCAACTGATAACGTCAGTTTAACCGTTTTGTCTTCGTCGTTAATTTCGGGAACGGTAGTTACTGTTGGATAAGCGTACCCAAAGCGACCAAGATACTTACTGATAAACTCTTCTGTATAAGTCACTTCGGCTTGGTTATAGAGCTCGCCTTTCGTCAGCGGTAGTACGCGTTCAATATATTCTTCGTGTCCAAGTACATCGCCCACCAGCTCTACTTCAGAAATAGTGTATTGCTCACCTTCTGTTACGTTCATCGCAATGTAGATACCTGACTTTTCAGGTGTCATTGACACTTGAGTAGAGTCAACGTTAAAGCGAAGGTAACCACGGTTTAAGTAATGGTTACGCAGCGTTTCCATATCCCCTTGCAGCGTTTGCTGCTGGTACCGAGTTTCCGACAGGAAATCCCACCAAGGCGTGTCGTATTGCAGCTCGAAAGCATCCATCAGTTCTTCGTCTGAGAATATCTCGTTACCTACAATATTGATTTGTTCGATTTCAGCCGCGTCGCCTTCTTCGAAAAGCAATTTTAAATCAACTCTGTTACGCGGTAGCGGCGTGATAATAGCCGTCACGTCAGCATTATATTTACCTATGCTGTAAAAGAAGTCTTTTAGGCCATTCTCGATAGAGGTTAGTACGGTCTTATCGAGCGGCTCACCAATACGAACGCCGTTTCCGTCTAAGCTTTCCTGAAGTTGCTCATCTTTAATATCATCGTTGCCTTCAAAGATGATATTACTAATGGTAGGACGCTCAGCGACACGCACGACAAGCGTATTGCCATCACGAAGAATTTCAACATTTTCAAAGTGCGTTGAAGAGTACAACGAGCGAATTAGCTGCGTTACCCTGAATGTATTAAGCTCGTCGCCAACTTGAACGGGCAAGTAGGTTAAGGCTGCACCAAGTGCAACTCGTTGCAAACCTTCTACGCGAATGTCTTCAACGACAAATTCACTGTCTTGCGCCGCAGCATTGGCAAAGCTAGCACTGGAAAGAATGGCTCCGGCTGCTACTAACTGTTTTAACTTCATCTATTTTTCTTTTCCTGGCCGCGTTTTGTATTAGCTGTTTTGTACTTCCTGATTTGTATCAGGTTATGCGAGCGATATCGTTAAAAATTGCGATACCCATGATCATAAACAGAAGCACGCCACCTATTCTGTAACCCCATTCCTGTACTGCTTCAGGCACAGGTTTGCCTGTGATCCACTCCACGATGAAAAACATGAGGTGACCACCATCAAGCATGGGCAAGGGTAATAAATTTATTATGCCTAAATTTACGCTTATTAAGGCAAGAAAACTCAAAAAGTACGCAAGTCCATACCCAGCACTTGTTCCCGCACCTTGAGCAATTGAGATAGGCCCACTCAAATTCTTCACTGACACGTCGCCCGTGATGAGCTTACCTATCATTTCGACACTGAGTGTCATCAGGCGCCATGTTTTATCTAGCGCCTTCCCAATAGCCTCTATAATGCCATATTGATGCGTAAACACATACCCTTCAGGCCAAGGCTCGAATGTTGGGCTAACACCTAAATACCCACTTTGCCCTTGTGGTGTATCACGGCGCGCAATCGTGGCATCTAATGTCAGCGGCTGTCCATCCCTTTCTATATCGAGAGAAATACGCTCACCGGGACTTTCAACAATCACGTCGACTAGACTTTCCCACGATGACAACTTAGTTCCATTTAATGCAATAAGCTCATCACCGGGTTTTAACCCTGCTTCCTGCGCTGCACTCCCTTCACCTACAAACCCAACGGTTAACGTTGCATCTGGACGATAAGGGGTTAGTCCTAAGCTGCTTAAAGGAGACTCACTATCTGGGTCAAAGTTCCAAGAACCCAGCGTAAAAGTCAGTTCTTTTTCAACGTTTGCTGGATTTTTAACCGTAACACTAGCATTTTCAGCCCCAATATTTGAGACAATTTCTAAGTTAACGGCTTCCCAATCAGGTGTATTTCTACTGCCAACTTTAATAATTTCATCACCAGGTTGCACACCAGCGATAGCTGCGATGCTTTCTGACTCAACCTGTTTAACGACTGGCTTAACCGTTTCCAGCCCCACCAGATACATTAACCACAGCGCGAAAAATGCGAAGATAAAGTTAACGCCAGGGCCAGCAGCAATAACCGCCATGCGCTGCAAAACGGGTTTGTTGTTAAACGCTTTGTCTTCTAACTCAGGCGGTACGTCATCAATGCGTCCATCGAGCATGCGAACGTAACCACCAAGCGGAATCATAGCGATAACATATTCTGTACCGGACTTACTTAACTTGCGCCAAATTGGCTTACCAAATCCAATTGAGAAACGCTCTACCTGTACACCGCATTTGCGAGCAACGTAAAAGTGCCCCCATTCGTGTACGGCAACTAAAATACCTAAAGCAACAATGAATGCCCCTAGGCTCCATAAAAATGCTAGCACTGGAATTTACCTCGAATAATCTCGTTAGCTTTTGTTCTTGCTAGTGAGTCTTGTTCTACTATTTGTTGAATAGAACTTACCGATACGTGCGGCATAGCGTTGAGCGTAGCGTCGTTTACTTTAGCAATATCACAAAACTGAATTTTGCCCTCTAAAAAAGCTTCTACAGCCACTTCATTTGACGCATTGATTCTTGTCGTTGCACATTGCCCTTCCTTACATGCGTCAATAGCCAATTTCAAATTAGGATAACGCTCAAAACAAGGGGTCTGAAAACTGAAATTGCCAATATCAGAAAAATCGAGGGGCGTTACACCCGCTTCAATGCGCGCTGGGTGAGCTAAGCCATAGGCAATAGGGGTGCGCATGTCAGGGTTGCCCATTTGTGCGATCACCGACCCATCAACATATTGCACCATAGAATGAATAATACTTTGCGGGTGAATTACCACATCGATATCATCAGCGCCGGCACCGAACAGCCAGCAGGCTTCAATAAACTCCAGCCCCTTGTTCATCATAGTCGCAGAGTCGATTGTTATTTTTCTGCCCATCGACCAGTTAGGGTGTGTGCTGGCTTCATCAATAGTAATTGACGAGAAGCTATCTAAAGGCCTTTCTCTAAACGGCCCACCTGAGCCCGTTAATAAAATTTTACGAATGCCTGATGCCGTGAAGTTACCGTATTCATAGTCGTGTGGAAGACACTGGAATATGGCATTGTGTTCGCTGTCGATAGGAAGGATTTCAGCGCCGCTTTGGTTCGCAGCCTCAATAAATAAAGCACCAGACATGACTAACGCTTCTTTGTTGGCAAGCAAAACACGTTTGCCCGCTTTTACTGCTGCTAGTGTGGGTAAAAGCCCTGCTGCACCCACAATAGCTGCCATTACAGCATCAACTTCAGGCGCGCTTGATACTTCTTCCAGCGCCTTAGCGCCAGCGAGGATCTCTGCATCAACACCGTACTGAGATGCTAACTCGCAGGCTAGTTTGTAATTAGCTTCATCAGCAATTACCACATAGCGCGGCGCGCATTTCTGGGCCTGCTCCATAAGCAACTCAAGCTGCGAGTTGCCAGTAATAGCAAATACACGATATTTATCTGGGTGGCGGTTTATTACGTCGAGTGTATTACAACCAATGGAGCCTGTGGCCCCTAACACTGTTACTGTTTGCATTACGCCATCCAGGTTACATAGCAGAACGCAAAAACAGGGAATGCTGCGGTTAAGCTGTCTATTCTATCAAGCACACCACCGTGCCCTGGGAGAATTTTGCCGCTGTCTTTAATACCCGCACAGCGCTTAAGCATGCTCTCGTTCAAATCGCCAAGGGCTGAAACTGCAACAGTAATACCGCCAATAGCAAGGTGAAGCCAAATACGCGAAGGCTCTACCTGATAGTGAAGAGCCGCAAAAGCGATAATAGCGAACGAGGCTGCAATACCGCCTAATAAGCCTTCTAAACTTTTACCTGGCGATACATTAGGGCGCAGCTTGTGGCGTCCAAATTTTACGCCAACAAAGAATGCACCTATATCTGCCGCCCAAACGATGCCCAGCACATAGAAGATAAGTGAAGCACCG
This sequence comes from Alteromonas sp. 5NW40-0090, assembly GCF_057552975.1. Classification (NCBI taxonomy): domain Bacteria; kingdom Pseudomonadati; phylum Pseudomonadota; class Gammaproteobacteria; order Alteromonadales; family Alteromonadaceae; genus Alteromonas; species Alteromonas sp. 5NW40-0090. The sequence continues at coordinate 31,884 of NZ_BAAJLT010000010.1, forward strand.
TAAAACGGGTCTACATCGTGCAGGCTCGTGCGAAGTGCAACAACTGCTACCCATGTTGGAATAAGCGTAAGCGCTCCAAACAGGGTTCTAACACTGCGGCTATCCTTCCAGAATTTTGAGTATTTGGGATAAGCAAGCACCATAAATAAAGATGCTATCCACCATAGAACGGCGACACTTAATATTGCGCGATACAAGCCATGCAACTGCCCCTGATACCAAATGGTGCTGGCATCTACAATAAGGGATAAGGCAATACATATAGCAAATGCACCTCCCATGTAGATAAGCTTTTTAGGACGCTCGCACACACCGGACATATTTGCCCACTCGTAGGCACCGATGCCTACCACACCGGCAATGGCTATTTCGAACCAAAATATTGGGAGGAACAAAATAGCGTAAAGCGCCAGTGGCGCTAGGATTAATGCAGTTATTATTCGTTGTTTTAGCATAATTTGCCCTTGGCTTTTGTTACCAGGGCTAGCCTGATAATTGCCTGCATGGTATTAACCATCGGCTGTGACTACCTGTTCACCGGTCAAACCGAATCTTCGTTGACGAACATTAAAATCATCTACGGCCAATTGAAACACGTCTTCATTGAAGTCGGGCCATAGTACATCGGTGAAATACAATTCGGCATAAGCACATTGCCATAGCAAAAAATTACTAATTCGGTGCTCGCCACCAGTGCGAATAAGAAGATCTAACTCTGGAAGGTTAGCTGTAGAGATGTACGTACCTAGCGCTTCTTCACTGATGTTATCTACATCAAGCCCGCCACTTTTAACCTGCGATGCGAGTTGCTTGGCCGCATTTACGATGTCCCATCTACCGCCATAGTTTGCTGCGATATTTAAGACCAAATCTTTGTTGTCTTTGGTCATGTCTTCAGCTTTGCGAATTTTTTCGACTAGCTTGGCGTCGAAAGCCTCAACATCACCAATAACCTGCAAGCGTACACCATTTTTATGTAGGCGTTTTGCTTCGCTATTGAGGACGAGATTAAACAACTCCATAAGGACGCTGACTTCTTCCTCGGGACGTTTCCAGTTTTCACTTGAAAACGCGAATAGCGTTAGTGATTCGATACCGTTTTGACGTGCAAAGCGCACAACAGAACGAACAGACTCTACCCCGGCCTTATGACCAAAGGTACGAATTTTCCCTTTCTTTTGCGCCCATCGACCATTACCATCCATAATGATTGCAACATGCTTCGGGCCAGCAGACTCTGCTGGCACCTCGGCTTTTGTCGATTTGGCTGCGCTTAAACGCTTTCCAATCATAATACTTACTTATACTTCCATTAGTTCTTTTTCTTTGTCAGCAAGCATGCTGTCAACTTTCTTAATGAAATCGTTAGTAATAGATTGAATGTTCTCTTCCGCTGCGCGGCTCTCATCTTCACTGATTTCTTTTTCTTTTAGAAGATCTTTGATGTCACCGTTAGCGTCACGACGAATATTGCGGATAGCAACACGACCACCTTCTGCTTCGTTGCGTACAACGCGGATAAGGTCTTTACGACGCTCTTCTGTAAGCGGCGGAAGAGGAATGCGAATTGAACCGCCTGCACTCATTGGGTTTAACCCCAGGTCAGATTGCATAATCGCTTTTTCAACCGCTTGGATAGCGCTTTTATCGAAAACAGTTAACGCTAGCGTACGGCTGTCTTCCGCAACGACGTTAGCGACTTGCTTAAGCGGCGTGTCTACGCCGTAATAAGGTACCATGATGCCATCTAGAAGGCTTGGATGCGCACGACCAGTGCGGATTTTGCTGAATTGGCCTTTTAGAGAAACTAGGCTTTTTTCCATGCGCTCTTGCGCATCTAATTCAATTTCATCAATCACGTTTTGTATCCTATTGTTCTTAATTAATCGTTGTCAGCATGGCAAATGACGGTACCTTCTTTTTCACCCATCACCACACGCTTGAGGCAACCCGGCTTATTCATGTTGAATACGCGAATTGGTAAGCTGTGATCTCGTGCTAGAGTGAAAGCTGACAAGTCCATTACTTTTAATTCTTTTTCCAGCACTTCCTGGTAAGACAATTGATCATACAATGTCGCTTCAGGATTTTTTACTGGATCATCACTGTACACACCGTCTACTTTTGTGGCTTTAAGTACCGCATCGGCTTCAATTTCGATACCGCGTAAGCAAGCCGCTGAGTCAGTAGTGAAGAAGGGGTTACCAGTACCGGCAGAAAAGATAACAACGCGGCCCGACTTGAGAAGGCTAATAGCTTCTGCCCAGTTGTACGCATCGCACACGCCGTTTAGCGGGATAGCAGACATCATACGCGCGTTTACAAATGCACGATGAAGCGCGTCGCGCATAGCTAGACCGTTCATTACCGTAGCCAACATGCCCATGTGGTCGCCAACAACACGGTTCATTCCCGCTTTTGCTAAGCCTTCGCCACGGAACAAGTTACCACCACCGATAACAAGACCAACTTGAACACCAAGTTCAACCAGCTCTTTTATTTCCTGTGCCATTCTATCTAGCACTTTAGGGTCTATGCCAAAGCCTTCTTCGCCCATTAGGGCTTCACCACTAAGCTTTAACAGAATGCGTCGATATGCTGATTTTGGTGTGATACTCATAGTTTGAATCGTCCTCGTAAACCCGTTTTGTCCTATGTCTTTCAATAAAGCATTAACGTAAAAAACATAGGACAAAGCGCTTTCGTTTGTTTGGCAGGCGCACGCTTATAACTCGCCTAGCTTCACACTTGCGCACTGCATTAGCAATACCAAAGATATGCAGCTATAAAAAAGCACCTCCTAAGAGGTGCTTTGTAGTTTATCTAACTATTGCTTAATGCAAAAGATAAACACTCAATTATTTCTTAGCGGCAGCCATTTGAGCAGCTACTTCAGCAGCGAAGTCTTCAGTCTTCTTCTCGATACCTTCACCAACTTCGAATCGTACGAAGTTAATTACGTCTGCGCTGTTGTTCTTAAGAAGCTCAGCAACAGAGATTGAAGGGTCTTTAACGAAAGGCTGACCAGTCAAGCTCACTTCACCAGTGAACTTCTTCATGCGGCCTGCAACCATTTTCTCAGCGATATCAGCTGGCTTACCAGACTGGATAGCGATTTCGATTTGGATTTCTTTCTCTTTCTCAACAACTTCAGCCGGAACGTTTTCAGGCTTAACGAACTGCGGGCTAGCAGCTGCAACGTGCATTGCAACGTCTTTCGCTAGCTCTTCGTTACCGCCAGTAAGGATAGAGATTACACCAATACGGCCGCCGTGTACGTATGCACCTAGCGTGTCGCCTTCAACGTTGATAACGCGACGAGGAGAGATGTTTTCACCGATTTTAGCAACAAGTGCGTCACGAACTTCGCTTACTTTAGAACCGTTAAGTTCTGCATCGTTAAGCGCTTCGATGTCGTTGATGTTGTTAGCCGCTGCTACTTCTAGAAGCTCGTTACCGAACTTAAGGAAACCTTCGTCACGTGCTACGAAGTCAGTTTCACAGTTTAGTTCAAGCATGGTCGCGCGACCACCTTCAACTTTAGTAAGGATAACACCTTCAGCTGCGATACGGCCTGCTTTTTTAGCCGCTTTCGCTTGACCTGATTTACGCATGTTTTCAATGGCTAACTCAATGTCACCATCCGTTTCAACCAGGGCTTTTTTACAATCCAGCATACCTGCGCCAGTACGTTCGCGCAGTTCTTTAACTAGTGCTGCAGTCACTGCCATTTTTCAATTCCTCAGCATTAAATATAAATTCGTTAGGTAAAAGGGGCTATATCGCCCCTCTCAATACGTTTCGTATTGTAGAACCGCCATATTATCTTGATATGACAGTAAGCAATCAGAATTACTCTGCCGCTTCTACGAAGTCGTCTTGCTCAGCTTGTACTTCAAGGTTGCTTTCGCGACCTGAGTTGATAGCGTTTGCAGCAGCATCCAAGTAAAGTTGGATAGCGCGGATAGCATCGTCGTTACCAGGGATGATGTAATCAACACCGTCTGGGTTAGAGTTAGTATCAACAACACCAACAACAGGGATACCTAGGTTACGCGCTTCAGTGATAGCAATGTGCTCGTGATCTGCGTCGATAACAAAGATTGCGTCTGGAAGACCGCCCATGTCTTTGATACCGCCAAGGCTGTTTTCAAGCTTGTCCATTTCGCGCTGAAGCATAAGTGCTTCTTTCTTAGTTAGTTTCTCAAACGTACCGTCTTGGCTTTGCTGCTCAAGATCTTTAAGACGTTTGATTGACTGACGTACTGTTTTCCAGTTAGTCAGCATACCACCTAACCAACGCTTGTTTACGTAGTACTGGTCGCACTTAAGAGCAGCGTCTTTAACTGCTTCGCCAGCGGCGCGCTTAGTACCAACGAAAAGGATTTTACCTTTCTTAGACGCAACACTTGAAAGGTAGTTAAGTGCGTTGTTGAAAAGTGGAACCGTTTTTTCAAGGTTGATGATATGAACTTTGTTACGAGCGCCGAAGATGAAAGGCTTCATCTTTGGGTTCCAGTAACGAGTTTGGTGGCCGAAATGCACACCGGCTTTCAGCATGTCACGCATAGAAACATTAGCCATTTTATTTTCCTCTTGGGGTTAGGCCTCCATATACCCCTTGTATCGATTCAGACCAATCTTAATTGAACTGAACACCCCGATACGAAGTGACGGTATATGTGTGTTTTAATGAAATAAATTTACCCTCTAAAACGGTAGCAATTGCACACGGCAAAATGAGCTTTCCGTCAGGGCGCGCGCTTTATATCACAATCCAGCCCTACCCTCAAGTTTTGTGGGTAAAAAGCCAAAATTCAGCGCGTTCTCAGTAAAGAAGCGCAAAGCACGGTTAATTCACCACCTTACCCACTTCCAAGAAAAAAATAAAAGCAGGAATATCATAAACTTACTAAGAATGACCTGAATAGTGTTATACTGCGTAAGTAAACAAAATTCTTCATCAAACTAGTTTCAAATGATTTGAGAGGCGCTGTGACAGCTATTATCAAAACCCCAGAAGAAATCGAAAAAATGCGCGTAGCCGGCAAGTTGGCAGCCGAAGTACTCACTATGATAGGACCTTATGTAAAGAAAGGCGTTACCACAGATGAGTTGAACACTATTTGCCACGACTACATCGTCAACGAGCAAAAAGCGGTACCTGCGCCATTGAATTATGGCCACCCGCCTTTTCCTAAGTCTATTTGCACATCAGTGAACCACTGCATTTGTCACGGTATCCCTTCTGATAAGAAACTGAAAGACGGTGACATCATTAATATCGATGTTACGGTTATAAAAGATGGCTACCATGGCGATACATCAAAAATGTTCGTGGTAGGTAAGCCTTCGATCCTTGCCGAACGCTTAATTCGCGTTACACAAGAATGCTTGTACAAAGCGATTGAGCAGGTGAAGCCGGGCATGCGACTTGGTGATATTGGTCACATTTGCCAAACTCATGCAGAAGCGCATAACTATTCAATAGTTCGTGAATATTGTGGTCACGGTATTGGTGCAAGCTTCCACGAAGAACCGCAGATTGTTCACTACGGCAAGCCGGGGACTGGCGATGTACTCGAACCAGGTATGTGCTTTACCATCGAGCCTATGGTGAACGCAGGCAAGCGTTATTCAAAAGTACTGCCAGATCAGTGGACTGTCGTAACGAAAGACAGAAGCTTAAGTGCTCAATGGGAGCATACTCTTTTGGTTACCGAAACTGGTGTTGAAATTCTTACGCTTCGTGAGGAAGAGTCCTTAGAGCGCGTTATTTCACACGGTTAGTTCCGTTGGTATAGCACGATTAGCATTTCGAACAACCTTGTTACAGCGCTGTTTTTAAACGATAGCGCTATAACGATTTGAATAAAGCGGCCGTTTGACTCACGGCCGTTTTTTATTGGCTCGTTAAATCGAACTCCCACGCTCTGATGCCAACAGTGTATCGTCCTTTCCTTTCTTATTTAACTCGCTACACACCTATAACAAAAAACCATAAATATTCACAATTCAACATAACTTATGCATAAATTTGGTACTGCGAAATACTGGTATTTCATGCTATTGTTCTTAGCGTCTAAAAAGAAGTCTATCTCAAAGGTGTATTTTGACGCTGCAATCACTGATAAAGAATATCGACACCATAAATTCTGTTGATGAGATCCCTATCATCAAATCGTGCGTGGAAGCCAGTTACGCGTGGATCACTGAGTCTTTCGACGCTACGCCAGTTAATCAGCTTGTTACTGGACGGGCACAATTTGTCGATGCATTGCTTTGCCACCTTTGGCAGCTATATGGCTTAGATACCGTTGACGAACTATCGCTTTGCGCGGTAGGAGGCTATGGCCGTGGTCATTTACAACCTCACTCAGACATTGATCTACTCATTGTTAGCAGAAAAAAGCTCAAGCCCGATGTACAAGAAAAAATCGGCATGTTCATCACCCTTTTATGGGATATCAAATTAGATGTTGGCCAATCGGTTCGCACCATCAAGGAAACGGTTAAATTAGCGAAAGACGACATAACGATAGCGACCAATTTAGTAGAAAGCCGTCTGCTTTGTGGAAGTGAAAGCACCTTCGATAAGCTTTGGGATGAAGTTAATGGTCGAAACTCATGGACGAGCAAAGCGTTTTTCTCAGCTAAATATGACGAGCAGAAAAAGCGTCATGCCAAATTCAACGGCACCGCTTATAACCTTGAACCGAACATCAAGGAAAATCCGGGCTGTTTGCGTGATATTCAGTCTATTGGTTGGGTAGCGAAAAAGCATTTCAAAGAATACGACGGCTGGAATCTAGTAGGTCATGGCTACTTTACCGAGCAAGAGCACAGTGAATTAATTGCCTGTCGCATGCATCTTTGGAAAATGCGTTGTGCGCTGCATCTAGTTGCCGGCAGAAGCGAAAACCGTCTGCTTTTCGACTACCAACCTGATGTTGCAAAAATGATGGGCTACGGTGAAGAAGGTAAGGCTTCAGTAGAGAAAATGATGCGTGATTTTTTCCGCACCGTGGCGCGCGTGTCTGAACTAAATCAAATGCTGCTTCAGCGTTTCAAATACGACATGTTGAACCAAAGTGTTCAGAAGAGCGCGATCATAAACGAAGACTTCGAACTGCTCGACAATATGATTTCGCCACGACACGAAACTGTATTTTCATCACCTGAGGCTATTTTAGATTTCTTACATTTGGTAGCCAATACGCCAGAAGTAAAAGGCTTAAGTACCATTTGTATTCGTCAATTGCGCAATGCACACCGGGCTTTTGAAGCCGAATACTACGTGGAACGTCCTCTGTGCCGCGAAAAATTTATGCGTTTAATGAAACAACCTGAGTTTTTCGATTTTGGTTGGGACATTATGCATCAGTACGGTATTTTACAAGCCTACCTTCCCGAGTGGGATACCATTGTGGGAATGATGCAGTTTGACTTATTTCATGCCTACACGGTTGACGAGCACACGCATCGACTAGTGAAGCATGTAAATTATTTTTTCTCGAAAGAAAACAAAGATTTTCCGCGCTGCGGCAGAATCTGCAAAAACCTCGACAAACCTGAAATACTGTACATTGCTGCGATTTTCCATGATATCGCGAAAGGTCGTAATGGCGACCACTCAACGCTAGGTGCTCAAGATGTTGCTAAGTTTTGTGAACAACATGATGTATCAAGTAAAGATGCAGAACTGATTGCATGGCTGGTAGAAAACCACCTGCTAATGTCAGTTGTTGCACAACGCCGTGATATTTACGATCCTGATGTAATTAGTGAGTTTGCAGGCGCAGTAAGAAGTCACAATCACCTTAATTTGCTTTATACGCTAACCCTTGCCGATATACGTGCCACTAATGACAATCTTTGGAACGACTGGAAAGCGTCTTTACTTCGCGAACTGTATTTAATGACCCAAAAGGCATTAGATAATGGACTACAGTGCCAGGTCACATTGAATGAGCGAGTAACCACCCACAAACATCAAGCAAGACAAATACTGCAAGAACGTGCTATTGAGGCTGTTGCTATTGATGCATTATGGGCCCGCCTGGACGACGATTACTTTGTTCGCTTTAAGCCTACACAAATCGCGTGGCATACTGATGAAATTATTAAAGCTCAGAATGAATGGCTTACACCAGAGCACGATGGTCTGTTAGTAAAGGCAAATGATAACAGTGCGAAAGGTGGCACTGAGGTGTTTGTTTACGGCAAAGATAGAAAAGCATTATTTGCGCAAGTCGCTTCAGTGCTGGACAGTCGCAACTGTTCAATTCACGACGCCCACGTTACCGTGACCAGAGATGGATATGTGTTCGATAGCATGCTGATTCTTGAAAATGACGGCAGTCGTATAAGCTCAGAGTCTCGCATTGCGTCTATTGAAAATGCTATTTCTGCCCAACTTGAAAAGCCTGGGCGTTCACACGAAAATAAGCGTAAATTGCCTCGGCAAATGAAACAGCTGGACGTGCCTACTAAGGTACGCTTTTTCAATATCAACGATGAAGCCACACTTATTGAGCTAGAAGCCCTAGACGCTCCGGGCATTTTAGCTAAAATTGGTCACGCATTCGTTGATACTAATATGACGCTTAAGCTTGCGAAAATTGCCACCATTGGCGAGCGAGCCGAAGATATTTTTATCGTCAGCAATGAAGCTGGCAAAGCATTAACCCAAGAACAACAGGTGAACCTTAAAAAGCGTATCCTGTTTAAACTCGATCAACTTGAAGATATCACAATACCATGAATGAATTGAAAGCCATCATTGAAGACGCCTTCGAAAATCGCGATAGCATTAGCCCTTCATCTGCACCTGATGAAGTAAGAGATGCAGTAGCACAAGCTATTGATCTTTTAAACACAGGTAAAGCACGCGTTGCAGAAAAAATTGCTGGCGAATGGGTAGTACATCAATGGCTTAAAAAAGCTGTTCTACTTTTCTTCCGTCTTCACAACAACGATGTGATTGAAGGCGCAGAAAGTAAGTTTTATGACAAAGTACCGCTTAAGTATACAAACTATACTGCTGAACAGTTTGCGGCCGACGGCGCGCGTATTGTTCCACCAGCAGCGGTACGTACCGGTACATTCGTAGGCAAGAACGCGGTTGTTATGCCTTCTTACGTAAACATTGGTGCGTTTGTTGATGAAGGTACTATGGTTGATACATGGGCGACGGTAGGCTCGTGTGCGCAAATTGGTAAGAATGTTCACCTTTCAGGTGGTGTGGGCATTGGCGGTGTATTAGAACCGCTTCAGGCTAACCCTACCATTATTGAAGATAACTGCTTTATCGGCGCGCGTTCTGAAATCGTAGAAGGCGTGATTGTTGAAGAAGGTTCTGTTATTTCAATGGGCGTTTACATCGGTCAGAGCACTCGTATTTATGACCGCGAAACCGGTGAAGTTCACTATGGCCGTGTACCAGCAGGTTCAGTAGTAGTGGCGGGTAACCTGCCGAGCGCAGATGGTAAATACAGCCTTTACGCCGCTATTATCGTGAAGAAAGTAGATGCGAAGACCCGCGCGAAAGTAGGTATCAATGCGCTACTTCGCGGCGTAGAATAAGCAGTATTTCTGCCTTATCGCTAACGGCTCGGGTTAATTTCAATTAGCCGAGCCACATACTAAAAGACTGACAAATTAAAAGAGGCGCTTATGCGCCTCTTTCTTTTTGTGATTAGAACATTTCTAAGAATTAAGCCAACAGCTTGTCTTTAATGGTGTTGACCCACTCAACTACGTCTTTTTCGGGCTCTAGGGTTTCAATTGCGTCAACCTCTAACATATCGGCAACTGCGTTACCTTGTAGCTCGGTAAGCAACGCTTGAAATTGTTTACCTGCGCCACAGAAACTTTCGCCATAGCTGCTATCGCCTAGGGCTGCCACCGCGAATGGCTTGCCGGTTAGCATAGGCGATTCGTCTTTCAAATCTGAAAACACAAACTCAAGGTTTGGTGGTACATCGCCCTGCCCTGTTGTAGAGGTTATGATCAAAAGTGCGTCAGCTTCAGTGAAATCTGCAACCGACGGGTCGCTTTCTAGTGAGCAATCCACGCCCTGTTCAGCCAAGTTCTCTTCCACCTGCTCAGCTACGTGTTGCGCATTGCCGTAAACTGTACCCGCAATAATTTTCAATGTTGCCATTTTTACCTCTTAAACCAATGATCGTCGCCCTTGTCGACAGGCGGAAATTCTTACTATTTTATCAACCTAAACGCAAAACGGCGCTAATTTTTCGAGCCATAGTCGCATTTCACTGTGCATCTGTGAATTAATCGTTACCCACTTTCCAGTGATAGGATGAGAAAAGCCCATTTGAGTACAACTTAAGGCCAAATTGTTAAAATTAAAGTGCTGCTTGGCGAATTTGTTTTGTTTGCCGTCCCCGTGGGTCGTGTCGCCGATAATGGGGTGACGAATATGAACCATGTGCCGACGAAGCTGATGTTTGCGCCCGGTACTAGGAGAAAGCTTAACTAGCGAATATCGTGCACTTTGGTATTTGCCCACAGGCTCAGGCACTTCGAATTTTGCCACTGACTGATACATAGTTGATGCTGGTTGTGGCGGCTGCTGCGGGCGCTTATGCTTGTCGGCTATTTTGTCGTAGCGGTATTTTAGGGCGTAATCGATATACCCGGTGTGATGCACAAAACCGCGAACTATAGCGTGATACATTTTTACTACCTGCTTGTCCATCATCTGCTGTCCAAGCTTTGCTGCAATTTCTGAGCTAAAGCTAAACACCAGCACACCTGAAGTGGGTCTGTCTAAACGATGAGCAGGATAGACGTGCTGGCCTATTTGGTCTCTAAGTGTCTGTACTGCGAACACCGTTTCATGTCTATCAATCGGGCTTCTGTGTACTAGTAGGCCTGGCGGTTTCTCAATCGCGATGATGTGTTCATCTTGGTACAACACAGGTAAATGAAGAGCATTAACACTCTCTTCCTCAACAACGTCTATCTTCCCTATTATTTGCTCATCTGAATGCACAGTTAATTGGCCTTTTAAATCGTTCTTCATAATGCGTTGTGTTTGCTCAATCAATGTCTCCATTGGCAATGTTATCAATAACCTGAAGCTGGGACAGAGTGCGCTGATGCGCCGATGACAGGTATATTTCTGCTGCAGGCGCAATTTGCATAGGCGGCAGAGGCATTTCCTGCGTCAACAAAACGCGCATTTTGGGAATGAAAATAAAAGCCAACCAACTCTCAAACGCTAAACAGTCGACCGCAAAAGGAACGGCACTTTCCATAGCATTTTTTAGGTCTTGTTCCGCAGGCTTTTCATTTGGCCAAATGCCATCCTGATACATATCTGCTTCTAATTGTATCAATGCTTTACTTAATGCTATGTGATGAGTGCTATTCGTTTTAATCACATCCTCTCCGCAATTCACAAACGCTTCAATTTTAAAGCGCGCAGTATATCAGGGGCTTAAGGTCAACATAAGTCTGCGTGTCTTATCGTTGAAATTCATCTGCTGTGATACCATTACTTGTATTTGTTGGCGGTCACTCATAGAAGTCCCCATACATAGATTTGCCCACTGACAAATTTTGATTAAAGCAGTATTTTGGAACGAGTTATGAGCGCTAACAGTATTAATTCTATCAGCGAGTTTTTGTTACATGCAGGCACTGAATACCAGGTTTTTGATTTGGGTCGTCGCCTTGAACCCACAGATAGTCAGACTTTTCTAGAAATAGAAAGCGGCAGTGCGTACGCGCCCTACCCTCGTCAGCAGCATGCGTGGTTCGGTATCGTCTTTTGGAATAAAAATGCCTCTACGCAACACTATATTTGGTTTGTGAAACTGCCGCTTGATGAGCAAGGCTTAGTGGTTGCCGCTGCAAGGAATCATTTTCTAGAGATTATTATTGATGCACTAGGTCAGTCTGTTGCTGAAGATACTGAAAACGCGCAAACTTTGCCTGACAATCCTTATTCGTTTGTTCCCAATCAATCGCAGCTTGCGCAGTTTAACGCATTGGTTAAATGCACCCTAAACCAGCCTTTAAGCGAAGAGGCGCAGAAAGTTGAGGCCTACATTCAAGCCCCACAACTGGTTGACTGGCAGCAAATATCAATGCAAAGCGTGGCTGACTTTGTACATGGTTTTGGTGCTCATCACAAACGAGACGTGTTAGCACGTGCAATTGAAACCAATGCATCACTCTACTCTGCGGTTTTTCTCAACACCTTGATGGAAATGAGCGAAAGTGTTTCTCTGCCTGAAAATTTATTGGCGGCGTATTTAATTGAAATAGACAAAGATGATGAGGTCAATTTAGCGGCACTGCGCGGCTCGTCAGAAGGAACTTTTAACCCGGACATCAATAATAAACTCCTCGAATTATTAAAAAGCGAAAAGTCACAGAGACTTGATATTTTAAGCGTTATTGCAGCACGCCATTTCGAGCAAATGGAACCGCTATTGCTTACTGCCTTTTTAGAGCAGGCGGCAACCGTTGATGAAAAAGAGGGTCATAAAGGGGCCTTATTCGCAGGGTTCTTTTCAGACTTAGTACAGGTCCCTAAATTGCGTAGACAAGTGCTAACACTTCTGCACTCCAATGCTAACTCACAGATCCTCAGTAATGCATTTCAACAATTGTTTGTACAAGCGAGAAAGTAAATGACGTTACTCGAGTTAGTGGTATGGCTAGTTATTGGGTTTACTGGCTATCAGTTTTGGCGCATACGGGCTATTTCTGAGCAAACAAACACTTACCTTAAGCAATACTGCGATAAACACGGTTTACAATTGCTGAGTGTGGCGAGAGCTAAAACACGATTTTCATTCAAATACGGAAAGCCTGACTGGCACAGTGTATTCAACTTTGAGTTCTCGAGTAATGGCGAGGATCGATATACTGGGGAAGTTGAATTGATAGGTGTAAGGGTTATGCGAACAGAGGTGCCGCCGCATAGGGTTTAAGCTTCTATGCCAAAGAGTATGGTCGGTTCTTAATTCACCATTCAGGTCAGGTTTTACATAACAAGTGCATACGGATTGGTAATAGATAACGCAAAAAAAAAGGGGAACCTAGCGGCTCCCCTTTTTCCTGGAATTTTGAGTATCCTTCTCCGCGATCCTTTGCGACTAAAATCTTCCCGATTAAAATCCGTATACGCCCCTTTCCATCTACTCTCGCGCCTTCCTGTGCGAGCTACACATCCATGCGTAGGTCCCTTTCCTTTTATCCTAACTTACTGTACATCCTTCATACAGTGTTCCTCTTCCTGAGGCTGTCCTTATCAGACTCCGCTGACGTTCCCTTCCCTCGTTCCATTATTTGCTGCACATCCTGCTACAGCTTTGCCAATCCCTTAGCATGTCCTTCTTTCGTCCTTGGTTTGCTCGTCCATGCAAACTAGAAATTCCTTGATGGCTATCCTGCCGTTGGCTCCTTGCCTCTAGCTCCTTGCTAGCTCTCGTCCATTTTTCCCTGCTACATCCTGTATGCGAAGTCCTTTCACATTTTACGTCCCTGAATCCCTTTATATCCTTTAAAATCCGTTTCTAACATCCTGTTAATGCAGTGTCCTATCTGCTTTCCTTTCCCTTTCCCCACTGCCTTGTGAGAGTCTCATCCTTAAGTTGTCCTAACTTATTCCGTTGATGATCCTTGACTCAATCCGTGACTCGTCGTGTTTCCTTGTGACATGTTCATAGTATCCCTTCCAATTATTACCGCCATATTGAATTACAGAGATTTAAGAAAGATTCTTGTACGACTTTTGACTAATTTTTAAAAACTTCAATATAATCAATGACTTTATACTTTAGTATAAATTAATCGTTCATCATTTAGGTAAGATCACTCACAGCGTTTGTAAGAAATGTCTTACAAACGCTGTAGTAAATTTGGTGTAAAGATCGGAACTGCAACTGTTGAGGTTTTGGTAGGAGTATCACATCGAATAAAAAAGCATCACTTTAGTCTGAACATTACCTCACCGTTCACATGAGAAAGGCTTAGTTGTCCTACAACCTGATAATTGTCATCGTTAAAGAAAGCCCGATGTTTTTCTATGGTCACGAATACCGAAACACCCTCACTTTTGTCATCTTCCTCTATCACGCTATCAATTGCGCCAAGTAATATATGCCCAAGCCCATGATGTTGATAATCTGGATGTACTGCGATGAAACTCAACATGTGGAAATTATCGGCGGGAACTAATGCTCGCACTTTTTCTTCTTTCTCTAGCATTTGCTTTGTACCGAACAAACCTGCCGTCAAAAGCATCCGCAGTCTCCAGTGCCAGTAACGCCCTGAACCAAATGCTGCATCGGGCGCGGTCAAGCATGCAACGGCAATAAGCCGCTCATCATCGAACAAGCCAATCATAGGCTGCTCTGCAACCCAAAATGCATTGAGCTCTTCACGGATAGCTGACCGTAGACGGCTTTCATAACCTTCTTTTTCTGCTTGGAAAATGTCAATGAACAATGGGTCATCTACGTACGCATTGTAAAGAATAGAGGCGGCAACTTTGAGATCATCTACAGATAGATAGATGGCTTTAACCGTGTCTTGCAAGGGGGCTATTGCATTATTAATAGCATCAGTATTCATCAGGGGATCCTTGTACGCAAAGTTATACAACTGCTTTTACCCACTTAAACAAAATGGGAGAAGTGGACACTACCGCACAACTTTTATCATTGCGCCAACCACCCACTTAAACTGTTCAAACTTTAGCCTACGCGAAAACCCCCTACATGTTAACTTTTTATTAACATTTAAAAATAGTAAGTAATACCTACTTTCGTATCAATTACCAACTGACGATTTATTAGTGCATTAAGCTGTAAGCACTGTCACCCCAGCCTACTAAGTTTCCATTTCTGAAAACCAACGGCGTACACTCATCTTTTGTGGTGATACCATCGCCCATCGTTTTTTGAGTTCGGTAGTAAAGTACGCGATATGTGCCGTCTTGCTTTTCGAATAGTTCGTTGAAATCCGCAACGCCCATTTTTCTCAATACACTTTCGTAAGTTGTCCCTGTTTCAAGATTCGCAATGTGTTTACGATTGTTAAACTCTCTGTCTTCCCAATCAGCACCATAGTGACTATCTGAACCGCCACCTACTGATACGACACAACCTGAAAGCAAAACTGAAGATGCCAAAGCGACTGAAAGAAGAACCGTTTTCATGTGAATTCCTTAATTATGTGTGTTGTTTTTATTCGATACTACGCCTACTTTGTGAACCGACACTGAATAGACATAAATACGCTAACGTTAGAACCACTGCGTTTATGCGTGATAATGTAATTTATGATTGATAAACAAGATTAAGGCCAAAAATTAAACCATTGATTTTTATGATAATTTTAATGAAACCATTCTAAGAAGACTTTAAAAAATAGTGAAATCAGTAACTTATTAGTGAAATTGACTACGTAGACAGGCTACACTGCTACTATTCACGACTTTGAACCATTTTCGTATTATGAGTAACGCTAACCTGCAGCAACTTCACGTTTTGTGCCTTCAAATGCATAAAGAAGGAAAAACACCGTCCGTAGGCATTTTACGTGCAAAAGCACCCTTTAAGGTATCGGTAACCGAAGCTATTGAAGCGATTAAGCGATTTAACGCACACAAACCTAAGCTAGAGGTATCTAACGAAGAAAACGTATCGCAACAAAACCCTGTCGCCACAACTGATGAGTCGAGCAATTTGCATACACGGATAGAGACCTTAGAAAAAGAAGTGGCGGAGTTGAAGCGGGCGCTACATCAAATTATTAACGCCCAATAGCTTTTAGTCTTGCAGGCCGGTAATTTTAGGTCTGATTGACGTCAGTCAAAGCGTTAACGTCATATAGCAGGTGTAAGTTGCTCAATAAACACCGCAAGAGATGGCGCAAGAATTTTGGCAGGCTCTCTGCCAACCTGCTCGAGTGCCACTTCGCCACTTTCGTTGACAACGGTTAAAATAAAATCTTCTTCGTCAGTTAAACCAAAAAACAATGTTGGCGCTTGCCTAAGTCTTTGCTTCATCAACAAATGCCCAATCAAGTTTTGCTGAAGTCGCTCGAAATCTTCGGAATTGAAAACTTGAAGCAATTCACAGCGACCTTGCGGGGCGTTAGCCTTTAAATTATCGCTGTAGTAACGAGTAAAATACTCGCAGTAGTCAGGATTTAGCTTTAGCGATAATGCCTCTTCAACATTACTGAAAGACTGCACAGGCGATTGAAGCGTAGGAGACCATCTTACAAGTTCACCGTCTTGCGCCGTCCTCTCATAGCACGGCGAGGACCACTCGCTATCAAATGCTATCTTGAGTCCCTCGCCCTCGGCCTGTTCGACATAAGATGATACAAATTTATCTAATTGTGCTGAAATTGTTAGAGCCATTATGACGTTACCTGCGTATTTTTGGGGTACACTATACAACTAAACAGTTAAGTCAATACTGGGGTTAATTCTACTGTGCTGTAAGACTGTGGGTCGCTGTGCAGTTCAACAATTTAAATCCCGCGTAGATGCATAAAAGGTTCTTATGTCGACGGACAACTCACCTCAAAAAATTACTATCTCTGCACCTGATGACCTCTCCTTGGGTAAACAGGTTGACTATGAATTTGAATATAACCCTGGCTTGTTGCAAGGCGTGCCGCGCAGTTTAAGTCGTGATACGTTAAACTTGGCCGGCTCAGGTTTACCTTTTGATGGCATAGATACCTGGACGGGATACGAGCTGTCTTGGCTTAATCTCAAGGGTAAACCTAATGTGGCAATTTTAGAGTGCCATGTCCCTATTACCTCGAAGAATCTAATTGAATCAAAATCGTTCAAACTGTATTTGAATAGCTTCAATCAAACAAAGTTTGCTTCGGCAGAAGACGTACAACAAGTACTACAAGCCGACTTATCAGCGTGCGCTGGAGAGCCTGTTAAGGTAAAGCTAATCCTTCCAGAGCAGTTTTCTTCGCTACAATTCCAAGAATTTAACGGAACCTTGTTAGATAGTCTGGATGTAGAAATCGATCAATATTCACCTAATACTCAATATTTGACTGTTGCGAAAAGTGAAGCAGGAGTTCAAGAGACGCTCGTTTCTCATTTACTTAAATCTAATTGTTTAATCACAAGTCAGCCAGATTGGGCTAGTATTCAAATTAGGTATGAAGGAAAAGCCATTGAACACGAAGGGCTTTTGAAATATCTAATTAGCTTTAGGCAACATAACGAGTTTCATGAGCAATGCGTTGAGCGCATTTACAACGACATCATGCAGCATTGTCAGCCAGATAAGTTAACCGTTTGTGCGCGTTACACACGACGAGGAGGTTTAGATATCAATCCTTTCCGTTCAAATTACGAAGCGCCTTATGCTAATCATCGTCAAGCACGTCAGTAATATAACGGTGAAGTACCGACCAACGCTACCTAAGCCGCGGCAGTAATAGCGAATTAAAACAAAGACGAGATTATGGAAGCAAAACAACTACAAACCCTAAAACAAAATAACGCGCTTCTTTGTCAGTTTATTGTGAAACTCTCAGCATTTTATGAGGGCTTCTCGGATAAGATCGATACTGAACTTAAGGTGTTACGAGGCCACCTTTCTGGCACACCTAATTTTAGTCTTGCCGCTGTGAGCATAGAGAAACTCAACAAATCACTTCAGCATCAAGAAATAACGCTCAGAAAATACAGTGTTGATACTGTTTCATCGCTAGAAGATGCAATGAAACAACTACAGAAAATAGTATTTGAAGATACTGAATTAAAAGGGTTAACCACACAGGAATTGATTAAGCTAAATCAACCTGTAGGTGATATCTTCAGTATTTACAAACTCTATTCAAAAGCCATTGCGCTTCACCGCATTGCGCTCAACAAGGAAATGGTTGGACTTGAGCCATCTGAAATTACAGAAACTAAGTCCACTAACAATGAAAGCACATCGGCTCGTTCGATTAAAGATGATAACCCTCACTACCGTTCTATTTTGGTTGAGCTCAATCACCTTATTGCTTCTTATGCGCAAAAAAAACCTAACGATCAGCAACTCAATGATATAAAGCAACGTCTTGATGAAGGCATGGATGAAGACCAGCTGCTTAAAAGCTGCGTTGTAATTTTGCGCATGATCGTTCAAGACGCTATGTCAGAGGCGAGCTTAACAGGAAAAGTGATTCAGAGTCTGCACCGTTCATTAGGTGAAGTGAGTAGCGACGTCAGCAATACTATCCAAGGTAGCCAAGCCCAGTTCGAGCAGCGCCAAGCTGGTAATGAGCAACTTAAACGTGACATTATTCACATCGAAGAAGCCGTATCGGAAAGCAGTTCTCTAGAAGCACTTAAAGAGCAGACACAGTTTCGCGTAGAAAAGCTTGTGACTACGTTAAGCGAGCAGCAAAGCAACGACCAGCAAGGTCAAGAAGCGCTAATGGCACTGCTCTCCTCTATGCAATCGCGAATATATACACTTCAGCAGCAAACCAGCGTCTATAAAAAGAAGCTAGCCGAACAAGCAATGCAAAGCCGCACCGACCCGCTCACTCGGCTTCCAAACAGGCAGGCGTATAATGAGAGACTAGAAGCCGCTTTCACCAAGTTTAAAGAAAATGGTGACTTGCTTGCGGTTGCCGTTGTGGATATTGATCATTTTAAGTCAATCAACGATAGATTCGGGCACGCAGCAGGCGATAAAACCCTTCAGGTAGTAAGTAAATTCTTAAAACAAAGTTTGTCCGAAAATGATTTTATTGCCAGGTGGGGAGGAGAAGAGTTTGTAATGCTACTGCCTCAGGCGCAGATGGCAGATATAGATGAAAAGCTTAATGAAGTTAGAACTAAACTTGCTGCAATGCCGTTTAAATTCAAGCAAGAAAAAGTAAAAATCACCGCATCTTTTGGCGCAACCTGTTTCAATGACAATGACACTACCGAAACTGTGTTTGAACGCGCCGATGAGTATCTCTATAAAGCAAAACGGAACGGCCGCAACCTCGTAGTCACTGATTTAAGCACTGACTTATAGGAAGTAAAAATATGAAGAAAGTGCAGCTTAACCCTGTTGGCTGGATGAGCCAGCTATCACAAGTAGAAGTTTCTCGCCTTCAAGACGCCACTAACAGCGAGCTCTTTGCTATGTTCAGAAACTGTTGCCTTGCAGTATTGAACAGCGGCGTTGACGAAGACAATTTCGAAGCACTTTTTGCTCCTTATGAAAATTTTGAAATAAAACTCATTCGTCGTGAACGAGGCGTAAAAATAGAACTCGTGAACCCTCCTGAAGTGGCTTTCGTTGACGAAAAACTCGTTCGTGGTGTGCACGAACATCTATTTGCGGTCCTTCGCGACCTACTTTATATGGGTAACAAGTACGCATTTCTTCATCAAACCGCACCGGCTGAAGGTAACGACATCACAGACATGGTGTTTGACATGCTACGCCACGCTAAAGCGCTTGAAGGGAACAATGGCGTAAACACCATTGTCTGCTGGGGCGGCCATTCCATTAATCAAGTTGAGTACAAATACACGAAAGAAGTGGGCTATCAGCTCGGCTTGCGCGACATGAATATTTGCACAGGATGTGGACCTGGCGCGATGAAGGGCCCGATGAAAGGCGCTACCATTGGCCATGCAAAGCAACGCCACAAGACAGGCCGTTACATTGGCATTTCTGAGCCGAGTATTATTGCCGCCGAGCCGCCCAATGCCATTGTCAACGAGCTCATTATCATGCCTGATATTGAAAAGCGTTTAGAGGCGTTTGTAAGACTAGGACATGGCATTATCGTGTTTCCTGGCGGTGTAGGCACTGCCGAAGAATTACTTTATCTACTTGGCATTTTGATGAATGAACGCAATGCGCAGCAACCTTTTCCTTTCATTCTAACAGGGCCTGCTGGTAGCGAAGAATACTTTGAAGCCATAGACACTTTTGTTGGTGCAACACTGGGTCCAGAAGCACAATCAAAATATCAAATCATTGTAGATGACCCAGAAGAAGTAGCACGCACCATGAATAAACACCTTGAAAAAGTGAAGAAATTCAGAGGTGCGATGGGTGACGCATTCAGCTTTAATTGGTCATTAAAAATTGAACAAGACTTTCAACAGCCCTTTATTCCAACGCATGAGAGTATGGCCGACCTTCAACTGCACTTAGATCAAAGTAAAAGTGATCTAGCGGCCAATTTGCGCAAAGCGTTTTCAGGCATTGTTGCGGGTAACGTAAAAGCAGAAGGCATTGCTCAAATCAAAAAACATGGTCCGTTTGAGCTCACCGGTGATAGTACACTGATGGAGAAGGTTGATACGCTACTCGAGTCGTTTGTAAAGCAACATCGAATGAAGCTTCCAGGTAGTGCTTACGAACCTTGCTATGTTGTGAAAAACAGCTAAAAAAAGCCGAATTATTGGCGACGCATTTGCTTACGTTTACTACTTATGTTTAATAGGCATTTTAAGGTACACTTACCAAGAGTGTATTTAAACGAAAAAATGTTACATGCAACGAGCTTCCTTTTTCTAATGCTCATGCTTTTGACATTGATATCCCTCACTAACATTTGAGTATAGAAAACGAGAAGTAACGGTCATGAATACCAAGGTTATTCGTCTAATTTTAGCTGGCGTCGCTTTATATGCGGTGTTTGTTTTTATGGTTATCGCTTTTTATCCCGATAAACCTGAAAATATGGATTGGAAGGACCGTGAAGAATACAACCGCGTTCAAATCACAAAATTGAAGTTAGGTAGTACCCGAGAAGAGGTACTTGCTTTGCTAGGCTCGCCTGATATTACAGAAGCCAAGCGACAAGGTGCTACTGCAATTCAGGTTATGTTTTTTAGAACCCAACATGTGCGGGCGGACGGATTAACAACACAAGATGAGTGCACGCCATTACTTTTCGAAAACGATAAACTTATCGCTTGGGGTGAAGGGGCTTACTCTAGCTACCAAAAAAGTTAAGAAGGATGGAGATTGACCGGCATCATTTCCACACTTAAGCGCCTTATACATGTAGGCGAGGCTGATTTATCGGTCGAGCAGCGTATTAATCATTGGCTAAAAAACGCAAAGCGAATATTAACGTTGGTTAACGCCAATCCAGCGCTAGCTGCAGCCACCCTTCACATCGATAATGACTTGCCTAAAGGCACACAGCAACTTTTATTACTCGCACTATTCGGTAAGTTGTGTCGATTTAACGAGCATTATTTACAGCACGTTCTCGCATCTATGCTCGCCACCCTTTGGCTGGCAGATGGCAACACGCCCCGCGATACGATACCAGATGTACTTCGCTTTTTGCGTAAGCACAATCTGGCTGTTTGGTTAGATACGATAAAGTTACAAAAAGCGTTCCGGAGTGAAAAGCAAAGTCAATATATCGCCGACAACCGGCTCAATTTAGCGCAAAGACTTTGTCTTCTGGCAGGTGTTTTCGCCAATGGAAAGAAGAAAGCTGACTACAAAATAGTGTTCTCACGCGTAGCAGTTCGCCTACCCGCGCACCATAGACATCATTTATCCCATCTCATCCCTCTTTTCAACGGCTTACTTCCCGGCGCAAAAGTTTATGCTGAAGGCGTACCGGGCGCTTTGGTAGATATTCAGCAAAATCATGGATTTGTTTTCATGCTGAGTAAGGATGATGAAGATGGTAAGTGGCTACCTTTATCGTCTATTCGCGCTCCCGTTTCTCTCTCGCTACCTTTTGAACACTTTGTTGCGCTGTACACAGACACGGCCCACGCCAGGGCAAACCAAGGCGGATCACCATTTCTACCGTCCACATTTGCAATACAACACCCACCAAAAGCCCTCATTACTATTATTGATGAGTTGCAGAAGCGAGATGTTGTTATTGATGAGTTGTGTGAAAAGATTCAAAAAGTGCCCACTTTTAATCACTTTTTAATCCACACTGCGAGCCAGGACAACAGATTACAGTTGCCAGTTAAGAGCATAAAACAGGCGGTGCTAACGTATGGTATAGAGCGCGTGGGCGATATGCTCATCCAGTCTGCTCTGTTAGAACGGCTTACGCAAAATCAATTCCCTTTGATGGGAATGTGCAAACAAATCACGCTTCTTGCGTGTTCATTTGCAAGTCATTTTGCTCAAGTTGCAGATTCAAAATTTACGCCACAGTCAGCGGCATTAACAATGACGTTTATTTGCACACCGCTGTTCACACTACCCGGCTTTAAGGTGTCTCAGTCCTTGCCTGTCGACCTAACCAAAACCGTTTCAATCAATAACACATTTAAGGTAAAAACCGACACGACATGGCTCGCAATAGCTTCTGAACTTGCCGGAAGTTGGCATCAGAGCTCGACATGGCGTGCTGTTATACACCAATGCGGGAAGTTGAGCTCTGACGTTCCAAAATCAATCCAAAAAGAACAAGCGATTATGGTGTTAAGCTTTGCACTGGCAAAAGCCTGTTTGTTTGATCAAAATATTTACTCTCTCCTTCAAGATATAAAGGTAAGAACGCTTTTAAATATTCTTGGTATCAAGCGCGAAGATATATCTGCAGCACTCGAATGCAATGGACACTTGCTTTTTTGCCCCCTGGCCGTTTAGCGCTTTTGGACCTTTATCAGCCGCATTACTCCCAGATATCAATATTTATCCCTACCCGCTTCAATTAATCTTTACGAATGGCTATAACTTGCGCCGGCTATCATATAAAATACGGCAACTTTTGCAGTGCTTTACCCTTTTTCCCTACATTTTCCATTATAATAAGTAAGCAGGCAGAATTTGGCGCTTTAAGCGTCACGCTAAAAATTGAATAAACCTAACGATTTTGACAACAGAATTACCAGAGGATCCCTCCACATGACTCAGCAACGTATTACAGTCATTCGCGGTGACGGCATTGGCCCGGACATTATCGATGCAACCACAAAAATTCTAGATAAGGTTGGCTGTGACTTTGCCTATGACTATGCCGATGCGGGCTTAGTTGCACTGGAAGAACATGGCGAGCTACTACCTCAAGAAACATTAGACCTGATCGCTAAAAACAAAGTTGCCCTAAAAGGCCCTTTAACCACCCCCGTTGGTGAAGGCTTCACATCTATCAACGTAAGTCTTCGTAAGCAGTTCAAGCTGTACGCAAACCTTCGTCCAGTAATGTCTTTCAAAGGCACTAAGGCACGTTACGAAGATATCGACATCATTACCGTTCGTGAAAACACGCAGGGTATGTATTCTGGTCTTGGCCAAGTTGTTTCAGAAGACGGTAATGAAGCTGAAGCAATGAGTAAGATTACTCGTGACGGCGCTGAAAAAATCGTAACTTTTGCTTACGAACTTGCCCGTCGCGAAGGCCGCAAGAAAGTCACTGCAGTTCATAAAGCTAACATTCTTAAATCAACTTCAGGCTTATTCCTAAAAGTTGCCCGTGAAGTTGGTGAGCGTTACCCAGACATCGAATCAGCGGAAATGATTGTTGATAACTGTTGTATGCAGCTTGTTATGAATCCGCACCAGTTTGACGTTATTGTTACAACGAATCTTTTCGGTGACATCCTATCTGACCTGTGTGCCGGTCTTGTCGGTGGTCTTGGTATGGCACCTGGCGCGAACATCGGTGAAGATTGTGCAATCTTTGAAGCGGTTCACGGCTCTGCACCAGACATCGCAGGTAAGAACCTAGCTAACCCGACGTCAGTAATCTTGGCCGCGGCACAAATGCTTGAGTACCTAAATATGGGCGATAAAGCAGAGAAAATTCGCGCAGCACTGAAAGATGTGATCGAATCTGGCGACCGCACAACTCGTGACCTTGGTGGTGAGGCTGGTACAACAGAATTCACACAAGCGCTTCTTGACCGCCTATAGGCTTCATATGCGTTAACCCAACCATTAATTCAAAACGGGCTTTTTAGCCCGTTTTTTTATTTATTTCCCCGCTTTTTTTTAATAAAAACTGTACTAAAACTGGACTACCACTTTTTCAACCCGCCTTTATCATCTTATGTGTACACGCTGAAGTACGACGAATTTTGTAACTAGGTGATTAAGTGAGACGTATGCCGTCTCGACTTAGCCTATTTATTGTCAAGAATTAGAAAATCTGTGTGCTTCAGGTACACCTTTTAATCTCAATTAGCTAAATTGCAGCGCCGATAACGTTTATGGCGCGTTTAGCCACATACAAGGAAAGATGATGAAAAAATTAATCTCAGGTTTACTCGTACTATCTGCACTAGCCATTCAAGCGCCAGCGGTTTGTGCTCAAGAGGCGAATAGCGACAATGCTCCGTTTAATCAAGGTACAGACCAGCAACAACGTATCGATTTAAACTCAGCGACCGTAGAGCAATTGATCACCCTACCCGGCGTTGGAAAATCTAAAGCGAAAGCAATTGTTAAATATCGAGAAGAAGTGGGACCGTTTCTTGAAGTTGCTCAGCTAACCCAAGTCAAAGGTATTGGCGAAAAAATGCTTAACAAAATTGAAGGCTATGTACAGGTAAGATAGACGAGATAAAACGAATGAGCGGTACGCTGGCTCCCAGCATAAAAAATGCGCCGTAAAGGCGCATTTTTTATCGTTTTAAGCTATTTGATTGCACTAGACTGTTTTATCTTGATATATAGTGCCGGACAACAAACTCTAATAAAACTATTTTAAAACAGAAGCTAAGTACTCTTTAAATTCGTCGCCTAACGACGGGTGACGTAACGCGTATTCAACGTTAGCTTTCATGTAACCTAACTTACTGCCACAGTCGTGACTCTTACCTTTCATGTAGTAAGCATCAACCTGTTCAAGTTTCATCAATGCATCAATAGCATCAGTCAGCTGAACTTCACCGCCCGCTCCTGGAGGCGTGAACTCTAAAAGATCCCAGACTTTTTCTGACAGAACGTATCGGCCTACCACAGCAAGGTCAGAAGGTGCTTCGTCGCGAGGCGGCTTCTCTACCATCTTGTGTATCTTCGCTGACTCTCCTGGGGCAATAGCCGCGCCGTCTAGATCTGCGATACCGAATTTAGAAATATCTTCGTCTGGCACCTGCTCTACCATAACCTGGCTTACTCGGCTGGTGTTAAATTTGGCCACCATGTCTGCAAGGTTATCCTTCTTAGGATTACTTGCTGCATCATCAATGATTACGTCAGGTAGCACTACCGCAAATGGCGCATCGCCAATTAATGGGCGCGCGCACAACACAGCGTGTCCCAACCCATTAGCAACACCCTGACGAATATGCATGATAGTTACATCTTTAGGGCAGATTGACTGAACTTCTTCTAGCAGTTGGCGTTTAACACGTTTTTCTAGCGTGGCTTCTAGCTCAAAAGAGGTGTCAAAGTGGTTTTCAATGCTGTTTTTACTCGCGTGTGTTACTAGGATAATTTCTTTTAGCCCTGCAGCAACACACTCACTTACTACATATTGAATGAGCGGCTTATCAACCACTGGTAACATCTCTTTAGGGATGGCTTTTGTTGCTGGAAGCATTCTGGTCCCTAGACCTGCTACAGGGATCACCGCTTTTTTAACCTGACTCATTAGTTAATATCCTTCTTAAAATCCTAATTACACGCTCAAGTCGACATCTCGTCGTCATTTCTTCCTTAAGCTGGTTATATTCAATGTTGTTATCAAGAGTAATGCAATCGATGTTCCAATTACCCTTTTAGAGCATTAATGTCTTGAAAATGGGCATTACAGCTTTCAATCACCGTTAAACGCACAAAATTTGGGATAAATAATATCTAATGCACCAAATTAGTGAAAGGGTCACGCGAAAATTTTTCACTGTATCTACTCGTTAACTAGCGACACGTTGCCAAATACCGACGCTATTTTACGAATTTATCGGGTTGGATCGAGCCACTGCGATGTTTGAGACCATCTTTGAGCCCTAAACGCATGTATTTGCCTCTCTCATGTCCCTGACCAAAACAAAATCGATTAACAATGTACCTTACTGGTATTGCACAAACATGACGAAGCTTCCAATAAAGTGGAACATAACGACGTCTTGCTAGAATTAATACATTCCGAAATTGGTAGTAGAGCCTAGTGGGTGCCCCTTGCTTAAAGGTAATTCCACACACCTTGACTCTGTCATCTCCCTGTCGATGAGGCATACAGGCGCTAAGCGACTGATAAATAGTCATGCCCTTGGCTCGTGCACGCCAGCACCATTCGTGATCGACGCCGTCAATAAATAGGCCATTCTCTTTTTCTCCTACTCGGTCAAAAGCGTGGCGAGAAAGAAGCATGCCTGAAGCTATTATTTGTTTTACTTCTTTTAAGCTCTCAGAGATTTTTTTGCCTTTTTGTAAAACACCTTGGTCAACGCAATCTGAAAATTGACAGTAAATAGAAGGACCTATGGCAGCAATGGAAGAGCTTTCCTCCAAAGTTCTATACTGATGCAATAACTCAACGGCAATAGTGGGCGTAAATAGACTATCTTGGTCTAGTAAAAACGCATATTCAACGCCTCTATCAAAAAGCGTTTTCAGGCCAATATTTTGGGCTTTAGCAATGCCCACATTGGTACCACAATGAATGTATTCGAAACGAGGATCACTAAGGCGGTCGTCAGCGCTTGGCGTGTTATCAACGAACACTAAATCCCACTCAGGCGCACTGAAAGCCCTAATGATCTCAGCAACGTGACTAAAATCCGGATTATAGAGTATTACGACAACGCCTGTTTTCAATGCTTACTAAACCTCTCTAGTAAGTGACGGTCGAGTTTATACGCTAGTTTAACAACTTTACCGGGCATTAAACGCAACGACAATACACCGCATGCATAGAAAAAATTATAAGGAGAATATTGCTTTAGCTTGGTTATCGCGTATATTCGCGCTTTGAATTCATTGAGAGACTTGCTCAGTCCCCGGCGCTTATAGAAGTTATTCACTCTCCTAAATTTTAACAAACGGTCCTTTAAATTCCTGAAAATATACCCTTGTGAAGCAAGAGTAATCCAGAAAAAATAGTCTTGAGTGTTAAGTAAGTCACCATTGTATCTGTGCCCATCAAGAAACACATTGTACCGAATAACTACGGTAGGGTGATTGAGAGAACAACGCCTTGGTAATATGCGTATGATCTGCTTGTGAGATGCCGGCATTACACGTGCTCCCACCTTATTGCCGCTTTCGTTGATTTCAGTCAGCGCTGATCCTAATACGGAAATATTACTGTGCTTTTTAAGATAAGTGATTTGACGCAAAAGTCGGTATTCTTCAGAGATATCGTCTGCGTCCATTCGAACAAAAAAGGACGGATTAAACGCTAAACCGAAATCGATGACAGAATTCATACTGCTTGCGAGCCCAATATTGTGGCTATTTTGCCCTAGAACAACCCTCTCATCATTTCTAGCGGCACCTTCAAGCACTTTGATAATTGAGTCTGGCACAGACCCATCAATAACAATAACAAAAAGAAAGTCTGTATAACTTTGGCTAGTTATACTTTCGATAGCCTCTTTGAGCCACCTAGCGTTGTCTGCTTGATAAACCGCCATTGCGACAATCGATTCAACGTGCTTTTTTTTATTTTCGTTGTGAAGAATAGAGAATTGATTTATCAAGAATATTTTTACCAGCCTAAAAGAAACAGAGAAAATAAAAGCGCTCTTACGCGCCTTTATTTAGGAAGGTATGTTACAACTATTTCGCGTAACCTGCTATGGGGCTCACCAAATTTACGTCGAGAACCGCTTGATAAAGCGAAGGACGCTCCATATATGTTGGATTACTAAACTGTAAATAATCAAAAGACCAATAAAGCCATAAAACATTACAGCTTCTGGCACTTGATATACTTCACCTAAAATACCAATCAAGCAGTAACACGCACCAAGGCATAGTATAGCGACCAATGATTTCCTACTACTTAGTCCGGCCCGCATAAATATATTGTGAAGGTGCTGCCTGTCTGGCTTTAACATTGATTGCCCCTTTCGAGCACGGCGATACATAATTGCCGCCATGTCCATTAGAGGGAGCCCTACCAGCCACACCGCCGTTATAGGCCTAAACGCAGCAGTGTCCCCCTGGGTATGATCAACAAGCAGCCACACTATCGTAAGACCAACAAACATGCTACCCGCGTCACCCATGAATATTTTATTTCCTTTGAAACCTTTCCAACTCAAATTAAACGCCAAGAAAGGAACAATTGCGGCAACGATAATAAGCGGCTCCATAATCGACGCGCCATTACCGGTGAATATCAAAAAGCCTGCAACGGTAAGCAATATAACCAAGCTCATACCACCTGCAAGACCATCAATACCGTCGATCATGTTAAATGCGTTGATAACACCAACGACACAAATGATGGTGAAAAAATACCCGCCGAGGTCGAGCAGCACTTCGCCGGTGCCAAAGATGTTGCCTAATGAAGTAATATAATTTTGTGCGCTCCATGCCATGATAGCAGCCACACCAAATTGGCACATAAGGCGCCCTTTAGCACTCAAATCGAAACGGTCGTCAAGCATACCAAGCAAGACGACAAAAGCGGACGCAGTAAAGAAAAGGGGATCATTCTTCATCCATACATCTGTAGCAACACTTGCTACAAGAACAGCCATGAATATCGCTACCCCCCCGGTTAACGGGACGATTCCTGCATGGCGTTTACGCGCGGTAGGTT
Organism: Alteromonas sp. 5NW40-0090; assembly: GCF_057552975.1. Taxonomy (NCBI): domain Bacteria; kingdom Pseudomonadati; phylum Pseudomonadota; class Gammaproteobacteria; order Alteromonadales; family Alteromonadaceae; genus Alteromonas; species Alteromonas sp. 5NW40-0090. The sequence goes on from NZ_BAAJLT010000010.1 coordinate 60,564, forward strand.
GGTCAACTAAACCGAACTGATGCGCTAATGGCGTCATCACCACTAAAAGAATTAGGGCTACGAAAAATGCAGTGAAAAGCGGGACGAACTGCAAGTACGCTAGCATAAAACACACAACCTCTCGTCATCGGACAGCGAAACATTTGGATTTTCGAACATAACCAATGCACTTTTAAATTTGTTTATAAAACTCAATGTTGATTCCATTTACATACAACTTCCATTTCTTCCAACGCGGTGAGGGCTTTTTGTTATAACGGTGCGGGTAGAAAACCACCATATGATATAAAACATTTGTTTAAGTAACCACCCCAATCAAAAAAAATAACGTTTCAAAAAAATTTCTTACAATGCATTTAGAACCCGTCTCAACGCGCCAAACTGCCTTTGGCATTTTGAATAATCCTTAATGTTCACTTAACGAACTGCAACGCCCTTTAATCCGATGAATAGTTAAATTTTTCAACACTTTTGAACTTGCCAGTAAAAAAGCGGTCTTTTTGCTTCGCCAGACCCTAGCGCTAAAGCGATAGCAAACATGCTTTTTTTAAAACTTATGTTATCCTAGCGCCAAATTGCTATATGGATATGAAAGCTAATGTTCAAACAATTCAAACGTTTTATACTGCCGTTCGCACTAATAGTGGGCGCAACAGGGTGCACTAACTCACCTACAGTTACTGAAGCTGACATCCCTTTGGTGCACTCTTCCCTTGCATATTCTTTAGCGCCGGACAAAGAGCTTGCAATAAATATTCCAAAAGCCAATATCTATTTTGATACAAAGGAATCTTTTACGATACGCTTTGATGGTTACGATTACGAAGCATCTAAGCACTATATTTCAGCTACCGGCAATAAATGTATCCGCTTTTCTTTACAAGATAGTGGCTCGGTTCGAAATGGAGCACAGCGCAAATTAACAACTTGCCAGCGGGATGGACAGTGGAGAGTCGTATCTCCTCTCGTTGTTTCAGCGACCGTGCTAGGTGAATAAACCAATGAAGTTTATGGATATGAAAAACACAACAAAAGCGCTGTCAAAAATAGCATGTACAGCAGTCATTGGCAGCATGATGTTACAATCGGTTTTTGCTCAAAGCATGGAGCAACTGCAGCAGCTACGAGAAAGAGCTCAGCAATCTCAAAGCGGCATTTCGACTCAGTCGGTATCTCCTTTGAGCGTATCAACACAGCGAACGTTACCAGGCGCATCAAGCTCGGCAAACACGATGGGGCAATTCTCAACCCAACCAAGAAATGGGGTTAACCTCCCTGGTGAACCCACAATTGACACCGTGTTTCCAGCACAAGCGCCTATGGAGAACCCGCCATTTGCTGCAAACCTCTTTATTGGTGGTTTCGAATCCGAACGCAGTTCAGGGTTAAACGACAATTACTTAGTAGCACCTGGCGACAAAATAAGTATTTGGCTTTGGGGCGCAGTGAATTTTTCAGACGTAGTAACCGTTGACAACCAAGGCAATATTTTTATTCCTAATATCGGTCCTATTCGAGTAGCAAACACACCGGCAGGCACGGTAAACCAAACAGTTACAGCGAAAATTAGGCAGGTGTATACCAACGATGTGAATGTTTACGTAAACCTTCTTACATCGACCCCAGTCTCTGTATTTGTATCAGGACCAGTTTTGCGCCCCGGTCAATACGCCGGCCTTGCTTCAGATAGCGTACTTTATTATCTAAAACGTGCAGGCGGTATCGACTTCCAGCGCGGCAGTTTTAGGCAAATAGATGTCGTTCGCAACGGCAAGACAGTAGCCACTGCAGACTTGTATGCTTTTTTTAGAAGTGGAAAGCTTCCAGCTGTATCCTTCAAAGACGGCGACACTATTTTAGTGCACCCAATCGGTAACACTATTGTGGTTGAAACTGGAGCCCGTAATAGCTTTACCTTTGAATTTCTAAATGAAGAATTAAATGGCGGCGTAGTTAACTACTTTGCACGCCCCGGTGAATTCGCTTCTCATGCTTCAGTATCGGGTGTTCGCAATAATAAACAGTTCGCACGTTACTTAGATTTAAAAGCGTTCGCTTCTTTAGAACTAAGCGCGGGCGATACGGTAGAGTACATTGCAGATCACGAACCGCAAATATATCGCATCAATGTTGCAGGAGCCTTCGCGGGCGCATCACAAATTATGGTTGATAAAGGTGCGCGCTTGCTTGACGTGCTTGACCATATCGAAGCTGATACCACGCTCTCTGATACACAAAATATTTATCTACTTAGAGAAAGTGTGGCCGTAAAACAAAAGGAAATCATCGAAGAAGGCCTGCAGCGTCTTGAGAGAAGCATGTATACCGCACCGATAAGCTCAACTGGTGAAGGCGCTATCCGTGCTCAAGAAGCGCAACTCGTTGCGGACTTTATTGCTCGTGCAAGGAGAGTGGAGCCCCAAGGCCGTGTTGTTGTATCTGAAAATGGCGACATAGCTAATATTTTGCTTGAACCGAACGACACTATCGTCATTCCTGAAGTGACTGACTTGATTCACGTTGGCGGAGAAGTATTGCTGCCTCAGTCTGTAGTGTTTAACCCAGATGCAACTACCGAGGACTACGTTGCATGGGCTGGCGGTTTCACTGAACGCGCTGAAGACGAACGTATTCTTATTGTTCGCAAAAACGGTAACGTTACTTTTTCAAGCGTGAACGACTCGTTCCTTTCAAGTGACGAAAGCAAGCTTGAGCCAGGGGATCAGATTATCGTTCTGCCTGCAATAGATACCAAGGTACTGCAAGCTGTTAAAGACATTACTCAAATCGTTTACCAAATTGCTATTGCAGCTAACGTCGCTACTAACTAAACATGGTAACTTTTAAAGATCAGCTCTATGCATGGAGAGGCGTGATATTCGCGCTTTTCCTGCGTGAGCTTCAAAGTAAATTTAACGATAAATTTGGCTTGGGCTGGGCGTTTCTCGAACCTTTTGCGTTTATTTTTGCGCTTTCATACCTGCGCGGACTGATCAGTGGCGATGATATCCACTCGATTCCTCTATTTCTGTTTATGATGATTGGTATGGTCGGCCTGCAGTCTTTAACTACGTGCCTACAATCAGTCTCAACATCTGTGCGAAGAAATAAGCCGCTTTATGCGTTCAGACAAGTTCAACCTATTTCAGCAATCCTTACCGCAGGCTTCCTCGAGTTCTCTGTTAAGGTCGTTGTAGTCGCTTTGCTGAGCCTCGCACTTTATTTAATGAACGAAACGTTTACGGTAAATGACCCACTACTTCTAATATTCCTGTTTCTACTTTTATGGGTATTTTCGATATCCATCGGGATGATTTTTGCTATCGCTGCCGCATTCGTACCGGAAGTGGATAAGATAAAATCAATGCTTACTCGCCCACTGATGTTTATTTCATGCGTTTTTTTCAGCCTTCAAGACTTACCCGAAGAATATTGGCCGTATCTGACATGGAATCCGCTCGTTCATTTCAATGAGCTCGCTCGCTATGCATGCTTCGAGTCTTACGGGACAAAAGGCGTTTCATTAAATTTTGTCATTGAAATTACTATTGCGTTCTTATTTCTAAGCCTTGCGATGTACCACATCACGTGGAAGAAGGTGCTTTCTCGATGATTAAAATTGAAAATTTAACCAAGAGCTATCCCAGCAAAATGGGACCTCAGTATATTTTTAAAAATCTAAACTTTGATTTCCCCACAGAGAATAACGTCGCGATTTTAGGAAAAAATGGGGCGGGTAAGTCCACGCTATTTCGGATACTAGCCAAAAGCGAATACCCTGACAGAGGTCGTGTTTTAACCAACAAATCTATGTCTTGGCCAGTGGCTCTGCAAACAGGTGTTCACCCCCAAATGACCGGCCGTGAAAATACGCGTTTCGTGGGAAGAATTAATAACGTCAAGTCGCTCCCAGAATACGAAGAAAAAGTGCAAGAGTTTGCCGAGTTAGGTAAACGCTTCGACCTTCCCGTGCGCACGTATTCCTCAGGTATGCGCGCCAAACTGGTGTTTGCGTGCTGCATGAATATTAATTTCGATATTTATCTTATCGATGAAGCGACATCAGTAGGCGATCCGCTTTTCAGAAAAAAAGCGCGTTTATCACTTAAGGAAAAAAGTGAGCAGGCCGGCGTTATTATGGTTAGTCACGAACTCGACCAAATTCGCGAATTCTGTACGTCTGCCGTTATCATTGATGAAGGCAAGCTTACTTACTATCACGATCTCGAAGAAGGCATCGACGTTTATACGCAGGATGCAGACAATAAGAAATCACTTAAATAGGTTCAAATCACAGTGGAAAAATCTCTTACACAGCTCAATGCCCTTCTCAGCAAACACAAAATGCTGTTACTTGTTCTTCCATGGGTGCTTTACGCCCTATACCTTGTTTTATGGGCTGCGCCACAATATGAAAGTAAAAGCCAGCTTATTGTAAAATCAAGCGATGGCGGCAGTAGCTTCGACCCCTCATCTCTCTTGATGGCAGCTGGTGTTTCTGGTGCATCAGGCGGCACGGAAAGTCAGCTTGTAGAAGCGTATATTCAGTCTGCAGATATGATTAAGTATCTCGATGAAACTATTGGCCTTCGAGACCATTACATGTCAGACAAAGCCGATATGTTTAGTGGTTTGCCGTCTTCACATAAGCAAGAAGATTTTTATCAGTTTTACCTCAACCATATTGAAGTTAGCGTTGACTCAGCATCTTCTGTAATTAGTTTGCGAACCCGCGCTTTCGACGCTGAATACGCCCAAATAATCAACCAAGCTATTGTTGATAAAGCGGAAGAGTTTATTAATAACATCAACAATAACTTGGCCAAATCGAAGCTCACTTTTGCTAAAGGTGAACATGAGATTGTTGAGCAAAAACTTCAACAAGCAAAAACAGAAATTCTGGGGTTTCAGTCTAAATACAACGTGCTAGACCCTACTGCTGAAGGTGCAGCGTTTCAGCAGATTGCTTTTTCACTAGAGGCAACCCTTGCCCAGAAAAAAGCTGAGCTAAGCACCATGTCTACCATGATGTCTAACGTCGCACCAGAAGTGATTAACATTAAGCGTGAAATAGCCGCACTACAGAAAGAAGTAGAAAAGCAGAAGGAGCGCATTAGTACTGCTGAAGGAGAAAGTGAAGCCCTGTCAGTGAGTGAACTTATGGCGCAATACAGTAACCTTCAGGTTCAGCTTCAATTAGCTATTCAAGCGTACTCGTCATCGCTTATTACACTAGAAAACGCGCGCGTAGAGGCATACCAAAAACTGCAACACTTGGTAACCGTAGAATCACCTACCCTTCCTGATGATAATGCTTACCCCACGGTTATCTACAACCTTGTTCTTTTCGGTGTCTCATTGTTACTTATATACGGCATCGTAAGAATTGTAGTAGCTACTATCCGCGAACTTTAGTACCTTTTTCAGCCCATCGAGCCAACAATTCAATCGACTAAGTCGTTCAAGACTTAGTCGATTGACACCGCTTTAATGAAGTTTGTCGCCCAAATCTTGTGTCTTTAAGCAAGCTCTAGTATAAGAAGCTATCCGCCTTACGGACGACTATCAAAGAGCCTATCTTATAAGTGCTCTACAATAACAACCATAAGCAATATGGAATTAAAATATAATTATGAAATCATCTAACGATACTAGCTTTTTTGGCCATCCAGGGGGCCTAAGAACGCTATTCTTTACAGAAATGTGGGAGCGCATGAGTTATTACGGTATGCGCGCACTACTTGTTCTTTTCATGACAGCAAGCTTACAAACCCAAGGGTTAGGTTTTACTGTTGCAACCGCTGGCGCTATTTACGGCCTTTATACAGGTGCGGTATATTTTCTAGGTCTACCGGGTGGATGGTTGGCTGACCGCCTAATTGGTGGTAAGAACGCCGTGTGGTACGGTGGTATTATCATCTTCGCAGGCCACGTGGTACTGGCCATAGACTTGCAAAACCTCTTCTTTGTTGGCCTTATTCTTGTTGCTTCAGGTACTGGCTTACTTAAACCTAACATCTCAGCAATGGTTGGCCAGCAATATGGCGACGACGACGGCCGTCGTGACAGTGGCTATGCGCTGTATTACATGGGCATTAACATAGGTTCACTCATCGCCTACCTAGTTACCGGTTATTTACAGGAAAACTGGGGCTGGCACTACGCATTTGGTGCAGCTGCCATTGGTATGGCAATTGGTCTAGTTCAATATTACTTTAGCAACCGTTCGTTATCGTCCGATTCTGTTGCTCCTGCAAACCCGTATCAAGGTGTCGCTAAACAGCGCGCTTGGATGGGCGTTTGGGCTGTGGTTGCCCTTGCTGTTGTGGTTATTGTGCTTGCGCACATGGGCACTATTGTTATTGAGCCAGTTGCCCTTGCTCAACAAGTTGCTGTTGTATTTACCGCCATCTTCTTCCTTTACTTCGGTTTTATTTATTTCAAAGGTCAATTAAGCGACAACGAAAAGAAGCGCATGTGGGCGCTGTTCTTAGTATGTGTTGCTTCAGCGTGTTTCTGGTCTGGTTTTGAGCAAGCGGGGTCTTCGTTAAACCTATTCGCACAGAACTATACAGACCGCGTACTTGAAAGCGGTTCGCTTATCACTTCTCTATTCGGAATGGATGCAATTCCAACAGTATGGTTCCAGCTTTCAAACTCGCTATTTATCATTATTTTGTCACCCTTCTTCGCTGCACTTTGGATTAACCTTGCTAAGAGAATGATTGACCCGTCGTACACCATTAAGTGTGCCATTGGTATCGTAATTATGGCGTCTGGCTTCTTGGTAATGTTTATGGCGTCTCAATATGCTGCACAAGGTCTTAAAGTTGCGCCTATGTGGCTTGTTACTACTTACTTCTTACACACTGTTGGTGAGCTTTGCCTAAGCCCTGTTGCACTAAGTGCGGTAAGTAAGCTATCGCCTAAGCGTTTCGCAGGGCAAATGATGGGGGTATTCGTACTGACTTACTCCATCGGTAACATCATTGCTGGCTTACTTTCAGGCAACTTCGACCCTGAAAACGTAGAGCAAATGCCAGACCTGTATCTTCAAATTGCCCTATTTAGCATTGCCATTGCTATTGTGATTGGTTTAATGAGCTTTAAATCTCGTTTCTGGGAAAAAGCGGGTATTGAAGAAAAAGCGTAATTTATTGTTAGCATGTTTTAAGTGCTGACCAATTACCCTACAATAACCGCCGCAACGTAACGTTTCGGCGGTTTTTTATTAAGGGCTTTTCATAAACCTATGAAGTTTTATTTTTCTACCAGAGACATTCCTGCCTTAAAAGGTCTTCCACTGACAGAGCGCGTTAAGTTGCTTGACCAAGCGTCAAAGCGGCTATCTGTCCCAGAGAAGACTTTACTGAATGTGCTAAAGTTACTCGTCATTGTCCCGGTATTCGCATTTATTCTTCAAACCGCGTCAAATTGGACCTCGTTACTGTGGGCTTTTGTGGTATTTTTAATTTATCCATTGGTTATAAAACCTATTCAATATTCCATCTGCGCTAAATACATTGCGCAACCGTCTAGCAAGGAGAATGCATGAAGACCATCTTAGTCACTGGTGGTGCAGGCTATATAGGTAGTCACACAGTTTTACAGTTACTTGAACAAAACTACGGTGTTGTAGTGCTGGATAACCTTGCAAATGCAAGTGCTGAATCACTTCGTCGTGTAGAAGCGTTAACAGGCAAGTCGGTTACGTTTGTGCAGGGCGACATTCGCGATACCGCCGTGTTAGATGACATATTCAGCGAGCATAACATTTATGCAGTTATTCACTTTGCGGGTTTAAAAGCCGTTGGCGAGTCTGTGCAAAAGCCCCTTTCATACTATGAAAACAACGTGTACGGCACGCTGACGCTTTGTAAAGCTATGCAGAAGCACGATGTAAAGAATATTGTGTTTAGCTCATCTGCAACGGTTTACGGCGATCCTGCATCGCTACCGCTACGTGAAGATATGGCCACAGGCCACCCGACAAACCCTTATGGTATGTCGAAGCTTATGGTTGAGCATATGCTTAGCGATCTTTACGTATCGGACAACGAGTGGAACATTGTATTGCTTCGCTACTTCAATCCCGTTGGCGCACACGAATCTGGCCAGATCGGTGAAGATCCGAACGGTATTCCGAACAACTTAATGCCTTATATCTCTCAGGTTGCTACCGGTAAGCTAGAGCAGCTAAGCGTGTTCGGTGACGACTACGATACCGTTGATGGCACAGGCGTTCGCGACTATATCCATGTTGTTGACCTTGCCAATGGTCACTTGAAAGCACTTGATCGTTTAAACCTTAACATGGGCTTAGACAAATACAATCTGGGTACAGGTCAGGGCTATTCAGTCATCGAAATGATCAAAGCTTTCGAAAAAGGCTCGGGTAAAACCGTATCCTATAAGATTGCACCGCGTAGAAGCGGCGATGTGGCAGCCTGTTATGCCGACCCAACAAAAGCTGCTACAGAGCTTAACTGGCATGCAGAAAAAGGCTTGGAAGACATGTGTGCCGACACATGGAACTGGCAGTCACAAAACCCGATGGGCTATCCAAAGGATTAGCTTGTCGTTTGAACGCTGCCAATAGGCTTGTTCACATACCTAGAACTAAAAAGCCATGCTGTTGAGCATGGCTTTTTTTGTGCGGGCATTTATAGCTAGAGTGACGTTGAAGTTGAGGTTAGATAATAATAACTAAACCCTGCCCCCGAACTTTATCCAACGTCGTTTTATTTATTACTCTTTTTCTATTTACCGTCTTTCGACTTGGCGTCTTTTTCTTTTAGCTTAGCTTTCTCACTGCCATCAACTGATGTATCTTCTGAATCTGTAGGCTCATCAACACTTTCTTCCGACGTTTCTTCATAGCTATCAAAGTCATTGCCTTCCAACATTGCTTCAAAATCAGCAAAGTCATCTAGCTGCTCATCATCAATGGCTTTATCGCCGCTTTTACCGTCAGTAACGCGAAATTCTAGATTCTCAAAATAAGCATTTTTAACGAACGCATAATCGTCCACCGACTGCTCTAGCTGCGCCTCTTGGTCAAGTAATTGGGCTCTTGTTTCAAGTACCGAAATACCAATACGCGCTAAGTTTACAGACCCTTCGAGTAACGACATTGGAAACGCAAAACCGTCAACATAATCACCGGTGAAGCTTCGCGGATCGCTTGGGCCTAAAAAGGGCAGCATTAAGAAAGGCCCAGTATCTAAGCCCCACACAGCCAGAGTTTCACCAAACTGCTCGCGTTTACGCTCAATACCAATTTTTGACGCGACATCAAACGTGCCAACTAACCCTACTGTGGTGTTAATTAAAAAACGAGCCAAGCTATCTAAGCCATCATCAACCTTGCCTTGAAACATATTATTCAAAAAGTTCGCAGGCTCTTGTAGGTTGTCCGTGATGTTCACCAAACCAGTTCGCGCAGGCTGAGGCATTACCGTCACGTAGGTAACCGTTATTGGGCGCAAGATATAGGCATCCAACACATCCCAGTTAAAATCCCAGATTTCACGATTAACTGGCTCTAATGGGTCACGGGGGTCTGAAGTATCCACTACAGCCTGGTTCGACCCAGCGTCTTGAGAATACGCTTGAGCCTGATCTTGAGTATGGTTACTCGCACAGCCACCTAAAAGACTTGCGGCAATAATCAACCCGGCTGCGAGTGATTTAGACAGTTCCATACTTATAATTCCTTATCAATAATAACGCTTAGTGAAGATATTTCGTTGGCAGTAACGCTTGCGCTCACACTACCTTGCCATTCGCCTTTTGAAACTGCCACATTACCATCTTTGGATAGTCTTGCGGTAACCATCACATCAGAAAGCGTGGCTAGCGTGAATTGTGGCATCATTGCGTTCTCTGTGGTTAGAGTAACGGAAACGGGAAAGTCATCTATGGGCAGTTTAACTACAGCAGCGGGCATTTTGTTGTCAGAGTTTGCGTCTTGAGCGAACACTATCAAGAAACCATCTTTAGGCGCTTTTATGTAAGCGTCGTCAGATAAATTCACCGTAATATTAAAGCCGGTTTGTGCTTCGCTGCTATCACTTTGAGCTTCGCTACTAGTATTTTTCGCTTCGCTACTGGCATTTTGCGCTGTTGGTGTATCAGTAATTTCAGCACCTGTATTTTGTAGCGCTGCCATTTCACTGGTATTCCCTTGTAGCTCTTTTATACGCGCCACTAAACGTTGCGCCATATCGCTATCAGCTGGCAACTTACCTTCAACTTGCTTATAAAAACGCTGGGTATTTTCAAGGTCGCCAAGTTGAGCAGAGACCACCGCCATCATCAGCGCAAGATTATCATTCTCTGGATTGTCGTTAAGCAAGCCCAATAAGATAGATTGTGCTCGTTCTAAGTTGTTTACATCCCCTGTGGTCATCAAGGCTTGCGCGAGCGTAATGCGATTAGCAGAATTAGACGGCGCCAAACTTACCGCTTTATCAATAGCTTCAATGGCCTGTACTTCTTGACCAATACTCAGCATCAATCTGCCAAAATACATCCATCCCGTGTCATCTTCGGGCTCTCCTCTCAAACGCTGGCGTATAGCAAGAGCAAGGCTAGCAATGTCTTGTTGGGTCAGGTTGTTCGCATTACCGCTGGCAAGCTGTTGACTCAATTCGGGCAACGCTTCAATGGCTTGGCTCGCCTGGGTAACACGACCCATTTGGTTTACCTGCGCATATACAATCACTCCGCAGGCTATCGCAAGCACGGCGCCAATCGCGAGCGGAAGTTTTGCATTACCCGTTTTATGAGATTGAAATGCGCTTTCATCTACCAGCGCTAGTTTTAGTTCGTCAACGGCTTGTCGTTTGTCATGCTCACTAATGAGCCCTTCTTGCACTTCACGATCAAGTTCAGCAAGGCGCTGCTTAACAATTTGCGTATTGCTTAAACTGTCTTGTTTTGCGTGATTTTTATTACGCAGCCATGGGAAAGCGACAATTAGTAGAACAAGCGTAATTAAGCCTGAAACAATAATATAAAACTCAGACCAACTCATTCTTTCTCTCGCTCCAACATTTCATCTGCTTTAGCTAACTTAGCGGCCATATCCTCTGGTGGTGTTACCGATTTGCGTCGAATCACCAAAATTAGGGCAATAAAAATAAACAAAACAGGGCCAGCCCAAAGCCACAAGGTCGCAGCCGTAACCGGCGGTTGATAATGTACAAAATCGCCATAGCGTGACTTCATAAAATCAATCACTTCTTGCTCTGTTTTGCCTTGCTTTAGTAACGCGTACACTTTTCGGCGCATGTCATGGGCAATCATGGCGTCGCTATCAGCAATATTCTGGTTTTGACACATAGGACATCGTAATTCAGCGGTAAGCTTTAAAAAGCTTTCACGCTGAGCTGGCGTGTCGAAAGAAAACTTATCTTCAACCGCACTTACTGAAAAAGCGCTAAGCATAAACAGCAGCGTAAAAACGCTTAGCATAGTGGCTTTAAAGAACGCGAGACCGTGGGAGGAAGTGTCCGATAACATAATTATTCCCCTCCCTGTGCACTTGCGGAGCTCTGATTATTCTTTTCATTAAGCGTGTTCGACAATGAAGGCTCTGAGGCCATAACTGCATCTACATCTACCTTTTTGCCAGACGCTTCTGCCACCAGCTTGTTGTATAGCGGGCCAACTTTGGTGTTCCAAACACGCTCGTTAATATCGCCTATGTGGTGCATGCGAATAATGCCTTCGGCGTCGATAACAAAGTGCTCAGGCGCTCCTGTTACTCCAAGGTCGAGCGACGTATCGCGATAGACATCAAAAATATTATACGCGTAAGGGTTACCGTAACGGCTGAGCATATCGGTAACTTCTTGCTGAACACGACTTAGTGTTTTAGTACCAAAGTCTGGGTCTAAGTCCTGATCAAAATACAAACCCACAATGTGAACGTTTTGTTCGCTCTTTAGCTGAGTTAGGTACGGCATCTCAACAGCGCAGGTCACGCACCATACACCCCATACATTTAATATGGTTACCTTGCCCTTTAAATCTTCAGGCGTATAGGTCACCTCTGGCTTCATCAGGTCTGGCAGTGAGAATGCAGGTAACGTCTTATCCTGAACCTGAGAATCTAACTCTCTGGGGTCAGAAAAAAGTCCTTTAAACAGGAAAATGACCAGTAAAGAGAATAACACTAATGGAATAGCAACGAGTGGTGCTTTTTTCATTATGCGCCTCCTTTCACTGAGGTATTTGATGGAGTGGATACTTGACCATGAGATTGCTCAGCGTCATTTTCACCTTTACCACCGAATACACGTTTTATCTTTTTTACTTTAGCCATACGATAACGTTTGTCGCTAATAGAAAAGATACCGCCTATAGCCATAACCACTGCACCCGCCCATAGCCAGATGACAAATGGCTTAATATAAATTCGGATGGCCCATGCGCCATTGTCTAAGGGCTCGCCCATAGCGATAAACAAATCCCTTGCGAGATTTGAGTGAATAGCGGCTTCAGTCATCGGCATACGCTGTACAATATACAAACGCTTTTCTGGCTCTAGATGCGCAATTAATTTACCGTCTTGATAAACGTCGAATACGCCTTTGTCCGCCTCAAAGTTCGGACCTTGAACCTTGACGACATCCCTAAAGCTAAAGTCATAACCGCCAAGAGAAACAGTATCGCCAATGTCCATGCGCACATCGCGCTCCATTTCGTAGTTTGAAACAAGGGTAATACCGATAATGCAGATAGCAAAACCCACATGGCCCAGCACCATTCCCCAGTGACTTGGCGTAAGCTTGCGAAGTTTAGTTAGCACCGATGCATTGTCACTGTTATTTGATGGCATTGCCGATAGACGCTGCATCACCTCTTGCACTGTAGTGACTAAAATCCAAAACACCAACACCATGCCCAACACACCCATATAGGTTGGTTCATCATAGGCAAAGTTCACTAGTACACCGGCACTTAGCGCAATACCGCCAGCGATAAATAGCTGTTTTTGTAATTCACTGGCTTTTTGCTGTTTCCAGCGCGTAAGCGGCCCAAGACCTAGCATTAATACAAAGGGCACAATCAATAAGGTGAACATTTGATTGAAGAACGGAGCACCTACCGAAATACTGCCTAGGCCTAACTCTTTGTGTACAAGTGGCAATAGGGTACCCAACAACACAACCAGTGTAGCTGCGCATAAAAAGACATTATTTCCCATTAACAACACTTCACGGGAAAACGCTTGATAGCGGCCTGGGCTTTTAAGTGAAGCAGCACGCATAGCGTAAAGCAGTAGGCCAAAGCCACTAAGTACAATCAATATGCCCAGTATAAATAAGCCTCGGGTAGGATCGCTTGCAAATGAGTGCACTGAAACGATAACGCCTGATCGCACTAAGAAGGTGCCAAGTAAACTCAAACTAAATGCGGCAATAGCAAGCAGTACGGTCCACGACTTAAACGCCTTTCGCTTTTCGGTTACGGCTAGCGAGTGCATTAGCGCAGTACCGACCAGCCAAGGCATAAAAGAAGCGTTCTCTACGGGATCCCAGAACCACCAGCCGCCCCAGCCAAGTTCGTAGTATGCCCACCAGCTGCCCAGCGCAATACCCACCGTCAAAAACGCCCATGCTGAGATAACCCAAGGCCTTGACCAACGCGCCCAGGTTGAATCTAACTGACCCGAGATAAGCGCCGAGATAGCAAACGCGAAAGCGACAGAAAAGCCTACATAGCCCATATAAAGCATAGGCGGGTGAATGATCATGCCAAAATCCTGCAGCAGCGGGTTAAGATCCCGTCCATCTACCGGGAAAAACGGCAGCATGCTGTTGAACGGGTTTGAGGTAAGCAGCATGAATAAGTAAAAACCGATGCCCACCATGCCCAATACCGACAACACCCGTGCGACCATAGCAAGAGGAATACCCTTGCTGAAAATCGCCACTGCTACTGTCCATATGGAGAGCATCAGCACCCACAGCAGAAATGAGCCTTCGTGGCCGCCCCACACAGCGGTAATTTTATAATAGATAGGAAGTCGACTATTTGAGTGCTGGGCAACATAGGCCACACTAAAGTCGTCGGTAACGAAGGCATAGGTTAAGCATACATAGGCAATAAGCGTGAAGATAAATAAGCCTATCGCCAGCGGTTTGGCCGTTGCCATTAACGCTTCGTGCTGACGGTGAGCGCCCCATAGCGGATAAACGGCCAATAATATAGAGAGCACTAGCGCAAGCGTCAGCGCAATATTTCCAATCTCTGGCACCATTATTTACTTGCCTCCGCTGCCGGTAGTCGACTCGTAGGATGGCATATTTTCAGGTTTAACGTGCTTAATGCCCTTCATTTTTTCAGCTAGCTCAGGCGGCATGTATTCTTCATCGTGCTTCGCCAGCACTTCCTGCGCTTTAATGTTGCTCGCGCCAGTGAGTACACCCGTCGCTACAATGCCCTGACCTTCGCGGAATAAATCAGGAAGGATGCCGGTGTAAGTCACGGTAACCGTTGGGCCGGTATCGATAAGGTCAAAGCTCACCGCTAAGCTTTCTTGATCCCTTTTCACACTGCCAGGTACCACCATACCGCCTATACGAAGACGCTGGCCAACCTGCGGTTTCTGTCCATTTTTACCTTCAATGATTTCGCTTGGCGTATAGAAAAGGTCAATACTGTCGTTAAGCGCGTAAAGCATCAGTCCAATTGCACTTACTATTAAAAAACCGATAATTCCCACTACGGCTAGTCGCTGCTTTCGTCTCGGGTTCATGCAACTCTCACTTCGAAAAAACTAATAAACAATAAAACGCAAATGAATACTAAGTTCACTTTTCACATTAACACTACATGCTGTCTTGCTGTTGCTGTCGCGCTTTTCTAATACGCGCTTTGCGTTCTTTTTCCACCACTACCTGCTTTAAAAGGTCACGATGTTTACTAAAACTCTGAATAGCGATAATGCCCATTGCTAAGAAGGTAACGCCAAACGAAAGCCATACATAAAATGCATAGCCGCCCATATTTAAAAAATCGGCAAAGGATTCAAACTGCATCTTAACTGCCCTCTTTTAAACTAGCAGTAGCCGCATCACCAGATTGTTGATTTAATGCTTTATTCATTGCTAGCGCTTGTACCCAAGGTCGGTGCATTTCTCTAAGCACAATCTCATTACGTAATCGTACAGTGGTCACAGCCCCAATAAAAAATGCGAAACCCAGAAGGTTAATTAACAGCGGCCACAGCATTTCAGGGGCGATCGAAGGGTTGTCGAACTTACTAATGGTCGCGCCTTGATGCAACGTATTCCACCACTCTACCGAGTAGTGAATAATGGGGATATTTACAACACCTACAAGCGCCATCACGCCTGCGGCTTTACCCGCCTGCTGTTTATCTTCAAACGCACCGTAAAGCGCAATCACGCCCATGTACAAGAAAAGCAGAATAAGCTCTGAAGTTAAACGAGCATCCCACACCCACCAAGCGCCCCACATTGGCTTGCCCCAGGCGGCGCCCGTGAATAGAGCGATAAACGTCATTACTGCGCCGATAGGCGCCATAGCAATCATGCTCATATAGGCAGTGCGCCACTGCCACACCATACCCACCAAGGCTGCAATTGCCATGGCGACATAAGTGCCCATAGACAAAATGGCGCTAGGTACATGGATATAGATAATTCTAAATGAATCACCTTGTTGATAATCTTGAGGCGCAAATGCCAGCCCCCATACAGTGCCAATGCTCAGACACACTAAAGCACCAACCCAAAACCAGGGCTGTAAAGTTAGGCAGAGCTGATACGCGCGCTCTGTCTTTGCGTAGGGGTGTAACCACTTCCACATTAGTTTTGACTCACTTTTAAAGAATACGCGATGGCAAACGGTGCCAATGCCGCAGCCAATAAAAGCATGGCGGCAATAATAGCAAGTTGCGCATGATAAGGTAATTGCAGTGCGGCAGAATCCACAGCCGACGTGGCAAATATCAGTAACGGAATAAAGACAGGGATAAGTAGCAATGCCAACAGCACCCCACCTTTTTGCAATCCAACGGTAAGCCCTACTGCGATAGCACCAATCAAAGAAAGTAATGGTGTTCCCAGCAACAATGTTAAAACGAGCGCGATATACATATCGACCGTTAAATTTAAAAACATGGCTAGCAGTGGAGAAAGCAATAATAAAGGCACGAAGCTAACCAGCCAATGGGCAGCCACTTTTACTGCACTCACCGCTGGTAATGGCATACCAGATAACATGTACTGCTCTAGCGCCCCGTCTTGGAAGTCATCGCGAAACAGCCTTTCCATCGCCATGAGCGATGACAAAATCGCCGCAATCCAAATTACCCCCGGTCCAATGCGCTGAAGGGTGTCGGGAGAAGGGCTTACACCTAAAGGAAATAAGGTCACCACCATTAGTAAAAACATCAGTGGTTGCACCAATTCCGCTTTTTGCTTGAACGCGATGTGCATGTCGCGTTTAAAAATACCTTGATAAAGTGACATTAAAAGCGGTACTCCAGGTCAAATACGCGGTGTTCCCCAGCATTTTCTGACAGTGGTTGATGCGAAGTGGTAATAATGAGACCGCCGCGACCAATGTGCTCTTTCATACTTGTCTCAAGTAAGTGAACCCCATTTACATCAAGCGCTGTAAACGGTTCGTCTAATATCCACACCTTTGCTGGCTTAAGCCATAGTCTCGATAGCGCCACACGACGCTGTTGACCAGCCGACAAATACCTAACAGGCACATCTTCAAGCCCAACTAACCCTACTTTTGCTAAGACGTCATACAGCGTATTTTCTTGCATCGATATACTATGCTGGGCTAACCAAAACGATAAGTTATCCAAGGCTGAAAGGCTGCCGTTTGTACCGCTCTTATGCCCCAAATAGAAAAGGTCGCGATAATAGCCTGTTTTGTCTTTGGAAATGTTTACACCGTTATATAACACGGCGCCCGACTCAGGTGCACTCAACCCAGTTAATATGCGAAGTAAGCTGGTTTTTCCTGCCCCGTTAGGACCGCGCAAGTACAACAACTCACCAGTATTCACAACCAGTGAAAGCCCCTCAAAAAGGGTTCTATCTCGTTTGCTGCACGTTAATCCGCACGCCTCTAACACTACTTGGCCACTCCAACCTAAAAAAGAGGTTTTGAAAAATGGCGCTAGTCTACCACATGAACGCTTTTTCGCAGTCGCGATTTCCAATTAAATATGATTTACTTCAAAGACAAAGGCATTTTTCCACAGAGCCCGTAGAACAAGGGTGAGTTGTCTTTTTGCGCAAAAATAAATTGTTCATCTGCCTTAAGAACGAATGGTTTCGCTGTACTTTATTGATGAGCACTTATTAATGATGAATCAGCCTCAAAGCACTTTGCTATAGTCAAATTTGCTATACTCAAATAAGTAAGGAAAAGCGCGACTGTGCCGATATCTTAATTATGACAATACCATTATCATCACTATTGGCAGCGGCTCTGGATCAGTCAACGGGCTCGACTTCGCCAACATCTTTATCGTCACCAGGAAACCTTGGTACTGCGACTCAAGGAACAAGTAAAAGTACTTCTCCTGCTATTGCCAACGCTGCGCTGTCGCAGGCTGCTACATTAGATAATGCGGCAAAAGTAATAGTTGAACGCTTGCCTGAACGAGTGCTATCGATAACGGTTACACCAAATAATGCATCGTCAGCGGCTCAAGTACTTAACGTTGTCTTACCCGCAGAAGTAAGCGCTAAGCTTTCTAACCAAGCAATTAATAATGCACAGCTTGTACTTTTACCTGCCCCCCCCGGCCAATTCTCAGGCCCAGAATCGAAAAATGCTTCTCAAAGTCAGTTAAGCGCTCAATCTGCAATACTCCTTTCTACAAGTTTTTCTCAACAAGGCGTGTCATTGTCAGCGCCCGATAAAGCCGAATTACTGAAAGCTGTGGCACAAGCTCTAGCTGCAAATAACGCCGCCGTTACGCTTAAAGGTCAGCTTTCTATTTCTACAAAGAGTGAAAACTTTGGGCAACTCTTGCTCACCACGGCTAAAAACGAGGCTGCTCCCCTTACGGACATAAACACTGAAAAGCTGGATAGCACGGCTAAAGCAACGCTTCAAAAGCTGGTTGGTCAGCAGGTCGTTATCGGGCTAAGCCGAGCTAGCAACGGTGGAATCGCACTGCAAATCTCTCAAGGTTTGTCCAATGGAAGCGCTGCCCCAAGAGCCAACCACAATGATTTCGCCGCTATAACCCATAAAAATGTAAGTACCAACTTACAGCAACAGCTTATTTCCAGCGCTCTTAAGCAGGGCGGCGTTGCTGTTGAGCATAACTTGAGTAACCCGCCACAACTTAACGCGCTGTTAAAAGGTTCTGGTGCTGACACTAACGCGTTAAAAGTGCTTTCTGCGTTGACCTTAACGGACAGCAAGCTCTCGATTCGCACTGCGCAACAAAGCGCGTTATTACAAATTGATGTACCTCAAAGCAAGGCCCCTTCCCTTTCGGCTCCAACTTTGACGCAGGAGCAGGTAAGTAAACTTAACCTTTCACAATTACCAAAAGTAACGGCGAAAGGGCTCGATGCCGTTACGGGAAATAGCTCGCTCGAAGCCTCTTCATCCATTACAAACCTAAAAGCAGCGGCTCCCACATCGCTTAAAGGAACGGATGTACACAACGCAATTAGTACACTTTCTCGGGTATTATTGAGCCAAACAGGCAGTACCAGCCAAGCATTAAGCCAACTCGTTGCTATTGTTGAGAATGGAAAGTTACCGCCAGGCAGCGGCGCTCCTCAAGCACATGGAACCCAGCATTTTGATAAAATTTTGCAGCACCTAAAAGGTCTTGATGCACTCAACGCGAAACCTTCGCAACTCAAAATATCTAATGGAGCGTTTATCGGCCCGCCTAAGCCTTCCAGTGAACAACTGCTAGTAACGGCAAAAGCGTCTCTGACTGACGGAAAAGATAACATGTCACCCGAGACCACTGGCATGCAAGGAAAAGACGGTGGGAGTAAATCCTCTCTTGTATCACTTGCCTCTCTCGCACAAGCGTTAAGCTCACAGGCCAAAGGCTTATCAAATAGCTTACTGAGCAACATCGCTGCTCAACTTGCGGCTACACAAGGTAAAGGCGCAAAGATACCACCATTGGTTTCAGATAGTCACGTCACTATAGCGGGTTCAAAATCAAGCGAGAGCGTAGCTGGCGAGAACGTAGGCGCTGTCGACGATTTAAAAAACGGCGCGAAAAAACTAGCGATCGATATGAACGAGCAAGGATTGTCGCAGCGCTTGCAGCAGCTTATATCCTCACAGGCGCTAGTTACCACACCAATAAACTTAACATCGCCCGTAAACGCTTCCAGCTTTGTTCAAGGGTTGGTTGCTTTGGTTCAATTAGCACTAGCGGGGCGTGCCATGCAGCGCCAGCCCGGCTTAAAAACGCAAATAGATGCGCCTGACTCTATCGTTTCAAAAACGTTAGCGAATATGGGGGTAACGATTCAACCAAGTCGCGTTAGCCATGACATGAACCAACTAGACGGCCGACAACAGCTGCTTTCTCAACTTAAAACGCTGCTAAGTAGCCACCAGCAAAACAAAATTGCTAATGTAGATAGCCGTATTCAAGGGCAAGATAGTTTCTATTATATTTTGCCATCACTTTCACAACATCAAAGTCCACCAGAACTATTGATAAAACGAGAGCAGGGTGGCCAGAACAATAAGCACGCACAAGCAGGTCAGCGTTCTCTTTGGAATATTACGATGAAACTGGATATTGGTGACAGCGGACAAGTGTTGGCAAAATCTAAAATTGATAAAAGCACCATTACTTTAGATTTGTATGCCTCAAGCGATGAGGTACTTAAACGTATCGGAGACACCCTACCCTATTTACATAAACGTCTTACTTCGCTCGGTCTGGTTGTTGAAAACACCAGCTACCAGCGAGGTCACATACCGGACACTTTAAATTCGCGCCCTCATCAAATCTTTGAAACTAGGGTTTAGGTAAAGCGTTTATGACTGATTCACAAAAGACAAAACGCGCCATCGGCCTAAAATATGACGGCGGCGATAAAAAAAACGCACCTAAAGTGGTTGCGAAAGGCTATGGAGATTTGGCGGAAGCCATTATAGCCATGGCTGAAGAAACCGGGATATTAATTCACGAAGACCCTTACTTAAGCGAAGTCCTTGCTACCCTTGATGTGGGGCAAGATATCCCTGAATCGCTGTATTATGTAATTGCCGAGTTGCTGGCCTATTCTTATGTCCTTCAAGGAAAAATCCCTCCTGGTTGGGAGGGAATTATCAAGCGTATCGACTTTGAAGTGTAGTAAACACAAAACTAGAGCGTATTGAACCTGCACTTCGAGTGTTAAATTATCCACCTTATAAAAAACCTTTCTGCCATAAAGAATAAGCCCGCTTTTAGCGGGCTTATTACAAAGATGCTAAACATCCACATGGTGCTAGGTAAGCAGTTTTGTTATCTAAACAGGACCTTTTCTTTGTTAAACCAATGGATACAGAAGAAAATCAGCCCGGTTGCTATCACTGCGGTAGACGTAAATATGCCAAAGAGTGCAAAGTAATCCATGGTACCTTTGAACAGCTCTTTCATCGCCAAAGCAACGTTAGTCAGCGGTACCCAAACCCAGCCGCCTTTAAGCTCTACACCCGGCATCATGGCAATAATTACAGGGAAAATAACCACCATAATCAGTGACCCCATGTAGCTTTGCGCCTCTTTAAATGAGCGAGCATAAATTGAAAGTGATAGTAGAATAGCGGCGAAAACTGCCACCACCGGCACCAACATTAGGAAGATCAGTAAGAAGTCTACAAGACCAATCATCGACATGATCTTAACCACAAACTCAACGGCCATGCCTTGCGATAACACCAGCCCCCATATAGCCATGGAAGAAACGGTAATAAGCGCAGTAATTATACCCGCAGTAGCGATAGTAAAGAATTTACCCAGTACCAGCTTATGACGGTCCATCGGCGATATAAGTAGCGTTTCTAATGTACCACGCTCCTTCTCACCGGCACCTAAGTCAGCCGCTGGGGCCATAGCGCCTTGAAGGCACAAGATGAAGATGAAATATGGCAGCATACCGCCTAAGCGTTCACCCCACACTTCGCGATCGTCGGCGACATTTTGCTTTTCTATCTTGATTGGCTTCAGCAAGGCCTCTTGCTGAGTTTCATTTAGATTAAGCTGCGCAAAAGCGGTTTGTTGGAATGCATCGGTATATTCATCAATGATATCGGATACGCGCCCCATCACCTTATTTAGACCCGCATCGTTGAGATAAAGCTCAATTTTATGCTGACCTGAACGCAAAACGTCACTATCAAAGGTTTCCGGAATAACCAGCACAAAATCTAATGTTTCGTTTTTGATGAGTTTGGCGTAGTCAGTCTCATCGCCAATCGCAACTGATTCGAATTTATCTGATGCGTCATTAAAAGACTGAACAATTGCTGGTGCATACGCTTCACCAACTATCGCGTATTTCAGTACTTTATTTTCAGCTTTATCCGCCGCTGAACTCATGAAAAAGAACGCGACACCGAAAATCGCTGGGAACAATAAAAGCGGTAAACCAATCATGAATATGATGGTTTTCTTATCCCGTAATAGCTCTTTGAATTCCTTTTTAAAGATTAACCACATTGCCCATCTCCTCAGAATCCATTGATAGTGTTTTTAGGAAGCTCTTATGCATTTGCCCGCCAGCCCCGTCATTACCAGACAAAGCGCTAAAGGCAGCTAGCGAATCGTTAAATACTGTTTCACCTTGGTTAATCACGGTCACCTTATCGCAAAGGGTTTGCACCTCATCAAGATGGTGAGTAGAGAAAATAACCGGGGTACCTTTATCTTTAAGGCGTTGAATGAATTCCATCACGGTACTGGTAGCCATAATATCAAGGCCGGTAGTAGGTTCATCAAGTACCACTAGTTCAGGCTCGTGTATAACAGCGCGGGCAATAGAGACTTTTTGTTTCATCCCTGACGAGAAATTCTCGGCTCGTCTATCAAGAAAGGTTTGCATATCGAGTAAGTCAGCTAATTCTTCAATACGCGCGTTAATCACATTTTTTGAAATACCGTGCAACTCACCGAAGTAGCTAATATTCTCCCTGCCACTCAAACGACCGTAAAGGCCTGTGGAACTAGATAAAAAGCCAATTTTTTTACGGGCAATATTAGGGTTAGTAAGCACATCCTCACCACCAATAATAACTTTTCCGCTATCAGGTTTGAGTGCTGTTGAAAGCATGCGAAGTGTAGTTGTTTTACCTGCTCCATTTGGTCCTAATAAACCAAGTACTTGTCCTTTTTCGCAAGTAAACGACACATCCCTTACCGATTGGAAATAGCGCCCTTTTAATCGCGGGTCCTTTTTTTCTTGTTCACTAAGCTTTTTCGGGTTTTCCACCTCAAAACGCTTAGCAAGGCCTGATATTTCAATCATTTCCCTTCCCTCTTCTCACGTGTTAACAGTCAACATCGTTCGTTATTGTTGTAGGCTTGCTTTGCTGTAGCCGCAAATTATGCCGTTCTAATTGTTGTGGCGTACTTATCTAAGTTCGTCAGTAATAGCCATCACAACCTAGTAGTCTGCACATAAAGATATTTATTACAGCATTCCTTGTTTTTATTTGTTGCACAAGTTTCAATCCGACATTAAGTGTTAGTAAATATTTCTCAATTTATTCTGTAGCTAAGCCATAAAAAAACCCACCAAGCGGTGGGTTCTTAAATTTTGATTAGGCGTTCGATTTACTCAGGAAGCACATCGTCTTCGTGTTGAGGAAGCGCCTCTTCTGCTTTAACTGTCTTAGAAAGCAATAGCTCTTGGCGGATCTTAGTTTCGATCTCATTTGCGATCTCAGGGTTCTCTTTTAAGAACTTCATCACGTTCGCTTTACCTTGACCAATGCGGTCACCCTTGTAGCTGTACCAAGCACCCGCTTTATCAACTAGCTTTTGCTTAACACCAAGGTCAATAAGCTCAGCTTCTTTGCTGATACCTTCGCCGTAGCGGATCATAAATTCAGCTTGCTTAAACGGAGGTGCAACTTTGTTCTTCACTACTTTAACGCGAGTTTCGTTACCTACTACCTCGTCGCCTTCTTTAACTGCACCAATACGGCGAATATCTAGACGAACAGAAGAATAGAACTTAAGCGCGTTACCACCGGTTGTAGTTTCTGGGTTACCAAACATAACACCAATCTTCATACGAATCTGGTTAATGAAGATACACAGTGTATTTGAGCGCTTGATATTACCTGTAAGCTTACGCAGTGCTTGTGACATTAGACGTGCCTGAAGACCAACGTGAGAATCACCCATGTCACCTTCAATTTCCGCTTTAGGTGTAAGCGCCGCTACCGAGTCAACAATAACAACATCTACCGCACCTGAACGTACTAGCATGTCGCAAATTTCTAGCGCTTGCTCACCAGTGTCAGGCTGAGATACCAATAGTTCGTCGATGTTTACACCTAGCTTTTCAGCATATACCGGGTCTAGGGCGTGTTCAGCATCAACGAAGGCACAGGTCTTACCTTTTTTTTGCGCTTCAGCAATAACTTGAAGTGTTAGCGTGGTTTTACCTGATGATTCAGGTCCGTAGATTTCAACAACACGTCCACATGGCAAACCGCCTATACCTAGAGCGATATCAATGGTAAGTGAGCCAGTAGAAATCGCTTCAATATCCATGGCTTGGTTATCGCCTAAGCGCATGATAGCGCCTTTACCAAACTGCTTTTCAATTTGGCCAACTGCGGCGGTTAAAGCTTTTGATTTGTTATCGTCCACGTAAATATCCTCTAGGATTTGCGGTTAAATTCTGTATTGGTGTTTTCCATATCTTTTATGAAATTACCAAATAATGATCACATTCTATACTGTACAAGCATACAGTTTCAACCAGTGTTTTTAATTTTCACTCAACATTTTAATTAACTGAGTAATGGCAAAGCTAATAGCGTGTTGGCGAACTTCGTCGCGATCGCCGCTGAAAACCTGTTTGATTTGCATTTCGTGCTCCCCACACAAAAAGCCAAACCACACAGTGCCCACCGGTTTTGCGTCGCTGCCACCGCCAGGGCCGGCAATGCCGCTAACCGTTACAACAAGTTGCGCTCCGCTGTTACGGCGCACGCCTTCAGCCATTTCTTTAACCGTTTGCTTCGACACCGCGCCGTACTCTTTTAACGTCTGTTCTGTTACCCCCAGAACGCTTCGCTTTGCGTCATTAGAGTACGTCACCCAGGATTGGTTAAACCAATCAGAACTACCTGCCACACTGGTAAAAGCAAAAGCGACACCTCCGCCCGTACACGACTCGGCGCTCGATACGGTCCAACCTTTGCTCCTGAGTGAGTCACCCAACACATGGACTTGCGCAGATAATGCGCTATCAAGTGTTAAAGGGGTGGCGTTTGCTGTCGAATCAGTTGAAAATGTTGTGCTCATTTGGATATACCTAATTACACCTGTTGTGCTTTATCAGATCTTCGCTTGATCTTAGTGGGCGTGAGTTTATCATTTATTCCCCTCAACAGGCATTAAACCCAGCAACAAATTCGCAGAGGCATTTTTTGGAATCACATACTCCTATGATGCGCCAATACCTGACTATTAAGGCGCAGCATCCGAATATTTTACTGTTTTATCGCATGGGCGACTTTTATGAGTTGTTTTACGACGATGCCAAAAAAGCTGCTGAATTACTGGATATTTCATTAACAGCCAGAGGAAAATCTGGTGGTGAACCCATTCCCATGGCAGGTGTGCCTTATCACGCCGTAGAAAGCTACCTGTCACGCTTAGTGAAAATGGGTGAGTCAGTAGCCATTTGCGAACAAGTAGGCGACCCAGCCACCAGTAAAGGCCCTGTTGAACGCGCGGTACAACGTATTGTTACGCCTGGTACAGTCACTGACGAAGCGCTGTTAGAAGAACGTCGCGATAATATCTTGGCCGCCGTTTGTGGTCACAGTATGCACTATGGTCTGGCAACCCTAGATGTTACAAGCGGTCGTTTTGTTGTGTTTGAATGTGACAGCGATGAAAGCTTACTTGCTGAAATTCAGCGCATTAACCCGGCAGAACTGCTCTACCCCGAAGGATTTGAAAGCTTAGCATTGGTTGAAAACCGCAAAGGACTTAGACGCCGTCCTGAATGGGAATTCGACATTGATACCGCCACAGAGCAATTAAACGCACAGTTTGAAACCAAAACATTAGACGGCTTTGGAATAAAAGGCGTCACTAAAGGATTAGGCGCAGCGGGCTGCGTTTTACAATATGTAAAGGATACCCAGCGCACTGCTCTGCCTCACATTCGCCGCATTCAGACCGAACAGCAAGACAGCCGCGTTCAGCTTGATGCCGCCACCCGCAGAAACTTAGAACTCACTCATAATTTGTCGGGTGGCCAGGAAAATACGCTGTTTAGCGTGATGGACACCACCACTACAGCTATGGGTAGCCGCATGTTACAGCGGGTTATTCACTCGCCTTTAACCGATCAGCATGAACTGCACAGCCGCTTAGATGCTGTTGAAACTTTTATTAATGATGACACTGAAGATATTCGCACCGCGTTAAAGCACATTGGTGATATAGAACGTATTATGGCGCGATTAGCCCTTCGTTCAGCGAGACCACGTGACTTCGCTCGCCTAAAAAATGCCTTTAACGCCCTGCCTGACTTACAAGATGCTCTAGCTCGGTTCGACACAGGGCAAATCCGAAGTATTAGCGAAACCATTGGCACTTACCCTGAGCTTCAAGCTCTGTTAAATGATGCTATTATCGATAACCCACCAGTGGTAATACGCGATGGCGGCGTAATTGCCGAGGGCTACAACGCCGAACTTGATGAATTGCGCAAGCTATCGCAAGGAGCTACCGACTACTTAGACGCTATGGAACAACGTGAGCGCGAGCGCACCGGCATTTCTACGCTAAAAGTGGGCTATAACAAAGTTCACGGGTTCTTTATTGAAATTAGCCGGGCGAACAGTGCATTAGCGCCTGCTGAATATATTCGAAGACAAACCCTTAAAAACACTGAACGTTATATAACGCCAGAACTTAAAGAGCACGAAGATAAAGTGCTAAGCAGTCAGGGCGCTGCGCTTGCTCTTGAAAAGCAGCTTTATGAAGCCTTGTTTGACAACTTTGCGCCGCACTTAAACAACTTAATTGAAACCGCTGCGGCGCTAGCCAAATTAGACGTGCTATGCTGTTTTGCCGAACGCGCAGTCTCCCTTGATTGGTATCGACCTCATTTGAGTCAAGAATGTGCGCTTACTTATGATGCCGGCCGCCACCCTGTGGTTGAGAACGTGATGAAAGACCCCTTCATTGCCAACCCGCTTCAGCTAGATACCGAGCGCCGCATGCTAATTATTACCGGTCCGAACATGGGCGGTAAGTCGACCTATATGCGCCAAACTGCGCTGATTGCCCTTTTGGCCTGTATTGGCAGTTTTGTACCTGCAGAAAATGCCCACATAGGAAAGCTTGATCGCATCTTTACCCGTATAGGCGCATCAGACGACTTAGCCTCAGGTCGTTCTACCTTTATGGTTGAGATGACAGAAACGGCGAACATTCTAAACAATGCCACAGAAAACTCTCTGGTATTAATGGATGAAATAGGCCGTGGTACCAGTACCTATGATGGATTGTCTCTGGCGTGGGCATGCGCGAGTTATTTGGCAAAACAGCTAAATGCTTATACGCTTTTTGCCACTCATTATTTCGAACTTACGGAACTTCCAGAAACGCAAAGCGGCGTAGTGAATGTGCACTTAGACGCGATGGAGTTTGAAGATACCATACGCTTCATGCATACCGTATCAGAAGGTGCGGCGAGCAAAAGCTTTGGTTTACAAGTCGCCCAACTTGCAGGCGTACCGAAGGCGGTAATAAAAGCAGCGCAACAAAAACTCGCGGTGTTGGAATCATCACACCTTATGACCAGCACGGAAGACGGATCAGAGAAAGCCAACGATGAGTCTTTTGTAGCGAAGAGCTCGGTAAAAGGTGTAAATAAAACAAGCGCATCAGTTAAAGTCACATCAAATACTAAAGGCCAAGCTGAAATGCTATTCCCTGATAAGCCGCACCCGGTTGTAGAAGCCCTTGAAAACTTATCACCCGATGAGTTATCACCGCGCCAAGCGCTAGACCTTATCTACACACTTAAGCGCCTGAGCCAATCTTAAACCAAGCTTAAGCGCGTATAAATTGCGCATCATGTGGGCAAATTGATTGTCTGCCCACATGAATTTGCGTATACTATCGCCCCGTCCAAAGTGTAGCTGGTTTTGTTCTAAACTCAGCCTATATTTACCATACAACCCAAACGTTCTAGGTTTCGCATGACAAATTATATTTTCGTCACCGGTGGTGTAGTTTCATCGCTAGGTAAAGGTATTGCTGCAGCATCGTTAGCCGCAATTCTGGAAGCTCGCGGTCTCACCGTAACCATGTTAAAACTCGACCCTTACATCAATGTCGACCCGGGCACTATGAGCCCTATCCAGCATGGTGAAGTATTTGTTACCGATGACGGCGCTGAGACCGACCTTGATCTTGGTCACTATGAGCGTTTTATTCGCACCCGCATGACTAAGCGCAACAACTTCACTACCGGCCGTGTATATGAAGAAGTGTTAAAGCGCGAGCGTCGCGGTGATTACCTTGGCGCAACCATTCAGGTTATTCCTCATATCACCAATGAAATTAAGCGCCGCGTAATTGAAGGTGCTGAAGGTCATGATGTAGCTATTGTTGAAGTAGGTGGAACGGTTGGTGATATCGAGTCACAACCTTTCTTAGAAGCTATTCGTCAGCTTGGTACCGAAGTAGGCCGTGAACGCGCTATGTTCATGCACCTAACGCTTGTACCTTATATGCCAGCATCAGGTGAAGTAAAAACTAAGCCTACGCAGCATTCGGTAAAAGAGCTTCGCTCGATTGGTATTCAGCCAGATATTCTAGTTTGTCGTTCGGTAGGTGCACTGCCGGCCAGTGAGCGCTCGAAAATCGCCCTATTCACAAACGTTGCCGACAAAGCCGTTATTTCTTTGAAAGACGTAGACAGCATTTACCGCATTCCTGCTGCACTTAAAGCACAAGGCATGGATCAGCTGGTAGTTGACCGTTTCGGTCTTGAGTGTGAAGAAGCCGACTTATCTGAATGGGAACAAGTACTTTACGCTGAGTCTAACCCTACTGCTGAAGTTAATATTGGTATGGTAGGCAAGTATGTTGAGCTACCTGACGCTTATAAGTCTGTAAACGAAGCGCTTAAGCACGCTGGCCTTAAAAATCGTCTGACCGTGAATATTCACCACATCGACTCGCAAGACGTGGAAAGCAAAGGTACCCAAATTCTA
Source organism: Alteromonas sp. 5NW40-0090 (assembly GCF_057552975.1). Taxonomy (NCBI): domain Bacteria; kingdom Pseudomonadati; phylum Pseudomonadota; class Gammaproteobacteria; order Alteromonadales; family Alteromonadaceae; genus Alteromonas; species Alteromonas sp. 5NW40-0090. The sequence goes on from NZ_BAAJLT010000010.1 coordinate 89,037, forward strand.
GAAAAACTAGATGCTATCTTGGTGCCTGGCGGCTTTGGCGAACGCGGTATAGAAGGTAAAATTGCTGCTGCCCGCTATGCCCGTGAAAACAAAGTCCCTTACCTTGGCATTTGCTTAGGTATGCAGGTAGCGCTTATCGAGTACGCGCGCAATGTTGCAGGTATGGAAAATGCGAACAGCACAGAGTTCGACCCTGAAACGCCTTATCCTGTTGTGGGCCTAATCACTGAGTGGTTAGACGCAGCTGGTACAACTGAAACTCGCACTGAAAACTCAGATCTTGGTGGTACTATGCGCTTAGGCAGCCAGCTTTGCCACCTTATTGACGGCACAAAAGTGCATGAGATGTATGGCAGCACAGAGATTTATGAGCGTCACCGTCACCGTTATGAAGTGAACAATAACCTGCGTGACCAAATCGAAGCAGCTGGATTAAAGGTAAGTGGTTTGTCCACTGACAAGCGACTTGTAGAAGTAGTAGAAATCCCTGATCATCCTTGGTTCATTGCGGGCCAATTCCACCCTGAGTTCACATCAACTCCTCGGGATGGACACCCATTATTCACTGGTTTCGTTGCTGCGGCAGGAAAATACCAGAAAGAAAATCACTAATTTCTAATAAAAGGGCGCTCTCTCCCGTTGCGCCCCATTCAATTGTTGAGGAAAAAACATGGCGAAAATTAGTCGCATTATCGGACGCGAAATCTTAGATTCACGCGGAAACCCTACCGTAGAAGCAGATGTTTACTTAGAATCAGGCGTAATGGGCCGAGCTGCAGCACCTTCTGGTGCATCTACTGGTAGCCGCGAAGCACTAGAGCTACGCGACGGCGACAAGTCTCGTTACCTAGGTAAAGGTGTAACAAAGGCAGTTGCAGCAGTTAACGATACCATCGCGCCAGCACTTATCGGTAAAGATGCACTAGCGCAAGCTGATATCGACGGCATCATGATTGACCTTGATGGCACTGAAAACAAAGAAACCCTTGGCGCGAACGCAATCCTAGCGGTTTCACTTGCAGTAGCGAAAGCAGCGGCAGCAGAGAAAGGCGTAGCACTTTACGAGCACATTGCAGACCTAAACGGTACATCTGGTCAATTCTCTATGCCAGTACCAATGATGAACATCATCAACGGTGGTGAGCACGCTGATAACAACGTAGACATTCAAGAGTTCATGGTACAGCCAGTTGGCGCGAAGAGCTTCAAAGAAGCGCTACGTATGGGTGCTGAAATCTTCCACGCTCTTAAGAAAGTACTGTCTGCTAAAGGCCTTAACACAGCGGTTGGTGATGAAGGTGGTTTTGCCCCTAACCTTAGCTCAAACGCTGAAGCGCTTGCAGTAATCGTAGAAGCCGTTGAAAACGCTGGCTACAAAATGAATGAAGACATTACCCTTGCACTAGACTGCGCGGCGTCTGAATTCTATAAAGATGGCAAATACGTACTATCTGGCGAAGATAAGAGCTTCGATTCAGAAGCGTTTGGCGACTACCTTGCTGACCTTTCTTCACAATACCCAATTGTATCTATTGAAGACGGCCTGGACGAAAGCGACTGGGACGGCTGGGCAAGCCTAACTAAGAAGATTGGTGACAAAGTACAGCTAGTTGGTGACGACTTGTTTGTAACTAACACTAAAATTCTTAAGCGCGGTATTGATAACGGTATTGGTAACTCAATCCTTATCAAGTTCAACCAAATCGGTTCACTGACTGAAACCCTTAACGCTATTAAAATGGCGAAAGACGCAGGCTTTACGGCAGTTATCTCTCACCGTTCTGGTGAGACTGAAGACGCCACTATTGCCGACCTAGCAGTAGGCACAGCAGCGGGCCAAATCAAAACGGGTTCACTATGCCGTTCTGACCGTGTTGCTAAGTACAACCAATTACTTCGAATTGAAGAAGCACTAGGTGACGCTGCAACTTACAAAGGCCGTAGCGAAATCAAAGGTCAATAAAAAAGGCTCATTGAAAAGTCTTTATTTTAGACAGTTAACAGCACATTGATGTTAACCATCATTTTTTTTAAAGCCAGTTAGCATTGCTATCTGGCTTTTTTATTTCCCCTTAATCTGAATCTTCTAGCAAACTCACCGACAAACCCACCAAAAACTTACCAATAAACCCAAAAATGTAAAACCAAATTGATCACATTGGTAAACCAATGGCAATATTGTTACTATGAAATTGCGGAAACATTAACCTATGCTATGCGACCGCAGCCCTACGTATACAGCATTAATTACATAATAAGGCCTGTTCATGAAAGCAATTTTGCCAACCCAAAAGCGCTGGCTTGTTATCTCTAGTACATTCTCTACTGTACTCGCCACTGCATTAGCAACTACAAGTCCAGTATGGGCAGAAGACCTCGCGCTGCCTGCACAAAAGTACGATTTAAGTGAGTGGTATTTAACGTTACCTGCTGACGGTAACAACGATGGAAAAGCTGACAACATTTCTGTTGAAGACCTTCAGTCTTTTGCGCATCCTTCGTTTTTCTATTTGAATAACGAAGGTGGATTGGTGTTCACCAGTCCTAACAAAGCATTAACTACAAAGAACTCTACAAATACACGAAGCGAACTGCGCCACATGCTGCGTGGCAGCAATAATTCAGTCAAAACACAGTCAGCAGAAAATAGCTTTACCGTTGCCAGTAACCCCATAGCGCGACGCTTTGCCCGTGTGGGTGGAAAAATGCAGGCCACATTGAAAGTGAATCACGTAGCGCTAAGGGCTAAGTACCCTGAAAAGCCGCCAGCATATTCTGTGGTTGTGGGGCAAATCCATGCAACGAAATGGAAAAAGAAAGTAAAAGGCTTTGGCTGGGGCAATGAACCGCTAAAAATATATTTTAAAAAATGGCCTGATCACGAAACCGGCTCGGTATTTTGGACCTATGAGCGAAACCTTCCTAAAAGCGACCCAAATCGTAAAGACATTGCCTACCCTGTTTGGGGAAACCTGTGGACCGATAGTACCGACCCTGGCGCTCAAGGCATTAAGCTTGATGAGACGTTCAGCTACACCGTGAATGTTCATGGCGATATCATGCACCTTCGGTTCGAGTCAGAAAATCATGAAACCGTTAAGTATTCCATTAACCTTGCCAATGCCGTTGATGCGTATGGACAGTTAGATAAATACGATCATCCCTACGGTTATACCCTTGATTGGAACTACTTCAAAGCTGGCGCCTATAACCAATGCAGCACAAAAGACGACCCCGCATTCTGGTACCCGGCCTGTTTAGGCACGGGTAATTGGGAAGAAGATGAAAGGAATGGTGACTACACGCGAGTAACCTTTACTGAACTTACGGTGACAGAAAGTACACCAGAAGAGAACTAGAAAAGCCTTTGTTATTCACTGCGATTGTGAATACCTAAAAAAATGCCCCATTTATTGGGGCATTTTTGTTTATCTTACCGACAAAGATACTTGTTGGCGAAAAGGCTACAGCTTCAATACTCGCTTAATTGATATACCAAACTGCTTTGCCTAGTTAATTTGTTTAGTTGATTTTTTAGTTACTCTGAGCCGGTGCTTCCCACGTTGAATAAGGCCCAACCATATTTTCTTCAATAAAGATAAGGTCGTCCAGCGCAGCACCAATACCGGCATCGTTACCCGTACCTTCCACCAAGTTATTCGCAGTGGGTTCACTCAAGCTTGCACCGTCTTCTGAGTTGTCAGCCAATATGTTGCCATCAACACCATCAACCAAAGATGTGTTATCACGCTTTGGCATAATCGGTGTTAAATCAGCAATGGTTTGAGCATAAATATGGTTATTATCATAGTCAGAATCGTTATCTAGTGCACAACCATGGGCAGGATATTCATCTTGCTTAATAGCGGTAGCACCAGCACCAGAAGTCGTGCCAAATATGTTGTTATCAGCGCTTTGATTAGCAATAAGGTTACTGTCGAAGTCCAGTGTGTAATCAAGATTAGTACAGTTTTCTGCGCCGTCGCGAGAAGAATCATCCTCAAACTGAATGGCATTAGTCGTATTTAATATCGTATTACGTGCAATAACCGTATTTAAATCTAGGCCTGCATCAATCAGTGTTTGCGTAGATGAATTACCGCTGTCGATATAATCAGAGTCGATATGCAGCGCAGCGCGGTCTGAAGAATTAGTTATTACGTTAGCCACAAAGTTGTCGGTAATTGCATGCCCCAGCGGCGTGAAAGCAATGCCCCCATCCTTGTTATTTGTACCTTCTACGCCACCAACAGTTGCCGTGTAAGGCTCGCCGCTTGAGATGATAATGTTTTGCGATACGGTATTGCCGTAACCATTTCGCAACTCGACATTACCCCAGGAATTTACAATTGTGTTGGCATGAATACTATTACCACCACCTTGAACAATAATAAGACCACGATCCATCAGTACGCGATCGAAACGGTTATATTGAACCACGTGTTCACCGCGACCCGCTCCATCGCCACTACCCGAGCGACCAACCTGAACAGCGTGACTACCTGAGTCAGTATCAAATTCTCCATCACCGTCAATAGTGGTAGGTAGGAAATCTTTGAACAGATTGTATTGAACAATGTTACGCTGATGATCGCCCAATGAGTTAGGCGTGTCACCGACACCTAGGAACATGCTAATAGCAGAGCCTTCTTCAGCTTCGTTGACGCTTTTACCAGTAAATAAGTTACGTTCAATAACATTGTCTGTACCACTAACCGTGATGTAGTGAGACTCGTCACTTGAACCTAAATTAGGTCGCGTAGCGCCTGAATCACTTAAAAAACTAGAGTTTTTAATAGTATTGCCAGAGCCGTTTAGGTCAATTGAACCACGACCTTCGCCGCAGCTACCCGCAACCGGAATCACTAACTCTTCAAACACAAGACCGTCTAATACCACACCGCTAACTGACGAACTAAATGCAATACACGTAGTGCCTGAAATAACTGCGTTCGTTTCGGCTACACGTTTAATAAGAAGATCGTTTTGAGCAATAGAGAGCTCAGCCATATCTCTATAATCATCTGCAGTATCACTGGTATTTAGCACATCCGCGATACCAATTGAGTCGCCTTCTTGTGCGTTAGCTAGCGCTGCAGTAAGTGACACTTCACCTTGCACATAAAAGGTGAATATCTGGTCATCTGCACTTTTCGATAAGTTTTCTTCATAGTTCGCATCATCGGTGTAAGATACGTTAACTGAGAGCACTTTGCCTAAGTCAGCGTCTGTAACTACTAAAGTTGCTTCTGTTGCCCCATCAATGTTGACCGCCGCAGATAAATCTTCGCCCACATTACGCGATTGCCACTGGTAACTAATTTCACCTGAAACGCCATTAGCATCAACAGGGCTGGGAGCCGTCAGTGTGGCACCTACTGTTAGCTCACCAGTAATTGGATCATCAAGCGAGCCCGTTTCATTATCAGCCGGCACTGGTGCAATAGCTTCAGTGGGCTCAGAGGTGATTGATTCATCAAATCCACTATCGTCAACATATGAAGCCATGGCCGTAATAACAGTTCCTTCGTAAACCTCAACAAGCTCAAGCGAATTAGATACTGCTCCTTCGATAACAGCGCCGTCTGAGGCCCAGCTGTAAGTTACGGTGCCAGACAAACCATTATCGTCTGTTATGTCTGCCGTTAACGTTTGCCCTACCGTTGTAGAGCCTGAAACGGTAATAACACCCTCAAAGTTAACAGGCAGCGCTTCTACCACCTCGGTTTCTTCTGTAGTAAAACCTTCACGCGTGTTGCCCAGGTCGACGTACGTAACCGCTACACGAATACGTGTACCAGCTTCATTTACCGTAAGCGTGTAAGAAGCATCGGTTGCATCTGCTATTGGTGTACCGTCTGCAAACCACGTAAACACCACTGTGTTTTGATCAATTCCGTCAGGGTCACTGACTGATGCAGTTAACGTCTCTCCTTCCTTAGCCGTTCCAGAAAGAGATAAGGCACCAGGCTGGTTTGTAGCGCTACCATCACCACCGCACCCTGCAAGCCCTAGGCTTAAGGCGCTAAGCGTTATAATACTTACTTTTTTCATTATTACTCTCGCTGCTTATTTTCTTCGATGCTGATAAACCCAACCGCCCAAAACTTACCAATAGAGCAAATCAACCTTACCAATAGATACAACCAAAATAGTTATTGGTATGTAACCACAAAGAATTTATTATTACCACCAGAAAAACAAACTGATAACATTTTTTTGACATCACCAAAAGCTAATTACTCATTAGAAATAACAGTAAAGCACTGTTTTAAAATACGTTTATTTAACAAAATCAGACGTTAGCGCTGCTCATATATTTTGGAAATCCAGCCCATAAATGTACGAAATAATGACAATTTTAATTATTTTCTTGTAAATTTGTTGCCAATACGTAAACAAACCCTTAGCATTGGCTTTACATCATGCAGCAAATTGGTAATAACAGTGACGGTTTTTGGTTAGCTTTAATAGCCAGATAAATTGCTGAAAGCCCTACAAAACAAAAGACACAGCATTATGGAAGCCACGATGATAAATAAGAGAAAACCAAATCCGTTCGTACACGCCATTCGCGCCAAATACTTTAGCCCAGCTCTGGTTTATGCTGCGTGCTCTGCAGGCCTGCTTATGAGCGCCCCAGTTTCAGCGCAAGAAGCAGATGCCGCCGATGAAGAAACAACCGAAATTATCGAAGTTAAGGGTATTCGAGGTACTATTCAAAGCTCTATCTCGATAAAGCGTGAATCGACTGAAATTGTTGATGGTATCTCTGCCGACGACATTGGCGACCTGCCTGCTTTGTCTATTGGTGAGGCATTAGAAACCCTTACTGGCGCGTCTTCTCACAGAGAGCAAGGCGGTGCAACGGAAATTTCAATTCGAGGCCTTGGCCCTTATCTAGGTAGTACGGTAATGAACGGTCGTGAAGCAGCGAACGGCAGTGGTGACCGATCAGTAAACTTCTCTCAGTTTCCATCAGAGCTTTTTAATAAAGTTGCCATTTATAAAACACAGTCTGCTGAGCTAATTGAAGGCGGTGTTTCAGGTCAAATCCATTTAGATACCATCAAACCATTAGATTTCGGTAAACGCCGCTTTCAGTTTGAATATAAAGGTAACTGGAACCCAGATAATACAGATTTAGAAGACCCTATTCGCGACTTTGGTCAGCGTATCACCAGTAGCTTTGTGGACCAATTTGAATCTGAACGATTCGGCGACATAGGTGTATCTGTAGGCTATCAAAAGAACGTAACAACAAATCCCGAACAGGAAGCTCGAACAGGAACGAGCTGGGAAGCATGCAGAGTTTCACCTGCATTTGGTGACGGAATTAACAGCAGCCGTACAGACTGTGAAGATAACGGCGGCGCGCTAAACTTAATTACTGATGGCACCGGCGCAGCGCCTGATGCGTCAGAGCCATTTATATTTTCTCGTTCGCAAAACTCGTTTAGACAAAACGTTACCGACGATGATAGAGAATCATTCTTCGGTGCTATTCAGTGGCGCCCTAATAACAAGCTAGAGATAAATGCCGACGTACAGCTTTCAGACAGAACCTTTAGTGAAGTAAGAAACGACCTCGTCTTTGCCGAAGTTAACCACGTTGATGGTTTTACCACGCCAGCGTCAGAGAGACTGCCCTTTGACCTAGTGGCCACCTCTAATGGTGCACTTAGACAATTCACAGCTACACAAAATATTGAAACAAACAGCCAATTTGCAGAACGCCTTGAAGAGTACACTGGAGGAGGCTTACGTTTCGACTATACGGTAAACGATAGACTAAGCATATCTCTTGACCTATCTACCTCTGAAACTGAACGACGCGAAAATATCATTCAAACCAGACTGCAGTCGGAAGATGTAGACATCTACGGTAATGATGTACTGGGAGCCGATGGAAACGGTGAAGTAAGAACGGCAGCACAGATATTTGCCAACGGTTCTCTTGTACCTACATGGACACTTCAAGACTTCGACGTTAACTACCACGGTGCTTTTGCAGATGAAGCAAGAACACGTCTAGATCTAAACCAATTTAGAAATAACAAGATTTCAGCGGTACGCGCTGACTTCGACTACATACCAGACTCTGAATTTATCATTGGTGTAAAAGGTGGTGTTAGGCTATCTAAGTTAGAATACGACAGCGTACCTGGTGGCAGTGGTACCAACAACCGAACAGAGGTAACGTTCAGTGATGAAGCGGCAGCTATGGCTAATGATGCTTGCCGGAACAACGCATTTCCTGAATCAGGCTTCTTTGACGATGAGACTGGAGGCGCGCCGCTTTTCACCAACGTTGATAGCGAAGGTAACGTAATAAGCGCAGGAACAGGTAACTCTTTCGCTACGTTCGATCCAATCTGTTTAGCAGAGACATTGCTTGGCACAGTGACTAATGATGCGGGAGAGGTGCTAACGATAGCTAACGCCTTCCCAACGGTTGATGATTCAGATAGACAAGATATTGCAGCTGTTGACGTTGAAGAGAAAACCATCGCGGCCTATCTACAGGCCGACTACGACACTTTCATAAATGATTATGGTGTACGCGGCAACTTTGGACTTCGTATTGTAAGAACAGAAGTTTCGTCTCTGTCATATCGAGGGCCCTTACAGGCTACACGCGATGAAAACGGCCTAATTACAGGCATTGCCCCTATTACTGACGAACTCATTCGAGTAGAAGGCGGCGGTGATTACACCGAGTTACTTCCAAGCTTCAATTTAATCGTCGACCTCTCGGATGATGTTATGTTTCGCGGCGCGATTTATCGCGGCCTGTCACGCCCAGATCCATCAGACTTAGGCTTTGGCCGAAACTTCTTAGGCCTAGACGAAGACAGTGACACTGGCGAGATATCAGATGCGCTTGCGCGCGCTGTGGCAGTAGGTAACCCAGTACTTGAACCTTTCCTATCTTGGAATATAGACACCGCTATTGAGTGGTATCCAAACGAAGATACTATTCTTGCGCTTGGTTTGTATTACAAAAACTTTGAGGGTGGCTTCTCAAACACGTCTCAAACCGAAATTTTTGAAGTTGATGGTGAAGAATTAGAAACCATCGTTACTGCGCCTCAAACTAGCGACGATACCAGCACTATTTATGGTGCTGAAATTACCGCTACACACTCATTTTCATACCTAGATAGCTGGTTAAGTGGTTTTGGTATAAAGCTTAGCTACAACTACGCAGACTCGAATTTTGAATTTCAAGATGAGAGCTTCGGCGAATCAACAATAATCGACCCTAGCTCGGGGGATTTAATTTCGCGTACGGGCATTGTGGCACCAGCTAATCTGTTCGGCTTTTCAGAGCATGTTATTTCTACGCAGCTCTATTATCAATGGGAAGACTTAAACGCATCTATTAACTACAAGTACAGAAGTAACTACTTCCAACAGTTTGTTAATACGCCTGGCGCTATTCGATTCATCGACGATACGGAAGTATTTGAGGCGCGTGTGTCTTATCGCCTGAATAAGAATTGGAAGTTTAGTCTAGAGGCTATCAATATCTTTGATGAGCCCAGACGCCAGTATCGCCCAACCCAAGACAACTTTGCAGAAATTAACGTGTACGGTCAAAGAGTCTTCGCTGGCGTGCAATTCCGCTATTAATCACAGTTTCACTGTGAGTAATTGGGGCCCGAACATGGGCCCTTTTTTTCTTCAACGCCAGTAAGGAATGCATATGTTTCGCTTATTGCTTGTTTTACTAACGCTTACTTCGCTAAATGGGTGTGGCTCTTCTTCATCGTCCACTACCTCGCAAACGCCTTTACCAGACGATAGCTCTGCGCCAACTCCATCTCCCACTTCCCCAACAAATGAGACGGAAGCATGTAGCGCATTACCATTAACAGGAATAAGCGCATCGGCGAATGTAGAAAACGAGTCTTTTATTGCATCTAAAGCTATCGACGGCGATACCTCAAACGCCTCTCGTTGGCAATCAACAGGCACTAATTCTGCGCTCGTGCTTTCATTTGATAGCGAACAACAACTAGGTGCTCTTCAAATTAAGTGGTATGACAGCGAAATTCGCGCTTATCGCTTTTCTATTGAAACCTCAATAGATGGTGAAAGTTGGGATACACAGGGCTCAAATATCAATTCAAATACACAGCTTGCGGGCTTTGAGCTTTATTCATTACCAACGCTTGTAACGTCTCGCTATATACGTGTTACCCCATTTGGAAACTCTGTTAATGACGATAACGCAATAGTTGAGGTTCAGTTATTCAATTGCACTGAAGGCGACGGTGAAATTTCATCTGCACTCACTTCAACTTCGGGAATCGATTTACAAGACTGGTATTTAAGTATTCCAACAGACAATGATGACTCAGGTACAGCAGATAACATAAGCGAAACCAAGCTTCAGCAAGGATATACCAATTCTGAATATTTTTATGTTGGCAACGATGGCGCCTTAGTGATGCGTTCACCCACTCGCGGCTTTAAAACCTCTGTAAACACTAACTATGTTCGCGTTGAGTTGCGTGAAATGTTGCGACGCGGCGATACCATTATTAAGACCCAAGGCGTTAATAAAAACAACTGGGTACTCTCCTCTGCCTCTCAGGTCAATCAGGATGCTGCTGGTGGCGTAGATGGTCGTTTGCGGGTTGATATGGCGGTAAACAAAGTTACCACTACAGGCGAGAACTTCCAAATAGGCCGCGTGATCATAGGTCAAATACATGCCAACGAAGATGAGCCAATACGCCTGTACTACCGTAAGTTGCCTAAAAATAACTTAGGCGCTATCTACTTTGCTCACGAACGCAGAGCAGTGGCAACAGCGAATGGTGAGAAAGAAGAAATATGGGTAGAAATGATCGGATCGCGAGACAGTGATGCTACCAACCCCACTGATGGCATAGCACTTAATGAGCGTTTCACCTACGTAATTGACGTTGAAGGTGACACGCTCACCGCAACGATTTCAAGAGAAGGAAAGTCTGACGTCACCCGTTCTTTAAATATTGAAAATAGTGGTTACGATGAAGATGATCAATATCTGTATTTCAAGGTGGGTGTGTATCACGTAAACAATTCTGCAAATGAAGCAGAACGTGCAGTTGCCAGCTTTTATTCAATTGAGAATGAACATGGTAACTAGCAACTACTGATATGAGGTGGAACGGAGAAGTCCGTTCCCAAATGGCATATTTTGTACGGTAATGGCTTAGTTAGTACGCAAATGGCTTAGTGAGTAAAGATCGCGAGTTTGACTGCTCTTCTTTCTCACTTCTTCTAGCGCCTGCGCCTCACTCGCCGCAAACAGTGCATCAATTAGACGATTAAAGTGAGCATGCATAGCGGCTCTTGCTGCCTGTGAGTTCCGGGCTTTTAAGCTTTTAAAAATTTCATAATGTTCTTCTAATCTATCTTGGTCAGACTGGCTGCAAACACTATTATAGGCTTGAATAATTTGGGGCTGGGAATCTCTTAGCGACCAAAACTTATTTACTGCCAACAGTATGGCTTTATTGCGCGTGGCACGCGAGATAATGATATGAAAATCACGGTCAGCTTCTTCCGCGTTTACCCCGGTTTCCATTGCTTCTAATGTCTTCTCAAGGGCAACAAGCTCTTCATCAGTAATCGACAATGCAGCTAAAGCAGCCGCTTCACCTTCCACAAGTGCTCTTGCTTGAGTCAGCTCAAATGCACTTATTTGTTCTGTGGTAGCGTCTTCTTTGTCTTTTGGCTTATCGAGTACGTAAACGCCAGACCCTGTCTTCACTTCAACGTGCTGAAGCACTTCAAGGGCAATAATAGCCTCTCGGATCGTCGGGCGGCTTACATCAAATGTCTCGGCTAACTCACGCTCGGCGGGTAAACGCGTTCCTGGTGGGTAAAGACCTGATGCAATTAACGCCTTTATTTTTTCTGCAATTTGCCAGAACATTCGACGACTTTTCATGTTCGAAACCTTTTCAATTAAACGTAGTGCGCATTACGCACCCACTGTGCAACTTTCTCTAGCTCTGGCGGTATATTTATTTTTCTGCCGTTGCAGACTCCCCGTCGAACTAAATTGCTATTCTTAACTTTATATAGCGTCAATATACACGCAATTGGTAATATTTCAATTCAAGCTCTAAAGCAAACAAAATAAAAACATTAGCATTTATTATCAACAACTTAATTATAATCACCTTTTGGCGATTGCACAAAATTAAAACAAAAAATCGAAAAAAAAGTGCATCAAACTACAATTTGGTCATACAAGTAGGTTAGTTAATGAGAAGAAGGGGCAGATATACGCCCCTTGTAAGCAACAAATTATGCGTTTGCTTCTTGGCAAGACTGCGTTATTGCTTCCCAGTTTTCTTCGCTTACCCACTCTTTTTTCGCGACCCACGTTCCACCAACTGCAAATACGTTAGGTAGTGAAAGGTAATCAGTTTTGTTCAATTGATTCACGCCGCCTGTAGGACAAAACTTAACATCGCGAAATACTGATGACACTGCTTTTAAAAAAGGTGCACCACCTGATAAAGATGCTGGAAAAAGCTTTTGTTCAGTGAAACCAGCTTCAAGGGTCATAAGTATGTCTGCAGTATTCGACACACCAGGCAATACAGGTATCTGACATGTCTCTAACGCATTTAACAGTGAATTAGATACCGCAGGCGTCACGATAAAGTCACTGCCCACCTCAATAGCGGCAGATAATATCTCTTCGTTTATCACTGTGCCTGCCCCCACAATGAGTGAAGGTACTTCTGACTTAATGGCGCTAAGCGCTTCAAGTGAAGCCTCTGTTCTAAGCACAACCTCCACAAGGTTTAAACCTGCTTTCGACATTGCTTTCGCAATATTCACACCTTGTTCAGGGGAATCTGCCTGAATAATTGGCAACAGGGTTTGGCCTGACATAAGTTCAGAAAAGCGTGTCATAAAATAGTCTCTCTATTTGTTGAATGTTAATAGGCCTTAACCTGAAAAGTGTACTGCAAACAGTGTGATGGATGCGCCACCGCTTACATCTAACAAAAAATAAGTGTCAATTGCTCAGTAATTATTTAGCGTTGTTCAGCCAATGCCGTTTCAACGATTCCTCGTGGGATGATGGCTCCGCGATGTTGAATCACAGTGCCTGCTGCTTTTGCTGCAAGTTCAACCGAGCGAGAAATAGGCACATCATTAAGCCTGCCGCCTAAATACACACCGTTAAATGCATCGCCGGCCGATGTGGTATCGATTACGTTGGAAACTGGCACAATAGCGTGCTCCAAACGTTCACCGTCTAACACGGTGAGCACTGATAAAGGTCCATTCTTGATAACGATTTCACTGACGCCAAATGATTCGCAAAGGGCTAAGGCATCGTTTGCACTTTCAATATCAAAAAGCTCAGTAATGTCTTCCACGCCAACGAGTGCTACATCACAAAGCGAAAGTGCCTGCTTAAAGTTCTTACTTGCTTCATCAGGTGTTTCCCAAAGTCGTGCACGATAGTTAGGGTCGAACACAATTTTTACGCCACTCTCTTTTAACGCCTCAATAAAACGGAAGAACGACGGCCGTTCGTCGCGTGGAATGATCGCAATTGAAATGCCAGAGAACATAAACATATTGTTTTCAGACAATGTACTTAATGCCTCAGGTTTAAGGAATGACATGATGGTTTTAGCGGCAGATTGTGATCGCCAATAGGTAAAGCTGCGCTCTCCCGAAGCGTCAGTATCAATTAAATACAGACCTGCAGAGCGATTTTCATTTGAAAACACGAATGAGGTGTCTAGCCCTTCAACTTCAAAGTTGCCCTTCATGCGAGAGCTAAAGGTGTCGTTTCCGACGACAGTAACAAACCCCACCTGTATATCAGAAAAACATCGCTTTAAGTAAACGGCAGAATTGTACACGTCGCCTGCGAACGATTGATGTAGCGATGTATCAGAGCCTTCATTTGAGCGCAGTTCAACCATGCATTCGCCCATAAAGCTTAGCTTTTTCATTTGGTACGCCTTATTTGGTAATTCATAGAGACTGTGGGCTGATAAAATAGAGCCCACAGTAAAAACACTATTGCTTTATTGGTTCGATTTTAGGAATGAGAAGCCACACCGCAGCAGCGGCAATAATCGCAAGCGATGCACCAATAATAAAAGCAGGAGTATAGTTGCCATCGGCGGTTAACATGGGTACCAATGACGTTAACCCCACAGCACCTAATTTCGCCGCCATTCCGGAAAACCCAGACAAGGTTCCCACCGACTTTTTCCCCAACAAGTCGCTGGGTAGTGTTTGAACATTTCCGATAGCCGTTTGAAAACCAAATAAAATGACAGCCATAATCAACACCGCTGTAATTGCAGACCCCGGATTTGCCATCGCCAGTAGCGAAGGAAGCATAATCACACAACCCAGTGTGATAACGAGCTTTCGGGTTTTATCTGTATTCCAGCCCGCTTTAATGCGGTTTTGCGCGAGTAAGCCACCAAACCAAGCACCAAGCATAGCGCCAACATACGGAACCCATCCATACAGGCCAATAGACTTAACATCCATGCCATACACTTCGTTAAGGTAAATTGGGATCCAAAACACGAACAGCCACCAAATAGGATCGATAGCAGCGGAAGCGATAATTACGCCCCAGCTTTGCTTTTTCGACAGTAACTCCTTTGTAGAAGGGTTGTATTCGTTCTCGCAATCAGAGGCATCATCACTTGACTCAACGCGCTGGCCGGTGAGTATGTACTGCTTTTCCTCATCAGTAATCCACGGGTGTGAGCCTGGCGGTGCTTTGACAAGCACAAGCCACGGCACCAGCCACAAGAACCCCAGAGCCCCAACAACAATAAAAATAAGCTGCCAGCTAAAGTAAATGGTCATCATAGCGATAGCTGGGATAGCAATAATTCCACCTATCGCTGCGCCAGAGTTAAAAATACCCTGTGCCAACGCACGTTCTTTTGTTGGAAACCACTCGGCATTGCCTTTCGCTGCACCTGGCCAGTTACCCGCTTCTGCCACCCCAAGAACGGCGCGAAAGATAGCAAAACTTAGAAAGCCTTGTGCAAAGGCGTGAAGCACAGTAGCAAGAGACCATACGCCTATTGATAATACAAACCCAATACGGGTACCTATCCAATCGAAGAGTTTTCCGAAAATAGCTTGCCCAAAGGCGTAAGCGAAAACAAAGACGATCGAAATATTCGCATAAATTTGTTTGCGCTCTACTGCAGATTCATCGGGGAAAAGGTCTTCAACAATGTCTGGCCAGAGTACGCTGAGTGCCTGTCTATCGATATAGTTAATTATGGTTGCTAGCGCGATAAGGGCAATCACCCACCATCGCAAGCCATTAATTTTCATTATTATTCTCCCACAAAATCTTCGCGAGCAGGGCTAAATGTATCTATTAAGATACCGCCGGTAGGGCACACTGCACCATGCTCTACGTGAGGTGGGATAAGACAACTATCCCCTTTCCTCAAAATCTTCATTTCACCACCAATGCTGAAATGAAACTCACCTTCTTCAACATACGTCACCTGAGAATGGCGATGTGCATGGGTATACCCTTCTGCACCTTTATCAAAAAATACCTTTACTGCCATAAGTTCATGATTGAACCCCAGCATTTGACGCTTTAAGCCATTGCCTAAGTCTTCAATCTCTGTCTCGTTGCCAAATAAAAAATGTTCGCTTTGCTTATTCATAACGTAAATCCTAAAAAATTACAGCGCATACACAGCGAAACGGCTTGAAAGCGTGTAACGGTTTTCATCAAAATCAAAAGAAACAGACTCGGTCGACTCGCTACCGGCTGTGGTATTTATGGCTATCAGAAACTGCTGTTCAGCTGCTTTTATTACAAGTAAAAGCAATGTGTCGTTTTTTACTGTCTGAACTGATGTAATAATGCTTTCTGCGCCTAAGGTATACTCCTTGCTGGGGTTGTATTCACCGTGAGGCTCTAAAACGGAAACGAATTGGTGATGCGACTTACCTTCTACCCTGCGTATCACGCTGCTCTCGTTGCGAAGATTGAAATTAGGGTCACTGGCGCCTAACTGTGTAAATAGAAAGGTTTCATTGCCTTGTGCGACGCTGTGTTGTGAATAAAAACGGCCGTTACTATTTAGCCAAGTCACTCTAGCCATATCAGCTTTCGGAATACCCTTAGCCCTGAGCCACAAGTGCTGGTAACCACTTACACTTCCTAGTGCAGATAACGTATTTGTGTAACCCTGATATTCAAAGTTAGTATTAATTAAATGGCCGCTATAATGCAGTGGTAAATCGTAGGTGTGCGGCTTGTCACTAGATACATCAAACACATCAACAACAATGCGCTTATTTAAGGTAGGTAAAGAAAGCAGCGCTATCGTTCTATCAAGTACAACATCGTCATAGGCAGAGTCGATGCTTGCGCGAGCAACCGTACCATGCTCGTTACTTTCAAAGAAATGTAGCGTAGGCGCATTTGCATTCGCTTTGTCTAAGTTAAAAGAAAAATGACTTTGCTCGTCAACCACTACCGTGTTGTGCGCAACAGTTTGTTTAGCATAGCTATTATTTTCTGGAAGGTAACGACCGCCAAACTTGGCTTCTACATTTAAGAACCGTGCTGCACCATAATCGGTGACAATCTCACTGCCTTTATCGTATAGCTGCCACGTTAGTTTATCGAAATGCCCATGTCCCAAACCTTGGGCTGCAGGTTTAAATAACACAGCTTCACCCTGGGGTTCTTCACTGCGCATAATTACTAATGCACCTTCATCGCCATCTTTACCGTCACCCAAGGCCATCGATTCGAAAACATAAGGCGTTGCTTTGTTCTCATCCAGCGCCTTCGCTACGTCAACACCATCGCCAGTGAGTACAATTCTCCCTTGCTGCTTAGCAATATCCAGTAAGCCTTTATCTTTTGTTTGCTGATACGCCACAGCAACACCATACACTAACTCAATAGTATCTATGCCTTTGCTTTTAATTGCGTCATTGATTGGGAAGAATAACCCATTGTAGCTAAGCTGAATGGTGGTATTTATTGCTTTAAGCAAAACCTTATCGCGGTAGTCGAAAATATTGCGTTGAGGTTCGTTATTTTCAATCGCTTTAGCAAACGTAACGAACGGCATTAGCGCGTAGCGTTGGTAGTATGGCCCTTCGTTATAGTAGCCTTGAGGGGAAAATAGCGTATCGAGCTGTTTTAAAAAACCACCTTTGCCTGACTTTTCAAGGTCGTAAAGTGCTTTTTCCACCCATTCAGGTTCATCTAAAACATAACCCGCCATGCCCACACCAGCCGTAGCCCACGTTCCGTGGTTATGTACTTTGTTGAAAGTAGATGGCTGCCCTTCAGATAAGAACAACGCTACAGGCCTCAACAGTTGGCTCTCAATCACGCTTCGCTCTTCTTCATTAAGTGCGTTATATATTAAATCGTAAGCTTGAATAGTATTCACAAGCCATACTGCTTCATTTAGGCTTTGCCAGAAGAACACACCTGGGTTTTGGGCGTTCACTTTACGCTGTGGGTGCAACCCTAATGTAGGGTAAAGTGCGGCATAGTCTAATAAGAGACTTTTTACATAATCCGCATACTTTTCGTTATCACTAATTTGGTACACCACGCCAGCGTTATACATAAGCTGGTAGTTCTTTTTATGACGTTCGTGAGTGTAGCCACCACCGCCGTCTTTTGGCACGGGAACAACATTTGGCATTGCTAGATGCAAATCTACCTCTTGCTTAACTTGCAAATAAGCATCTTGGAAACGCCCATCTTGCTTAATGGCGTTGCGCATTTTTACAACGTCGTCTTGCGTGATCACCAAGTTAGGGTGAGCAGCAAGAGAAGAAAAAGAAAGCGAACAAAAAATGAAAAGTAAAAGCGCAGATTTTTGTTGTAGGGAACAGAGGTTTTTAATCATTGCCCATTACCTCTTGTTCGCTTTCGTGGAAACATTGTCATTCAAGACCGCAGTATGCGGACCAGGTGCAAACAGCTCTTTAATCATTGGCATAGGTGTATTTAGGAACGTATTGTTTGTTATTGCGGTAATTGGCTCACCAACGGTGTGATAAACCACAACAGGCTCAGACTCATTAAAGTCATTATTACTTAGCGTTGAAACTTGCACGCCATGAAGATAAACGCTGGCACTTTGCTCATTGCGTTTGCCACTGCCTACCTTAGTTAACACGTTGTCCTGCATGTCTAAGTGCGGTCCAAAGGTACTTTCATCGGTACCGCCTCGGTAGAGATTTACAACGCTACCACTTATGTTGCTAAACGTGTTGTTGGTTATGCTGACATATTCAGCGTTATAAATACCGTAGTCCTCTATCTCTTTATCAAGACTTAAAACATGGCCAGTAATATCGTTAAAACTATTTTTCGAGAGTGATATGTCATCGGCAAACGCGCCTTTGCCAGACGTAAAGAAGTTAAACGAATGGTTGATATCGAGACGCTCGATATCACAGTTTTCTACGTTCAAAACATAATTGTTGAGCATGCCCCATTTTTTCGTTCTTACAACGCTATTGCCAAAAGCGTCTGGGCTGTCTTTCCCTGAAAGCACTAAACCTTCAAGCTTCAAATTTCCATTATCATGTATTTCGAACAAGGCGGAGCGTTCGAACGACAGCGTTGTCGCTTTGGGGACTTGTGCAGTTACCATTATTGTCTTATCGATAATAAGAACACTGGGCACAACGATTGTGCCAGGTGCGATTGTAATAACATCTCCGTCACTGGCATTTTCTAGTGCTGTCATAAATTCAGCAGCATCAGCACTTACGCTAATTGTTTTACCTGCAGCGAAGTTCACTTCAGGTACTATTTTGGGGTACCAGCTTACGCCGACGTCACTTTTTGATACGACGTTCATGTCAGAAACAACACCAACATCTTTTGTTTCTGCGCCTTTTACCTCAGGCTCGTTTAACTTAGCGACGTTAAGCCCATTCTCACCCTTAACAAGGGGTAGCGATGCAGTAGTAAAACCTTCGCTAAGTTCTTTTATCATTTTGGTATTAGCGACATTGTTAGCGAATGTAATGCCGCTCACATCATCAAATAATGTAAAAGGTTGGTTTAGCGAAGCATTGTAAATAAGGTTATTGGCAAACAATGAGTTTATAGGTGCCGCGCTTCTCTCTTCATCGCTTCCAGCACCAAGTTGGATATGTGACACGTTAATGAATGAGTTATTTGTGATTTGCGCGTTATTAACCTGATGATAACGATTGATAGGCGAGTCAGGCACACCATTCATAACCGTAAAACCACTACCAAAGCGATAGCCCGTTAGCCCCTCCAAGTAGTTATTGGTTATCACTTGGCCTTCATTGATAACGCGAATTCCGCCGGTATGGTCCACGCCATTGCCTAAAAACACATTATCTTCAACGCGATTATTATTACCGTGTCTGAGGGTTAGGGTGCCTTTGGCGGATAGGAAAACGTTTCCTTTCAGCAGGTTCTCACCAGACTTAACAGAAATAATTTCAACTTCGCCATTAGTTTGTTCGAATATGTTATTGATAACCTGAGTATTTGAATTACTCAGTGAGTAATGACTTGTACCTATCCTTAACGTCTCTCCACCGTTTGAACCGAATACAGGGCGATAACCGAAGTAGTTATGATCAATACTGTGATAGTTTTCTTGATGTGCTTCGCCGTTTAGTCGAACGGCAACAGTCACCCCTTTGTTGCGCTTACCCGTTAGATGATTATGGTCGAACCGGTTGTGCTTACCATAAAGTGCAACCCAATAATCTGATTCTTGGCGGTCCGGATTACTGTACTCATCAATGACTACTTCACTTACTCGTGAATAATTAGCTGGCGTTTGTGCATCTTTCCTAAACGCGATAACAGCGCTGCTAGGGGTATATCCGTCTTTGAATACCAAACCCGATACTTCTAAATACTGCCCAGCTAATTTTAAGTTAGAACGACCAGACAGAATAACCTTACCTTTAGTTTGCGCAGTCAGCGTAATGGGCTTTTCAACGCTACCCTGCCCTACTAGTAAAATTTCAAAGTCTTGATAAACACCGTTTTGTAAAATTACGTCGTCACCCGCCTTAAGAGACGATGCTATTGCGTTGTATTCATCTGGTGAGCTAACGGTATATTGTTTAGCGCCCGCGTTTGACGAAATAGCGCTAATAACAATAAACACAACTAACCACTTAATAAATTGCACTTGCATAAAATACCTGCCTTTTGATCACTTTAAGGGCGATGACGACGTAGTCGATACGTTACTTAGTCAGCGTTTTAAAGTACTCGAAAATCTCAGGTACATTACCTTGGCTTAAACCCGCATCAACCGCGGCGTTCAAATTGGCAGACGAGCCTTCCGCTATTTTAGATTCGGTACCTAGGTCTTCAACCATCTTCAAAAAGTAGCCCAAGTCTTTGTTAGCGTTAGCAATTGAAAAACCTAGATCACTAACGTTATCAACCGCATAATTTTTACAGAATTGCATGAAGGGGGAACTTGAAGGCCCTGTAGACATAATGTCGAACAGCTGCTGCTTATCTACGCCTGCCTTCTCTGCTACAGCGAATGCTTGTGACATGGCACAAACTGTGGTCATACCCATGAAGTTGTTAATTAGCTTAGTTGTGTGGCCGGAACCTAAAGCGCCTAAATAAAAGACATTTTCACCTTGGTCTTCAAGCACACCTTTTACCTTGTTAAAGGTATCGATATCACCTGCCGCCATGATGTTTAACAGGCCATCTTTTGCGTGTGCAGGTGTTCTTCCAAGAGGCGCGTCAATCATACCTACGCCCTTCTTCGCCAAGTCTGCGCCAATTTTCTTAGTAGATGCTGGGATTGATGTCCCAAAATCTACTAATACAGACCCCTCCTGCAAACCTTCTAACACGCCATTTTCAGCATAGATAACTTTTTCTACTATTTCTGAGGTGGTGAGACACAACATCACGATGTCTGAAGCTTCAGCAAGTGCCTTACCAGTTTTCGCTGTTTTTGCGCCGCGTTCTACACATTTATCCACAGCAGCTTTATTTAAGTCCATTACGGTAACGGCGTAGCCTTTGTTTTGAAGGTTTTCTACCATATTGCCGCCCATGAGGCCTAAACCGATAAAACCAATGGTTGGTTTGGACATGACTGTCTCCTAATGACGATATTCGTTGCATTGTCCGAAGTTGCTTTTCGAACTAAAAATAAAATGAATAGTGCTTTGTAATGGCATTTCGCTTTCAGATCTTGCCAATTCAAGCCTATCATCACGTTATTATTAACTTACCAATTTGTCAACCAATTAATAGAATAAAAGAAAACCTGTAATACCAATAAGCATAAAAGTTCAACCGCAATAGATTCAGAAAACATAGCGTAAAAATTTAAGCGATCTGAATGTGGTATATTTAGCGATTGTGGTTTACCTGAATAACTTTTAGTTTTGATTTAATATTTTGACTGGCAAAACCAAATTGACTGGCAGTGATGGCATCTGAAAAATTAACGTCCAGACACCACACCACCATATTGCGATGTTAGAAGCGATAGTTCGCACCAAGAGTGATTCTTCTGTCAGTCAGACCTTGGAAGCACAGAAGCGCACCTTCGTTAACACAGTACTGCTCTACCTCAGACTCCGTGATATTTACAGCCTCAACGCCAACGTTAAGGTTTTCGTTAACATCGTAAGTCACACTTGCATTCAACTGACCACGGTCAGCCTGAACAGCTGGGAAACCCCACGGGAAGCTAGACGTACTTCCGAAGTCATCTGTACGGTAGGCTTCACGCCACGTGTAGCGCATGCGAGCAGATAGACCAAACTTCTCGTAATAAAGCGTAATGTTGTAGGCATTTTCAGAAAGATTTAACAGACCCTGAACCGCACTAACCTCTTGATCGTTTCCTGTGGTTGCTGCGAAAACTTGGCCAGCTCGGCTTGTCGCGATGTTTTCAGCTTCACCACCGTCGAACTCCTGAATAGTGTAGTTAGCAAGCACGCCAAAACCTGAAGCCCAACCTAGCTCGCTTTCAAAACCAGATAGGTCATATTGAACAGCAAATTCAATACCTTTCTGGGTTGTTTCACCTGTATCGTTAATTTTAGTTTCTGTGCCCACACAAACGCCTGTGCCAAGATTTGGACCAAATACGTTGATATCTGCTATTGGATTGAAGATACCACCACCTTCACAAGGGTCTGTTAGGTCTCGATACCCTGTTACTGGATCTTCTGCTGCACTCACAATTTGATCTACGAATAGATCTTTTCGAGTTTTGTGGAAAATCCCTACACTAATAACGCTGGCTTCAGCAAAGTACCACTCAGCTGCTAGGTCATAAGAAATTACTTCTTCAGGCGTTAGGTTAGGGTTTCCAATAGCCACATTTGGGTTAGGACTTGTGCTGAAGGTTACCGATGTCGAAAGGTCGTTAAAATTAGGTCGACGAATGTCTTTGCCAGCACCAAACCTTAGTACAATGTCATCCGTAACATCTGCAACTAGATTGAAACGAGGAA
This sequence comes from Alteromonas sp. 5NW40-0090, assembly GCF_057552975.1. Lineage (NCBI taxonomy): Bacteria > Pseudomonadati > Pseudomonadota > Gammaproteobacteria > Alteromonadales > Alteromonadaceae > Alteromonas > Alteromonas sp. 5NW40-0090. Next base: position 111,564 of record NZ_BAAJLT010000010.1, read on the forward strand.
GGATAAAGTCGTAATCGCCGTTGTTAGTAACGCGTGAAACAAGCTCATCACCATTTTCATCAACCGTTACTGAGTTGCCTACAGAAGTTACGTCTGTTTGTAAGTAGCGAACACCGAAGTTACCGCGGAACATTTCGTATTCAAAATTTGCTTGTGCGTATAAAGCGTGAGTTTCCTCTTCAATATCAAAGAAGCCCGTTGAACTTGATGTTGGTTCATCTAATGTTTCGCCAGAACCATGAGTTTCTAGCGCTTGTTGAAGTGCAGCTAAAACAGCATCGGGATTAGACGATACTTGTTCGGGATCTATAAGAAGAAAATCAGCCACATAGAGCTCACGCCCATCAGCATCGTTAAAGTTGTCAGGACCAGCGACTAAAAGCTCGCTAAATAAACTACCTCTCGGGCTATCTTCCATAGACCGAAGATTTACATTATTTCCTATCTCTTCACGCTTACTACCTGATTTGTTGTAGCGATAACCAAAATCAACGGACGTAACCATAGTGTCGACGTAATACGTGAAATCGACGCGGAAAGCATCTTCGAAGTTTTCAGTAGTGTCACGACCAATGTTTACATCACGCAGCACAACGTTGTTTGGGTCAAGTAATTGCTCTGCCGTTGGCGCGTATTCTGCTCCATCAGCAATACCGAACGTTAATGCACCACCAGATAAGTCATATGCGAAAGGCACTGCATTATCGTTTGCGCCACCAGCATCTAAAGGCGCATTTGGGTTGATAAAGTTAAGCGTTGTATTAAAACTCGGTGTGGTAGTATCTGATGATGTTGAGGCAACCTCCGCAAACACGCTCCACTTTTCGCCCTGCCACTCTCCCCCTAAGCGGAAAATCTCGCTTTTCGTTACACGAGAGTTAGTATCACTAGAAAAGCGTAAGTTAGGATCGTCATCGTCATTTTCCAGATCAACTGGAATAACTCCGCGAAGCGCCGCTTGAATTGAGCCCAAGTTTGTACCACCCAATGAACCAAAGTTAATGGTTTCAAATTCATCAGGCACTGACACATCGTTAAGCGCACTCACCCCAGACGCTTGCACCCGCGAACTTTCTTGTAAACGCTCTTGGTCGTTAATGATTGCGTCAAAAAAGAACTTAGTATTATCGTTCGGGGCCCACTCTATAGTGCCCACTAGATTTTTAGTTTCGTACTCGAAGTTGTCGTAGTCTTGAACAAAAAACTGAATTGGCAAAAAGTCAAAAGACTGAGCGCTCGCTACGCCACTATCCGACGTAATGATATTATCTCTATCAGCACGAGGTCGAAACGCGGTTACGTCTTGTTCAGCATAGCTTCCGCTTATAACAATACCAATGGTGCCGTGATCGGTATCCCAGTTATCACCAAACGTACCCGAGATACGAGGTTGAAAGTTGCTATCAGTGGTTAAACTACTGTTCTCGCCTTGCACACGAAACGCTGCTAACTGCTCATTAAGCTGTAAAGGACGAATAGTTTTAAGGTTAATCGTACCGCCTACAGAGCCTTCAATCGTTTTCGCGTCTGGCGATTTAGTCACTTCTAAGCCAGCAATAATAGCCGCTGAAACATCTTCAAAATCGATACCGCTTCGACCTGCGCCTGAACCGACAGTTGAAACCCCGTTTATTTCGGTGCGGTTGGCATCAGTACCACGAATCTGCACGCCTGTCCCCACGCCAGCTTCACGGGTAATCTGGATACCAGTAATATTTTCCAATACTTCCGCTAAGTTTTGGTCAGGTAGCTTACCAATATCTTCAGCTTCGATAACTTCAACAAGATTATTCTTGAAGCGTTTTTCATTCATCGCGCTAGCGAGTGACGCTCGGATACCAGATACCTCAATTACCTCTACATCTTCATTTAACTCTTGCTGAGATTCCTGCGCGTTTGTAGTTGCGGTAAGGCTTAGTGTCGTAGCCGAAAGTACCGCAAGCGTTATTTTAGATAATTTGTGTGCCATGTGTGTTTTCCTCTTAAGGATTGAGGAATGTCTAATCACTCATTCCTTACCGCTTAATTGATCTGCAACTTACCTGCCTTGTAAATTTACCTCACACCTACTTTACAAGGATGTTACAAACAGTAGATCAATTCCACATATTGGTCAACAACAAAAATAACAATTGGTCTTAACATCATCACAACAACACCTTACCAATATCAAATTATTTTTTAATAATTTGATATTGTCAAGGTCATAAAAATAAAGTAAGTCATTATTTAACAATGACTTAATTATTTATCACTTATATGGAAATTGGTAATTTAAATTTTTCACCCTCACCTTTGCGCATAAAAAAATTGGTAATATAAATCATCATGAAATGAGTAATCGCTAAAGCCTCAAACTTGCTAAACAAAAAGCAATACCAGCTTTTAAAGCGCCTATATGGCACTTATTACCGTTTCTTGATACGGTTATTCAATAATCAAAAATTTGTGCAGATAAGTGATGACAGCAGAGAAACCTTCTTCTCGATCTCAAGCAGGCTTTTTTAGCGAATCGGGAGAGTTAGGCGGAAGCCACCCTCAATTCAATGAAATATGTACTGCTCTGTATGAAAGAGAAATCGTCTCTCTAGCTCATAGCGAGATAAAAAACCTATCGCTGCTAAAGCGTCGAATGGGCGGGCTTCCTTATCACGTGAAAGCTATTGCTCGATATATGATTAGTAATGGCATCGCAAACAATCCATCCCCGCTAAAAACAGATACCCATAATGGAAGTTGGTATGCCAAGCAATCTGCAAAGTGCCCCGGCATTAATCATTTAGACGATGTAGAAAAGCGAGAAGCGTGGTATAGAAAAAACGCTAGGTATGGTCTTGTTGTACCTGTTTTAATTTTAAATATGGAAGGCTCTCACATTGAGCTTGATTCCATTGATATGGTAAATCAAGACAATACCCAGCTCCATCTGAACAAAAATGGATGGTTTGCTAATACAGGGGAGTGCATTTCTTCAACTCCACTACGCGATGAAATGGAAGCGGCCACGGCACTCTCAGTTCAAAACAAAATACTACTGCGGCCTTCAAAAACGATAATGACTGCTGCATGCTGTGGTCACGCATGGAGCTTTAAATCCAAGCGTTCACCACGTGCCTTATCCCTTCGCGAAATGCGCTTATCTACTCAAATCAACTGGAAGAACTTTACGCTGCTTAATAGGTAACAAAGCCTTAGAAAGAATAAAAACCCAGCATATTCGCATAAAAAACCAAAATCTCTTTTGCACGCCCATCGCCAAATTTAGTACAAACATCCTAAACAACATCATATATAGTAAATTAACCCCCTCATAAATGACTGTAGTTACTGATCACGTTGCTCTCAGGCCAAGAGGGTTAGGACACATATCCTAAATAATTAAAAGGAAGCATTTATACACGAAAAATATACTCATTATTGTAAACAATGGTTGACCTCTTCATGCCACATGGGTACATTGTCGCTATCAACTTGGTCAGCAAAGAAACAATAGCACATGCGTACTCGTTTCATTCTTCTATCTCTACTCCTTATGGCAGCCAGACTGCACGGGTAGATTGCGACCAGCGATTTAATTTCACAAAAACCCGTGCCAAGCACGGGTTTTTTTTTAACTATTCAACTGAGAGAGCGTCATGACAAATCAAGTGAAGATCTTTGATACCACATTGCGAGATGGTGAGCAGGCCTTACCTGCAAGCCTAAGTGCCAAAGAGAAGTTACAGATTGCACTGGCGCTCGAACGGTTAGGCGTTGATATCATTGAGGCAGGCTTTCCCGTATCGTCACCGGGCGACTTCCGTTCCGTACAAATGATTGCAAAGGAGGTGAAGAACTCCATTGTTTGCGGGCTATCTCGTGCATTGCCAGGTGATATCGACGCGTGTGGACAAGCATTGAGTGTCGCAGAACAGTTCCGAATTCACACTTTTATTGCGACTTCTGAAATTCACGTAGGCGCCAAACTTCGCAAGTCTCAAGACGAAATTGTCGATATGGCGGTAAAAGCAGTAAAACACGCCAGACAATATACGGATGATGTAGAGTTTTCCTGTGAAGATGCGGGGCGTACCCATATTGATTACCTATGCCGAATGGTTGAAGCCGCTATTAGCGCTGGCGCGACGACGGTGAATATTCCGGACACCGTAGGCTACACAACACCTACAGAGTTTGGCGGTATTATTCAGCAATTGTTTAATCGCGTTCCAAATATCGATAAAGCAACCATTTCAGTACATTGTCACAACGACTTGGGCTTAGCGGTAGCAAATTCATTAGCAGCTGTTGAGCAAGGTGCCAGACAGGTTGAATGTACGATAAACGGTATTGGCGAGCGTGCTGGTAATGCTTCACTTGAAGAAATTGCTATGATCTTGCAAACCCGTAAGAACATGTTGGGCTTTGAAACTAACATTAATTCTACCGAAATATCGCGCACATCTAAGCTAGTCAGCCAGCTTTGTAATATGCCTGTTCAAGCCAACAAAGCCATTGTTGGCGCGAATGCGTTTAGCCATTCATCTGGTATTCACCAAGACGGTGTCTTAAAAGCGCAAAATACCTATGAAATTATGACCCCAGAAAGTGTGGGTATTAATAAGAACAACCTAAACTTAACGTCACGCTCTGGCCGTCATGTGATTAAACATCGCTTAACCGAACTTGGCTATAAAACCGAAGACTATGACTTAGAAGCGGTGTATGACGCCTTCTTAAAGTTAGCGGATAAAAAAGGCCAAGTATACGATTACGACCTTGAAGCCTTGTTGTTCTTCGATAAGCAAAAGCACGACCAAGCACACTTCCAGTTGCTTTATCTTCAAGCTAATTCAGGGCGTGAAATCATTCCAAGTGCTACCGTTAAGATGAAAGTGGGCACTGAAGAGATTACCCAGTCTAGTATTGGAAACGGCCCGGTAGATGCGGCTTATAAGGCCATCATGTCTATACTAGGTCACGAAGATTTAGAAGTTGTCGACTTTAAATTAGATTCAAAAGGTGAAGGTGCCGACGCTTTGGCGCAAGTGAGCGTTATCGCTACATATAAAGGCCGTCGTTTCCATGGAATCGGCTTGGCTACAGATATTGTGGAAGCCGGCGTTAAAGCCCTTATCTTTGTATTAAACAACACATATTTAGCCGATCAAATTGATCAGCAAAAAAATCAACAAGAACGCGTTGCAGGAGTATAAATGAGCCAGTATTCAATTGCCGTATTAGCCGGAGACGGTATCGGCCCAGAAGTTATGCAGGAAGCCAATAAGGTTTTAGATGCTGTTGAAAAGAAGTTTAACGTCACCCTAAACCGCACTGCATATCCTGTGGGTGGCTACGCCATTGATACTGAAGGCGAAGCGCTACCCTCGAAAACGCTATTGGGCTGTGAGCAAGCCGATGCAATTTTGTTTGGCAGTATCGGTGGCCCTAAGTGGGACACCTTGCCGTTAGAACAACGTCCAGAACGCGCCGCACTGCTTACCCTTCGCAGTCATTTCGACTTGTTCAGTAACTTACGTCCTGCTCGTATTTACCCGGGACTTGAAAGCCTGTCTCCCCTTCGTGAAGATATTGCCAAATCTGGCGTAGATGTTTTGGTAGTGCGCGAGTTAACCAGCGGTATCTACTTTGGTCAGCCGAAGGGCCGAGAAGGTGAAGGCGAAGAAGAATTCGCGTATGACACTATGCGCTACAGTAAACGTGAAATTCGCCGTATTGCTATTGCAGCGTTTGAAGCAGCACAGAAGCGTCGCGGCAAAGTGACGTCGGTGGACAAAGCTAACGTACTGGTAACCAGTCGTTTATGGCGTGAAATTGCTGAAGAAGTAGCAAAAGACTATCCAGATGTAGAGCTTGATCACATCTATATCGACAATGCCACTATGCAGATTATGAAGAACCCAGCGCAGTTCGATGTAATGCTATGTTCCAACTTATTTGGCGATATCGTTTCTGATGAATGCGCTATGATGACAGGCTCTATGGGCTTGTTGCCATCGGCAAGCATGAACGAAGATGGCTTTGGCCTTTATGAGCCAGCAGGCGGTTCAGCCCCAGATATTGCTGGTCAGGGCATTGCTAACCCTATCGCACAAATTTTATCAGCCGCCATGATGCTGCGTTTTAGCATGAACTTGAATGATGCTGCTGACGCTATTGAAAAAGCAGTCGTAGCGACCCTAGAAGCAGGTGTACTTACAGGCGAGTTATTACCTGCAGATAAACGCAGCCAAGCGGCAAGCACGTCGCAAGTAGGCGATGAAATCGTTAAACAATTAATGGCGCAGGAGTAAAACAACCTCATGGCCAAGACCTTATATGACAAAGTGTGGCAAGCCCACATTATTGACCAAATCGGTGAAGACAGCTTAATTTATATCGACCGTCACCTGATTCACGAAGTGACCTCACCTCAGGCATTTGCTGGCCTTAATGAGAAAGGCCGTAAAGTACGACGTCCTGATCGCACGGTTGGCACTATGGATCACAGTATCTCAACCCGTTCACTGGCCATTGATGCATGTGGCCCGGCAAATGCGCTTCAGCTACAAACCTTGGCAAAAAACTGTGAAGAACACGGCATTCAGCTATTTCCAGTGGGTCACCAAAAGCAAGGTATTGTGCACGTAATGGGCCCGGAATTAGGTTTAATTCAGCCAGGCATGACGGTGGTGTGCGGTGACTCACACACTGCGACTCACGGTGCATTTGGTGCGCTGGCCTTTGGTATTGGTACCTCTCAGGTAGAGCACGTACTGGCCACACAAACGTTGAAACAAAGCCGCGCGAAAAGCATGCTTATCAACGTAAATGGCAAGCTTCCTGTCGGTATTACCGCAAAAGACATCATTCTTGCCATTATCGGCAAAATTGGCCACGCTGGCGCTACTGGCCATGTTATCGAATACGCAGGTGAAGCTATCCGCGGTTTGAGCATGGAAGAGCGCATGACGGTGTGTAACATGAGTATTGAAGCTGGCGCAAAAGCTGGCCTTGTTGCACCAGACGAGAAAACCTTCGCCTACCTTGAAGGCCGCGAATACGCACCTAAAGGCCAGGACTGGGAAGACGCCGTCGCTTATTGGAAAACCCTTTATACCGAAGAGGGCGCAACCTTTGACACTGTGGTTGAACTTGAAGCGGCAGATATCGCTCCTCAGGTTACGTGGGGCACTAACCCAGGCCAGGTTATTGGCGTAAACACACCGGTACCTGCCCCTGAAGACTTCAGTGACCCGATTGAAAAAGAGAGCGCAGTAAAGGCGCTTGAGTATATGGGATTAAAACCCGGTGAAAAGCTTGCCGACGTTGCAGTAAACCACGTATTTATCGGCTCATGTACCAACGGTCGTATTGAAGATATGCGCGCAGCGGCACAAATCGCCAAGCGCGGTAAAGTCGCCGATTCAGTTACCGCGATTGTCGTTCCGGGGTCTGGTAATGTTAAGCGCCAAGCTGAAGCAGAAGGCTTAGATAAAATCTTTATCGATGCTGGCTTTGAGTGGCGGTTGCCAGGTTGCTCTATGTGCCTTGGTATGAATGACGACAAGCTAGTGGCAGGCGATAGATGTGCCTCTACCAGTAACCGCAACTTTGAAGGCCGTCAAGGCCGTGGTGCGCGCACTCACTTAGTAAGCCCAGCAATGGCTGCCGCTGCTGCAATTACCGGTCGCTTTGCTGACGTTAGAGATTATCAGGAGTAAGTTATGTCTGAACAAGGTTTTACACAACACACAGGCATTGCTGCGCCGCTTGATCAGGCCAATGTCGATACCGACCAAATTATTCCAAAGCAGTTTCTAACCGGCGTAACGCGTGCTGGCTACGGCAAGCATTTGTTTCACGACTGGCGCTACTTGGACTTAGAAGAGAAAGAGCCAAACCCAGCGTTCGCGCTGAATAAGCCTGAGCACAAAGGTGCGAGTTTGTTGCTAGCTCGCGAAAACTTTGGTTGTGGATCAAGCCGGGAACACGCGCCCTGGGCACTTGCCGACTTTGGGTTTAAAACGGTTATTGCCACCAGCTTTGCTGATATTTTTTACGGCAACTGCATTAATAATCAGCTAGTGCCAGTGGCATTATCAAGCGAGCAAATGGACGCTTTGTTTTCTGCAGTGAAGTCAGACCCAGCAACTAAGATCACCGTTGATCTTCCAGCGCAAACGGTAAGTTTTAACGATACAAGCTTCAGCTTCGATATTGCTGAGCATCACAAAAACAACCTAATTAAAGGCTTAGATGCTATCGGTCAAACGCTTGAACTCACAAGTGCTATAGAAGCCTTCGAAGATAAACAGCCCACATGGTTGTAAAAGCGTGGGGCTTTAGCGCTTAACAAAGCCCTAGCATGACACATGGGTGCTGTCGCGAGATGGCCCCCTTTTTATTTCTCTCCTCCAAGCCTCGAACCTAGCTCCCCATCAAGATGCCTATTACCGTTGGGTATAGAGAATATCCGTTCGCCTGATTTGAACTATAAGCAACTTCTCGGCACATTTACACGTCACACGTTCTCTTGCGAATTCGTTAATCCTATACACGCGGACTCTAGCTATACTAAAGGCTAATAAACTCCTCACTTTTTTCACTGGAATATCGTACTATTCATTCCTATTGTAGTAACAGACGATGGCAACGTTGTACCCCACAGGAGAGATAATGTTAGAACAGGTACCCATTGATGATCTGCAACCAGGAATGTACGTCAATCAAGTACTTGAGCAAACAGGCTCACTTAAAATGCGGTCTAAAGGCATTGTAAAAACCCAAGCCATTATTAATAGTCTTAAGTCCAAAGGCATTCTCATTGTTGAGGTAGACCTTGCGAAGTCAAAGCTGCCCGAGGCAGCTGAGCGATCTGAACCAACTGTAGAAAAAGAGCCTGAAGTGACTAAACCGGTTGTTAAACCTGTCGGTCGTGATTCAATTAACGAAGCCAACGAGCTATATGACAGCGCACTTACCATACAAAATAACTTTTTGAAGTCGCTTAAAAACGGGGCGGTAAAAGATCTATCGCCGATGGAGTCGCTGTCGCAAAGCCTAATCGAAAGTGTATTCGACAATAAAGATGCGCTGAGCTGCCTGACTATGATTAAAGATACCGACCAGTATCTTCTTGAGCACAGTATAAATTGCAGCGTACTAAGCGGTATTTTTTGTGAGTTTCTTGGCTATGACAGAGATACCACGGAGCAAGTGAGTTTAGGTGCCCTATTGATGGATATCGGCATGTCTTCCCTGCCAGATGAAATTCGCAATAATACAGGCGAATTTTCCAGTGATGATTGGGAAGTGATGAAAACCCACGTTGAAATTGGTGCAGACCTAGTTGAACAGTGTGGCGATATTTCTGACCTATCGCTACGCATCATTGAAGAGCACCACGAGCGCGTTGATGGAAGCGGCTACCCGAGAGGATTGGTTGGTGACGAAATCTCAGAGTTCGCGCGTATTGCTGCTATTGTGGATGCATACGATGCCATGACATCTAATCGTACGCACAAAAACAGTATCACGCCTACTCAGGCGCTAAAGCGACTAACTGCGACAGAGAACTTAGACCAAGAATTGGTAAAACAATTCATCCAGTGTATCGGTGTACACCCTGTAGGTTCTTTGGTTCGTTTGAAAAGCGGTAAGTTAGGCATTGTAAGTAAAATTAACCCCAAAGACCCTGTAAGCCCTCACGTTATGACTTTTTACAGCGTTACGTCGCAACATTTCAATGAAGTTAAGCGCGTTGATTTAAGTCAGTACGACGATGAGATTGTGTCAGGCGTTCGCCCCGAAGAATTTAGTTTGAACTTACCGAAATTCTTTAAAGAAGTATTTGTGAACCAGATACCGCTATAGCCCCATATTGTTCTATTATCGGAAACGAAAAGCTCTGCACAGAAGCCCTAGATTCAGGGCCTTTTTTTAGGGCTCTCATACACTAATTTATTTGTGGTTATTTTCTGTGAGTGCTATGAAAACAACTACCAGTCAGTTAACGCCGCCATAGTAAAAACCTCATCTTCGAAAGCAAGCACCACACGTTGCGCTTCAATATTGACGATCTGCACTCTATCGGCAATCCAGTCGCCCTCACCTATTTGACGGCCATTGACTCTCACCCATCTATCGGCAGGACGAGACGCATACATATGCGCGCTAAAGTTCATGGTAGGAAGTCGTGTTAACAAGCGAACGGGTAGCTGATCTACACGGGGTAGTTCGTCTTTAACCGTCACCCTTGTTTGCTCTTCAGCGGGTGTATTATCTTGTGCCTTTGAGTCTAGCGCTTCAACGGCAGCATTAAAACGGGCCATGAGCTCTGGTGACACGGATACGTCAGATTGAGACGCAGCTTCGTTTAATACTTTCCCTTCGTAGTCCGCTGATGCCTCAGTTTGTCTTGAATCAATTGAAGAGCTAGGCTCATATCCACTACTTGGCTCGGCGCCAGAACGTTGGGACACATCGTTATTGTAGCGATTCTGAGTACCTGTAGTGTTTGTATTTGTGATTGGGTTTGTATTTGAAACTGCACCTAAATCAGTATCTTGCGCTGCAGCTAAGTTGCCAACAGACTGGTTATTTACCATAGCGTTCGCTTGCGTGCCTTGCTGAGCAGCACCGCCGTTACTCATGTTTGCATTTGCCGCCGTGTTAGCAGCTTTATTTAAACCTGCGCTTTGCCCACTTCCCTGAATGTTAGAAGGTACCTGTTCACTTTTGTTGCTTGAAGTGCCTGGTGCTTCATTACTGTTTTGCGTGGTCGTAAGCGCTGAAGCGCCTCCGCTTGCTTCAACCTGTGAAACTGAGCTTTCAGAGTCTGCCACCGGTACAGAAGCGGGTGCAGTTAACATTGGCCACCAGCGTTTTGCCGTAGCGGCGGAAAAGCCAATGCATAAACCGCCAAGAATAACGACGGCAAAAAGCGCTACTTGCTTGGTGTAAAGCTTCCATGCTGACGGAAGCCCTTCTACTGTGGGCAAAAACAAGCTTCGATTAAACTGCTCGTTAAGGGATTTATCAAATTTGGCGGTAGTGTCGTGCTCGCCCCGAAGCAAAGCTTGGGTTTGAGTTCTATGATGAACTGTCGGCGCTATTTCCACGGTTTGCTCAGGATCTATTTCTACCTCTTGCACGCCCATTTCAGACAAGCCCTGCACCATAGCATCGCTTGTCACTAAACCCGACTTTCTAATTTTAACTGGCCCATTTTGCTTGGTAATTTGAACAATCACCATACCGGGTTTTAAATGGTCAATGGCAACGATATTAGACATACAAACTCCCTAACCCGTAGCCGAAAATGATGGCCAAAACAAACGCCGATGCGAGATACCATTTACGCTGGCTTTGCACGCGCTGACTGACAACATCTTCACCTAGAATTTGCTCTGCCGCGGCCAAGAATATAGGCTTTTGCACAACCGCATGCTGCTTAGTAAAAGATAAGGTTAACGCTCGGTCGCACAGCAAATTAATTACCCTTGGGATCCCACCAGTAATTTGATGCACCGCGCGCAATGTAGACTTACTGAAAATGCTGATATCACCTTCTGCTACGCTTAAGCGGTGTGCTATGTAAGCACTAACTTCTGGCGCAGTTAAGGGTAGCAGATGATAACGAGCGGTAATGCGTTGAGCCAGCTGACGTAATTCGTTACGCTTTAACAACTGCTGTAATTCAGGCTGACCTATCAATACTACCTTTAACAGTTTTTCACGATTCGTTTCTAGGTTGGTCAATAAACGAAGTTGTTCAAGTACTTCGGGCAACAGATGCTGCGCTTCATCAACCATTAGTACCGTATTCATGCCTGACTGATGATTCTCTGCTAACTTAGACAAAATCAAATCGGTGAAGTACTTAAGGCTTGCTTTTTCAGGTGTATAAGCCAAGCCTAGCTCATCACAAACTGTTGCTAATAGCTCAAGGGCAGATAAGGTAGGATTCAAAATCATGGCTACCTGCGTATTATCGGGTAGCTGCTGCAACAGTTTTCTCGATACCGTTGTTTTCCCCGTGCCCACTTCTCCGGTGAGCATTACAAAACCACCGCTTTCTCTGAGGCCAAAGGTCAAATGGGCCAAAGCCTCTTTGTGCCTTGGGCTCATATACAAATAATCGGGGTTAGGCGCAATCGAAAAAGGATTGTCATTTAACCCGAAGTAGTTCAAATACATGGTTGCTGAAGCGCCTATCTGTTTTAATTTTTAACGACGATTAAACTACCAGACGCAACCTTGAAGTGAAAGCGCATAACGATGTCGCTACGAATTTTATTTGTAACATTGCTATACTGCGCCTCTGTTACCTTGGGAAGGTTGATTTTCGTTACACGTCAAAAGTCGACACATCTCTAATCTAAAAAGTATTACTGACTAAAAAATTGTTGGAAGAGCATGCAAGTATATCTCGTTGGTGGCGCAGTACGTGACGCACTGTTAAACAGAAAAGTTGTTGAACGCGACTATGTCGTGGTGGGCGCCACGCCAGAAGAAATGCTCAGCCAGGGTTTTACCGAAGTAGGCAAAGACTTCCCTGTTTTTTTACACCCTGAAACACAGGAAGAATACGCACTTGCACGTACAGAACGTAAGTCAGGAAAAGGTTACACCGGCTTTGTATGCGATGCGTCAAGCTCGGTCACGTTAGAAGAAGATTTGTTACGCAGGGACCTTACCGTTAACGCGATAGCGCAAGACAACCTTGGAAACCTTATCGACCCCTATGGTGGTAAAAAAGATCTAGAAAACCGCCTACTTCGCCATGTATCTGCAGCCTTTAGTGAAGACCCTTTACGCGTATTTCGCGTTGCTCGGTTTGCCACCCGCTATGCTTATTTGGGGTTTACTATCGCTACTGAAACCATGGCTCTTATGCAGTCTATGGCGCAAAGCGGCGAGCTAAGCACGCTAAGTGCAGAGCGGGTATGGCAAGAAACAAAGCGCAGTCTTTTAGAGAAAACACCGCATGTTTTTTTCACTGTATTAAAGCATGCCCATGGCCTCAATGACTGGTTTACTGAGCTTGAAAGAAACGTAGATACTGCTCTGGAAACGTTAAAAACGGCGGTAGACCTAGAAAAGGTTGAAAACAAGAGCCTTGTTAAAGACACGGGTTCAGAAACCCCATTACCTGAAAGCAGCGATCCAGAAACAGCTAGACTGATAACAAGGTTTGCTGCCCTGCTCACTCACCTCAGTGAGGAAGAAGCGAAACTGTTATGCAGGCGGCTCAAAGTGCAAAACCAAGTTAGTGAAATCGTCAGCCTTGCCTGCAAATTCAAAGGCTTTCTTTTGAACGCTCAGAACTCGCCCGCCGATTTACTTGCCTTGTTCAATGGCTGTGATGCGTGGCGTAGAGAAGAACGTTTCACATTGTTACTTAGCGCTTTTGCACCTTATGCTCATAACAAGGGCATAGATTGGCAACGCCAACGAAAGCGAATTGAAAATGCATTATCAGCCGCCAACCAAGTGAACGTGCAAGATATCATTGCCACGGGCGTTAAAGGCCCTGAAATAAAAGACGCGCTTAACCGGGCAAAGCTATCCGCTATTGCCTCGATTACTGATTAAATTAGATGTCCTCTTTCCCTGATATTGTAGGTAACCTCAAACCACAATGTGTATTTACCTACGGTGTGCGAATTTAACGCCAGTTTTTCTCAATGTTTTGGTATAGCAATGCTACAATACGCCCCATTCATTTAGAGCGTTTTTTATACTATGACTTTCGAAGAACTCGAATTAGACGAAGCACTGTGTCACGCAGCTGCCGATATGGGGTTTGAAACCCCAACTAGCATTCAAGAACTGGTTATCCCGCATGCGTTGGATGGACGAGATATCTTGGCCTCTGCTCCTACAGGTACTGGTAAAACAGCCGCTTTCTTATTGCCTGCATGCCAGTTTTTACTTGATTATCCGCGCAGACAGCCTGGTGCTACACGTATTTTGATCCTAACGCCTACCCGCGAGTTAGCGCTACAGGTTTATGAACAAGCCCTAGCCATAACAAAGCATACACAAATTGTGTGCGGGGTAATAACCGGTGGTATTAACTACGGTACCGATAAAGAAACCTTAAGCAAGAATCTCGATATTCTTGTGGCCACGCCAGGTCGTTTGCTTGAGCATATCGAAAAAGAAGCCGCAGATTGCCGTGATATCGAGTGTTTGATCCTTGATGAAGCTGACCGCATGTTGGATATGGGTTTCTCAACGGTAGTTAACCAAATTGCTGCCGAAGCGCGCTGGCGCAAGCAAAACCTATTGTTCTCTGCCACGCTTGAAGGCAAAGGCGTTAAGACTTTCGCTCATGACATTCTTAACAACCCTGAAGTGATTGAAGCGAACCCATCGCGCAAAGAGAAGAACAAAATTCATCAGTGGTATCACCTTGCTGACGACATGAACCATAAGCTAGCTTTGCTAGTGAATATTTTGAAGCAAGAAACGACGACGTCAGCGGTTGTGTTTGTGAAAACCCGTGAACGCCTGCAAATGCTAAAAGACTTTTTAGCCTCGAAAGACATTCCTGTGTGCTGGTTACAGGGCGAAATGCCACAAGACAAACGCATTGCAGCGCTAGCCCGTTTCAAAAGTGGTGAAGTACCTATCTTGTTAGCAACGGATGTTGCTGCCCGTGGTATCGATGTGCCTAACGTAAGCCATGTCGTTAACTTTGACATGCCGCGCAAAGCCGACGTTTACGTGCACCGCATTGGCAGAACCGGCCGCGCTGGCGCTAAAGGTACTGCAATATCTTTGGTTGAGGCCCACGACTTTGACATGGTAGCAAAAACTGCACGTTACATGGGCGAACCACTTAAAGCTCGCGTTATTGACGAGCTACGCCCTAAAAACAAAACACCTAAGATTGGCCCCAAAAAGAAAAAAGTAAAGGCCAAAGACAAAACCAAGGCAAAAGCTAAGCCTAAAAAGAAAAAGTAAAACACGAGCACATTGAGGGTGAGTGATGCGATGGCCGAAGGTTGGGAGTGGCTTTCGCAAACACGCGGTAAACACATCCATGTGCGCTCCGCTGCCGCATCCCTGCGGCAGAGGGTTTGCTCAAACCACTCCCAACCTTCGTCCTGAATAACCTTATGTACTCGATTAATGTGTTCAAGCTTGTTTCAGGAGCAAAGAAAAAACGAGGAGTCTGGCACAATGAAATTCCCAGAAAAAATTGTTTTAGCCACAGGTAATCAAGGCAAGGTGCGAGAGTTTGCATCCTTATTTGCAGATTACGGCGTAGACGTTGTGGCGCAAAAAGAATTAGGTGTATCTGATGTGCCTGAAACAGGTACAACATTCGTTGAAAATGCCATTATTAAAGCGCGTCATGCGGCACAAGTAACAGGCCTTCCTGCTATTGCTGACGACTCAGGCTTAGTGGTTGACGCCCTTGGCGGTGCACCCGGTATCTATTCAGCCCGCTATGCTGGCGCTGATGCAACTGATGACACCAATATCGACAAGCTATTAGCTGCCCTTGATGGCGAAACCCAGCGTAAAGCGCATTTCTTCTGTACATTAGTGTTTATGCGCCATGCTAAAGACCCGGTCCCCTTAGTTAGCCAAGGTAAGTGGCAAGGCGAAATTTTAACTGCTCGCTCTGGTAACGACGGTTTTGGTTACGACCCGGTATTTCACGTGCCAACTCACGGCTGCACAGCTGCAGAATTGGAGAAAGCCGAAAAGAACCGTATTAGCCATCGCGGCAACGCCCTAGCGATTTTGCTTGATAATATGAGAGCGACTTTTGCGTAATCCACCGCTTAGCCTTTATATCCACATTCCTTGGTGTGTTCAAAAGTGTCCGTACTGTGATTTTAACTCTCACGGGCTTAAGTCTGATTTACCCGAGAAAGAATATGTGGCGCACCTGCTGGACGATTTAGCCATTGATGCCAAACGCATTGGCGACCGCCCTGTCGAGACAATCTTTATAGGCGGTGGCACGCCCAGTTTGTTTTCAAGCGAGGCCATGGCTGACATCTTAAACGGCGTTAAACAGCGGGTTAACTTAAGCGACGCTGCTGAAATAACCATGGAAGCCAATCCAGGTACCGTTGAGGCAGGTAAGTTTGCGGGCTTTTATCAGGCAGGCGTAAACCGAATATCGGTTGGCATTCAAAGCTTTCAGCCGAAGCATTTAAAAGTGCTAGGCCGTATTCACAATGAAAGCCAGGCTGAAAATGCGGTAAAACAAGCGCACAGTGCAGGGCTACCTACGTTTAATTTAGATCTCATGCATGGCCTACCTGAGCAAAGCGTAGAGAATGCCATGGCAGACTTGCAGCAAGGTATTGAGCTAGCCCCTTACCATCTGTCTTGGTATCAGCTTACTATCGAGCCAAACACGCCTTTCTATTCAAAGCCGCCAGAGCTACCTGACGACGATATTCTGTGGGAAATACAGGAAAAAGGCCACAGCCTTCTAGAGCGTGCAGGCTATCACCAGTACGAGATTTCAGGCTACGCCAAAGCAGGGCATCAATGCCGCCATAACCTGAATTACTGGCGCTTTGGCGACTACTTAGGCATTGGCTGTGGTGCCCACGGAAAGATTACCGATGCAACGAATGGCACAATTCATCGTACCGTTAAAGTGAAGCATCCAAGAGGCTATATGGAAATGAGCCGCCCGTATTTAGATACGCAAACGCTGGTTAATGCAGACGACCTGCCGTTTGAATTCTTTATGAACAGGTTTCGTTTAGTTGAACCTTGCCCAATAAGTGATTTTAATGACTTCACCGGTACTGAGTTAACGGATGACGTTAAACGCGCACTGTCTGATGCTCATCACCAGGGGCTGCTGTCTATTTCAGAGAGTCACTGGCAGGTAACCGCTAAAGGACGTAGATATCTTAACTCTCTGCTGTCGTGTTTCGTTTAGTCTTGCCGTTTTGATTTAACCAAAAAGCTAGATCAAAAAAGCCTGCTCACGCAGGCTTTTCTGTCTTAATCAGTCTTTAACCAGGATTAGTACACGTATTACTTATTTCAACTAGTTTTCACTCTTATCATGTCGCGTAATGATATTGTAAGGCTTGAAAGCAGGCACACTTGCTCGGAGGTTCTCTTCCGCTACGTCTAGGCGTTTGAGCTTTTCACAAAACCACTCGGCCTTTTTACGCAATGTCGTAGCTTTATCACCTACATCCAGATGCTCGCCCACGTTATTAAGCTGACGAGTAATTTCCGCTACTTTCTCTTGGTTAACCTCGCCGCTTCCAGTGTTGATACCACTGATCGCCGACAATATACCGCCTACTGAGGTAGAAATAGCTTCCTCAAGCTGCGCTTCAATTTCACTATCCACAAATTCATCAACACTTTCTAGTGAGCCGGGGCCAATGAAATAGTGATTACTAGCATGCCTGAATTTATCTTTCACGCGGTTTTGAACACGCTTCATAGCAGCGTTTAATCGTTCATAGCTATCGTGATCACTGCCCACTAAACCTAAATACACGTGTTCAATGGTATCAATAGCCAAGTCCACACCTTCGGTAGCCAGAATAATCATCTTGGGAACCACATAGTGTAAACCTGAAGAATACTCGTTAAGCCACTGTTTTTCCTGTTCGCTTAGTGTCTGCCAACGGCCGCCTATAAAAAGCTGGTTTTGGTCATTAATCTGAACTACGGTGCGGGTTTTATCCATTACGCGAAGCTGTTCGTTATTAACGGCAATACCGTAAGCAAAATCAATGTTGCATGTATATTCAGCTTGCGCCGTTGTACTAAGCCCAGCGAATAAACAAATTGTGAAGAGAAAAGCCTTAAGGCGCGATATCATTTTCATACCATCATTGTGGCTAGCTTACCGAAAAATAAAAAGCCAACATGAGTCTAACGTGCTAAAAATCAGGTTGAACATGTCGAGATGATCAATATACGCAACACATAAACAGGTCATGAATGAGAACGATATTTATCTGCATCTTTAACGTTCAGGCCTAATACAACAAAGCACGCATTATAGAGCGTGCTTTGGTGATAAAAAGTCTAAGCGTCAGATACTAGACTAAAGACTAATACAAAGTGGTGTAGATCTTTTCCTACATCTATTCGTTGGTAAAGGTGCGCACCAGTCGTACGTAAATAAAACGGTCTTTCTCTTTAATCGAATGGCTCGCATTAAAGAACGCAACAACCCAGGCTCTGTCTGGATCATCTGCTGAAGGGGTAGAAGTCCAAAAATCATCCGGAGGGGTAGATGGGAAAAGCGAGCTATTAATCGCCGGGCGTACGCAGTCGCGTTCCGTTAGGGTGGCCAACTCTTTAACGTTGGGCAAGCGCCATCCTAGTAGGTCTTCGTTACTCGCCTGCTGCGCAAGTTGTAGCGCCTGCTGCCACGTATATTTCACCGCTTCACCGCTACACGTCGAGCCATCCCAAGTTTGTCCTTCGGAACATCGTCTCCAAACTAAATCTGTGGTGGTATCCAACAAAGTACTGGTAGTCACTGCTTCAAAATTATCATTTGGCGTGGTTTCTAGTCCATCAGACAAACACTCTTGAGCGAAAGCTGAAAGCGACGCACCTGCGAGCAGCGCTGAGGCCGCAACCATTTTAAGTGGAGTGAGTACTGCATTTTTCAAGGCGTTTTGAACAGATTTATTAACTGTATTGTTCATGACTATCTCCCCGCTCTTACAAGACGAATACGCGCCGCTGATGACTTATTAAGAAAGTTATCGACACCTGAATCGAAATCCAATGCCCATGCATTTTGTGCATCATCACTGTTTACTCCATCAGCGCTTGGCACTGAGGTCCAATACCATAGGGGCTCGGTAGAGACTGCGCCGGTATTAGGGAAGTAATCTTCATCAATGGCCACATCGTCGGCAATGCCTAAATGCATTAACGAAAAGAGTTCGTGGTGAGTAGGTAAACGCCAGTCGTAAAAACCACACAAGCCTTGCGCGTTAACCGCTTCGACGTAAGCAGAGGTGTTGCAGTTAGTTAATAAACACGTCGCATTCGAACCCGTTTCATCACCTTCAAATCCACCATTCACCTCGTCGCTGAACCAAGAGTAAGTATAGTCTTTATCTTGAAATGCCCCGTCGTCGGTTTTCACTTCCCACACCAGCCCAGTTACGTTATCGCGAACGCACGACCATGTATCAGCACTGGCGTCTTGCTCATCGCCGTTAGCGTTTAAGCGCGTAAAGTCAAAACCAGCTTTACCACGCCCTGCTTTTTCTATTAATCCATTTTGCTCAATAATATCAGCACCACGCTGCCCGTCCTGCCCAGGAAAGTCGTTTTGCTGCGCCTCGGTTAACGCGTTATTGGTAGCTTGTTGTAAAAAGCCGGTATCATTCAACAGTGGCGTAGGCATTGGACGTATTCGTACATTGATTGTGTCTTCAACGCTGTTGCCGTTGGCGTCAGTCACAGTAAGCGTATAGGCCACCACAGTTGCGGTAGACACAGAAGGTGCAATAGCAAATGTAGATAGCGCATCGCTGTCATCTACTGGGCGAGCTGCGGCTCCTGTGTTTGCCCCACTATTAGACGTAACGTTGTTACTGCGCTCCCAAGAGTAAGCAAGTGGTAGAGCACTGGGAATACTCGTAGTAGCCTCGCCATCTAAAATGACCACTTCGCCACTAAAAACACCCTGCGAGAACCCTGCATCAACGACTGGCAGTGTTTCAGTTTCCGATTGCACTGAGATGGTAACGGTATCTGTATCAGTTGCCCCTTCAGTGTCCGTTACTTCCAACTGAAACGTAAGCTGCTGTGCATCGTTGGCAATGGGTGTAACGATAGTCAAAGTAGAGAGGTTAGTCTCCACGCCAGTTATCACATTAGTGCCGCTGGTTTGAGTCCACACGTAATCAGCTATTTCCCCAGCTGTGGACGTTGAATCAGCGTCACTGCTTCCGGTTCCGTCGAAAACAATTTCGACACCACCAGGAAATGTATTGGCGGGCAATCCGTCCCATGCAGGAACGTCTATACTGGCTACAGGGGCTATGTTCACAGGTGCGACCGTAATTACAGTAACATCACTTGCCGTATTTCCGCTTTGGTCGTTAACTGAAACAGTAAGCGTATATTCAGTGGCACTATTCACCAGCGGCGCCACAAAACTTGCTGCTGAAGAACTTGTGTCGTCATGAGTAATGGTTAACGAAGGAGACGCACTCCAGTTATAAGTGTAAGTGCCATCGCCGCCACTCACCTCAGCACTCAGCGAATAGGTTACCCCTTCGGTAACAGTGGCGTCTAGGCCTGCATTTATAACTAAGTTACCGTTGCCCGATCCCCCGCCGCTTGCGCCACTATCGTCGCCTCCGCCCCCACCACAGGCAGCTAAAATAAATGCGCCGCCAAGAATGGCTAACCCGCGCAATACGTTGCGAGAGAGATAGCGTGAAAATGAGGACATACTTGCTTGCATACATACTCCAGTCGCACTCTTAGCGTGTATTTAAGACGCCGTGCTAGAAAAACTTGATGTAGATAGAATCGCAAAGTGCCTACCAAAAAGGCTGCTTCGCATATAGCGGTTATGAGTAGGTGCGTTTCACGCTATTAGCGACTAATCGCGCCTCTTGCTCTTCGGACATCGTAACCTGGAGTGCCTCAAGCTGCTTTTTTCCAACCGCAACATCCGTCATGTCGTAAATCATCATGCTTATAAAATCGACCTTACCCGTTGCTGAAGTAAGTGGAGATAGCGTGATATTTTGATACATATACGGCTCACTACCTGTAATCGGCCGGTAATTAGGAAACTTGAACAAATAAGGGCGCTGCTCCCACGTCATGAAAGCACGCGTTTTTAAATCGAATACTGGCTTAGCTTTTTTCATAAACCAGTCTTGTTTGATTGTGGGAAACAGTGAAAATAAGGTTTTGTCTCTCACTTCACTTGGCAGAAGGCCACTGTGGCTTTCCATAAAGCCATTCCACACTTGCACTGTGAAATTGCGATCTAAAACCACAATACCTACATCTACCGTTTGTAACATGTCCATCATCCAATGGAATTCTTGTAACTCATCTAAATGCTGGCTCATCAGAAATCCTCCAACAAGTGGGCGAGCTTGGAATTCATCATTTTCATAGACTCTTCCGTAAACAATAAGATCAAATCACACTGAACATTGTAACCTTCAAGGCCGTAGCTAAGCTCTATCGCCAGCGTACGCTTCCACTTAATTTGGTTCATACTGATAATTTCAGTGATAGCACGGTGCTGACCAAGCACAATGGGATGCCCCTGACTAAAGTTAATATCCATTTGGTTAGCTAACCCTGTTAAACAGGTTCCAATCAGAATACTTGCCGCGTCCATAAGAAGCTCTAACTGTAATTGGTCGTCTACTTCGCCTTCCACATTGAGAATTTTGGCCACATCGTCAAAGCTTGAATCGCTCAAAATACACAGAGCTTCACCGCTAACACCTGGCCCTAAAAAACCTTGGCAGACGGCAGTGACTTGTTCGTGACTTTCAATGTCAGAAAGCATCATGTGAAGTTCAGAGACTTCAATAAGGTTTACGTTAGGAATGGGGAGTTCTACAAAAACATTCATGGTGCGGGCGAGGTGGTCGCCTGCTTGCCCCATGGCAATATTGGTTATTTCTTGGTAACAATCGCGAATATCAGGGTCAAGCGGTGTCACCTCTTCTTGCGCTTCTTCTTCGACATGAAGAATATTGTATTTATCAAGAACCTCGGCAAGTTTGGCTGGTTCAACAGGTTTTCGGATAAAGTCTAACGCTCCGAGCGATGTAACTCTTTCATGCGCTTCAGGCTGGATATCTCCAGATACCACAATAACTTTGGTTTTAAGCCCTTGCTGTTGAATGGCCTCTAAAGTGCCATATCCATCGAGAACTGGCATATTCAAATCTAAGAGTAAAAGATCTCCCTTGCCTTCGGCGAGTGCAGACAGAGCATCTTGACCGTTCTTTGCAAAGTGAACAGCCACATCCCAATCTTGAGGTAGGCACTTAGCCACTTGCTTGCGCGCAACTAACGAGTCATCACATACGAGTACTGAAAACATTAAGTTCTTTTACCACCTAGCTTTTACAACCAGCCAACGCTGATATTTTCTAGCAATTTCAATTGTATCGGCCCAACCGCTGTGAACTGAAGTATTGATTTTTCTTCGGACATAAACATCAGAGTTACTATATCAACTTTTTAAAAAGATAATTTGTATATGGTGATACGAAACACCTCACTAAGAAATAGCACTTTTGGGGAATATTGCCAGCGCGTTTTACAATTAACTTCACGCTTATTTGGCGGTAAGTTTCAGGGAGGCTAAAGTAATATTAGGCCGCATCGATCATTCAAACAACCAAACTAAAAACGAGCGGTAGCGCTAGGGCTGTGAAAATGCCGTTTACGCACAACCCAAGGGTAGCCATGGCAGCAACATCTTCCCCCATGTGGATGGATTTTGCCGTTCCTATCGCATGGGCAACGGTTCCTAACGCAATACCTTGTGCTTGACGATCCTCTATTTTGAATAACGAAAAAACGCCTGTCGCTACAATAGCCCCCACTATACCCGTCGTTATAACAAAAACGGCTGCCATCGCAGGAATTCCGCCTATGTGAGCCGTCGTTTCCATTGCAAGAGGCGTGGTGATCGATTTCGCCAACATAGTCATTTTTAGAGCTGCTGGAGCATCTAGCGCAAACAGCGCGAACCAAGCGGTAATAGGAGCAACTATTCCACCAAGGACGATACTGACTATTAACCGCCATCCATAGCGCTTTAAAATTTGCCATTGTCGATAAATCGGTAACGCGAGCGCAACTGTGACAGGACCTAAAAGCCAATGTAACAAAGCAGCGGCTTGTTGATACTCAACAACGCTAGTGTTAGAGAGGTAAAGGCCCAAGAAAACAAAAATAGCGGTAAATACAATTGGGTGCGCTATCGGATGGCCGTTACATTTTCTATTAATCCGTAGCGCAATAAGGTAACCGACAACAGAAACACAAAGCCATATTAATCCATTGACGCTAAACGCTTGAGTTATTGCATTGATCATTCAAGCTCCCTACCCACTTGTGATGAGTTGGGCTCCTTATGCTGCTTACTACAAAACAACTTTTGGGCAAACCAGGCGGTAAAACCTAAGCTCAATGAGGTGGTAACAAAAATAGCTATGGTGATCGCAAGCAAATTCTCATAAATATCAACCCAATAGATTGATAGTGCAAGTACTGCCGGAATGAAAAGCAAAGACATATGCTTTAAAGGCAAAGTAACAAAACGTGCAGTGTGTGTTTCGAGTTTTGGAAAAATAAAAAGTATCCCAAGCAGAATCAAAAGCCCCACCAGCGCGCCAGGAATGGGCAAAGCCATGGCGTTTACAGCGAAAAGCCCAAGATAATACGCCGTGAAAACCAATATAGCTCCCACTAACGCCTTACTAACATCTCGCACCTTATATCCTTGCTTTTAAGAATTAAGCACTAATTGTAACGATTAGCGAGTTCCACCACCAGCAGGACCATGGTCGTATGATACTGTTAACCGGTAAAGCGCAGTGTTATGAAACTTATCGTCTTTCAACATGCCAGAACTGATAGAAATATTTATGAGTAATTTTGAACGTCTCACCGCCTTGCATAACCACCCTTTGATGATTAAGCCTCTGCTCTAAGTGCGCTACGTATTTTGCATTTACCGCCACCGAACGATTACATCGTTTAAAGTATCGCTCTCCAAGCCGCTTCAACAATTCACACAAGGTTGTTCGAACCACATAGCTTTCTGACAGCGTGTATATACACATATAATCACCAGCAGCTTCTATCCATTTTATATCGGCAGGGTCTAGGCAACACCATCCATCATCGGCCCTAATGGCAACAATGTTGGGTTTAGCGCTTTTACTTAATTGCTGGCGCAATGTTGCTAATAGCGCTGGTTTTGACACACCATGCTGCTCACACAAGCCCTTTACCATTGCGTTAAACTGAAAATTTCGCTCAACATAATGATACTTATTTTTCACGCATTCGATGGCACGCAATAGCTGGCTCTCTTCAAATGGCAAAGTCACAAAACCAGATGCATTATGCGAAAAAGCAAGCAGCGCATCTTCGTCGTTTTCACCCACTGCCAGCCAATATTTTGAGGCAAGATTTCGAGATGATTTTGATACTGAATAAAAACCGACGGACTGGGGGTACTTTTCAGCCAACGCTAAGCAATGACCGACCGACTCGGCCCCAAAAACATGGCTAAAAACATTTAGCTGCTTCAATATTTTGCAAAGTGATTCTTGCTGAGATGCAGATTGTAAGAAAATCAATGAGATCATCTGCTCTACCTTGCATACAAACTGTGGCTAACGATTTCTAATCCCTGATAGCACAGTGAATTAATGCAAAAAGGGGCTATCAATTAATAGCCCAAATTCCAGGGCGCGTAACTTTGCTAGCGCTTGGCTGTCAATACACCAGGATCTGCATTGATACGGCGCGCAATAAGCTGAGCGGTTTCAGACGCATTGTGAGTAGTCGCAAAAGTCAGCATATCTTGTCCGTTGCACACCAGACCTTCGTGTAAATCTCTCATATTTAAACCCGTTGCCTTAGCGGCGCGATGCAACTTTAAGCGGCTATTGCTTTTAACGGCTTCACATACTGCAACCAAGTCATCTTCAAGCTCTACTGGATATGAACCAGCATTTGCTGCGGTAGCGATAAAAGAAAGGGTCATTCCTATTAAAGCGAATTTGGTAACACGGCGTAACGTAAACATAACAATTTCCTCTGATAGTATTAGGCAACGCGGTGACGACCTCTTCATGCCGCCGCACCAATAAACTAGTTGAGGTTTATGATATTTACGCTACAAAAGCGTTAAAGTACGGTTATGTGAGACCTTGCGATAAGCACACAAAAGCCAAGGTTTAATTATCGGTCTAAACGGTTATTAATCGTACTTGATACATACTTTGCAACATTCTCTGAGCGCAGAGTTGTGAGTCATAGAGATTAACCGCTAAAGTATATCCAGAACCTAGTACAAATTCTGGCAATACGGTTCGCCATTAACATTAATTCAGGGAAGGACTATGTTAGAGCAACAACAGTATCATCTTATAAGAGCGGATATACAGCCTGGCGACATTATTGCTTTTGGCGGTAACAGTTTATTTTCTCGCTGGACGAAACTCACCACGCGCTCTGCAGTCACTCATGTAGCAGTAGTCACACATGCCCAAATGCGAGACAGCAAAACAAACCGATATTTCAACCAAGTTATGGAAGCTACGTTTTTTAAGGGCAAACGAGGCGTTATGACGAACCGCCTGAGTGAACGTGTGGCGTCTTATGATGGGGATATTTGGTGGCTGCCACTGTCTCGTATATCGCGCAGCCTATTTGAACAAAACAGACGTGAATTTTTTACTTTTATGCAAGAGCAAGATGGCAAGCCCTACGATGTTCTACAGCTTTTCGGCTCTGCGGTAGATGCTATTGACGAACACCCGCTTTTTGGCGGCATTAGTTACAATCAAGAGGATTTCAGTAGTTGGTTCTGCTCAGAACTTATCGCAGAGGGGCTAGAAACTGCAGGAGTAATAAGTGGTGTAAATGCTTCCGAAGTAACCCCAGTAGACATCTGCCGGTTCAATATTTTTAAGAAACGTTATGTCCAGATTAAAGGTGATGGACGGCTAATTAGTGGCTTTAATTCGTTAAAACCAGATAATTGGGGCCAGATTGCCTAGCCCCAATAGCTAAAAGCATCACTGCCTGTAATAGGTAAGTGAATTTTTAGAAAATACTATCTTGGTGGATTTTGATAAACATACTCGTACCAATTTTCGAGTAGTCAATCTTATATTCTTTTCCATTAAGCGTTTGAATGAACACTAAGGTTTTTTCATCGCCGAAAACATCGCTAGTCGTTACATCGACCAGTTCCATATCCATCATTTTCGCATCGCGCTTATTTTCTGGCACTTTGCCTTCATATTGCTTAATGCCTTTGTAGGTTACGATAATTGGCGGGTTCTCATCGCCATTAATAACCAATAGGTCTAACTTTCTAATTTTATGAATGATGGTGTTTCGACCACTTGTTATAAAGGGTTTTTCAGTCATTCTCATCTCCGCGACCGCTTACCTGCTTTTTTAATTATTAACAAAGAATGTGATAGTTGAGTCTATCACGATGTTAACAAACAGCACATAAGCATTTGGTTGATATATATGTGCAAAGTATAAACATAAAACACACAAAATGAGCAATAAATCACTTATTTTTGCGTGAATCGTGTTTTTCAACAAATCCTTCGTCAGTTAAACTTTGTAAAAATGCCACCAGTGCTGCTTTTTCTTTTTCTGAAATACTAAAGCCTTTAATAAACGGGCTGCGATAGGGGTTGGGGCTTTCAGCTTCATTGCCACCTCGGGCATAAAACGCAATAACGTCTTCAAGGGTGTCTATACTCCCATCGTGCATATAAGGTGCCGTGAGCGCAATATTTCGCAAAGTAGGGGCTCTAAACTTCCCCATGTCCTGCTTGTTAAAGGTCACACTATACAGCCCCATATCTGTCTTGGGGTAACTGCCCGCACCATCTTCGTTGTACAAACCTGTATTGTGGAATGGTTGGACACCAAATGGCTGAAAACTATGTTTAGACGACTGCGTAAAGTTCACGCCTCCGTGGCAGTGAAAACACTCTGTGCGTTCAGAAAAAAAGAGGTTAAGGCCCTCAAGTTGTTGCGCTGTTAGTGCGCTGTCGTCTTGTCGATACGCATAGGCATCAAATGCACTATTAAAAGACACTAGGCTTCTTACATAACTAGCCAATGCTTTAACAATGTTGTTCACACTAGGGGTTTCGTCACCATACGCAGCTTTAAAGAGTGAAGGGTAATCGCCTTGCTCAAGGCGCATTAAAATAACATCTTCATTGCCAGTTACGCCCATTTCCACAGGGTCTTCGTTAAAGAGCGGGATCAGTAGTTGTTTTTCAATACTGTCTAAGTTGTTGTGCGCCCACGTAAATGAAGCATTGTAAGCCACATTAATAAGCGCCAGCGCGTTGCGGTTGAGTTCTTCGCCATGTGCGCCCACTGACACTTTTCTAGATTCTGCGAAGGCTTTTTCAGGAGCATGGCAGCTACTACATGATGTCGTGTTGTTCGCACTTAATGCCGTATCAAAAAACAGCTTCTCCCCCAATTTAACGCTTTCCACCGTCATGGGGTTGTCGGCAGGAACCGTTGGCGCAGGTATATGATTTGGCAGATTCCACTCATACGGGGTGGGTGCTTTCGAACACGCACTTACCCCCACCACAATGCAAAGTGAACACACCATCTCCCGTATATTCGGTGCTTGCGTTTTAAAACGCTGAGGAAGCACTTTTATTGCCACTTAATCCAAGGCCTATGTACGAGATTTTGAATAAGCTTTTTACAAGGTTCTGCTTCAGGAGACTCAAACATGCAGCTTGTTGCTTCGTTTAAATCAACTTGCGCTACTATGTTAGACACCGAGACTTCTAAATCTAAATCCGTATCAAGCTGTGTCATCGGCAAAATAAACTCTACGCGATTAGTGAAGGCACAGGATTTTTCCGGCGATCTAACAGCAGATTCGGAGTTACAGCCAACACTGCCTAAATGATAAGACCATTTTCGCGCTTCTTCGCCACTTTTAGACACATCCAGTCTTAAAAACTTATGGCCATTTTGCCAACTCCAAAACATTGAACTGTCATTTAATGGCGAAGGCTGTGTGAGTGGATTAGCATGATTAACGTCGAAGGGAAGCCCCATGGTAAAACGCAAATTCGTTGATAATTTCAATAACTCTTCAGACACATCCAGCACAATCTTGCTATTCGCATCATCGGGATTGCTGCATTTGTTATGAAATTTCAACAGCGCTTCATTCGGCGTTTGCCATTGGGTTTGTTTAAATTTAACCCGCTGCCACTTTCCATCAATACGTACTTCAGGCTTACTGAGGTAAAAGCCAAAATAATCAACATTCCAGCGCTGCTGCCCAATACTCATTATCATGGGACAAGCCCCAGTATCTACCCCAACCAATTTAAACGGGATCTCACCGGGCTCCCGTCCTTTGAGATTTACTACATCACACCCAGTTGTCGATACCAAAACCGCCAAGAGTAACGAAGGCATGACACACATGCGAAAAGGCATTTTCATTTATTTATGTACTTCCTTTAATTATCTGGTAGTTTTTTAAACAAACCAGCGATTTTTAACACTTGTTCGGATGACAAGATGAATGCATTGCATATCACGCCAATAGTGCTGCTTTTAACGATTATGAGTCAAGCAGTGCTCGCTCACACTGACCACGACAAAGCGCGCTTTGTTGCTGAAAGCGGCATTGACACAGGAAAGTGTGACAACCGTTTCAGGCCCTGCAAAACCTTGACATACGCAGCGAGACAGGCCAATAAAGGCGATAGAATTCTCGTCGCTGAAGGTCAGTATTATTTCGACAACGCGCAGCAAGCACAAGTGCTAAACGACAGTCTTCTACCCGTGCTTGGCGGGTTTTCTCGTAACGATCACTTCCAAGCGCAAAAACCCGCTTTACACAAAACTTTACTTCTCAACGTACCTGCCTTTTTATCAAAAGCACTTTACGATAGGGGGTTCGACACTATTGTCGATGGTAAAGCCGCTTCACCTCTTACGTCACTAGCCGCACAACATATGGAGCTGGACACCACTGTAAGCGCAAATGAAAGCTGTAGCAGTGGGTTGGCTGGGGACTATCCGTGTAGCAATATTGATTTACTTTCTCACGTCCCAGTTGCCGCACTTTCGTCAGTGTCTAATAGCGCCAATGATATCTGGGGGCATGTAGATTTAAACAATCGCAGAGAGTATGCCATTGTCGGCATGCAAGCCAGTATTGCTGTGGTGGATGTAACCGAGCCCACGTCTCCAGTAGTTGTAGGCGAAATCACGGGGCAAAGCACAACATGGCGCGACATCAAGGTCTATCAGTATTTTGATAGTACATCGGGCAGATTTAAGGCCTATGCATACGCCAGTGCAGACAGCGTAACTGAAGGGTTTAGCATAATAGACCTGAATAACTTACCTGAGCGCGTTAGCCTAGTTAGACGTAATACCGACGACAACCGTGCACACAATATCTATATATCAAACGTAGACTACACACTAAATACTCCCTTGGCAGGCGCGACATCTCAACTTCATTTGGTGGGCCAAGATAGTAATGGTGGTGCTTTTCGCTCCTATGCGCTAAGCGCGCCTCAAGCCCCCACACCTTCCTATATACCCAATGGTCTTACCCGAGCAGACTACACGCATGACGCTTCTTCAATGCATATCACAGATGCACGAGCTCAAACTGATTGCGTAAATTCCACCGCATCAGGATGTACCGTAATACTCGACTTCAACGAAAGCTCAATGCGCCTTTGGGACCATACTGATTCTAACAGTACGTCAGAACTAAGTAATACTAGCTACAACGAGGTTGCCTATACCCACAGCGGCTGGTTTAGTGAGGATAAGCAATACGCGTTTGTCCACGATGAACTGGACGAGCGCAACTTTAGCTTAAATACCCGGGTCATGATTTTTGATATTTCATCACTGACTGCGCCTGTACTGGCGGGTATTTGGACCAGTAACAACGGTACCATCGATCACAACGGCTACGTAAGAGGGAATCGCTATTACATGTCGAATTACGAACGTGGCTTAACCGTACTAGACATTGCCGACCCTACCGCACCTGAAGAAGCAGGTTTCTTCGACACCTACCCTGCTTTTAACAGCACCAACTTCAATGGTGCTTGGGGTGTTTATCCATTTTTACCAAGCGGCAATATTTTAGTTAGCGATATTCAGCGTGGCCTGTTTGTTTTAAAAGATAATACGCTCACCGCGGCCCCTGTTGCGGCGTTTTCGCAAAGTAGTTATGAGACAGAAGCCGATACAACATTTAACCTTCCCGTTACTAAAAGCGGCGACAGTGCCATGTCGGTAGCCTACGAGGTATTAGCTGGCTCGGCCCTCAGCGATGATGTTTTGTTTACTTCTGGCGAGCTTACCTGGGGCGCAAATGATTCTGAAACAAAGAATATTGCATTAAATGTTAGCGCTAATAATGATACAGAAAGTAACGAAGTGTTTTTTGTCAGGCTATTTAACCCTCAAGGCGGCGGTATCTCCTCAGGCAAAGGCTATACGCAAGTGACAATACTGGGTACAGCGCAACAAGGAAAAATTGAATTAAATACTTCCGAACTCGCTGTTCTGGAGATCGATACTGAACTCACCTTAAATATTGTTCGTCAAGGCGGAAGTGAAGGCAGCGTTAGCGTAAATTATTCACTGGAGAGTGATACTGCAATAAACGATCAAGACTTCGTGACTGCAACCGGCATGCTAACTTGGAGTGATGGCGATACTGCCGATAAGACGGTGACAGTAACGCTCATTAACGACAGCCTGGAAGAAGAAAACGAACAGTTCCGTTTAGTGCTTGCCGCGCAAGATGCCAACGTATTAGGCGGCGTTGTTGAAACTGTCATTACGATAAAAGACGATGAAAGCAACCAAGCCCCCGTCGTGAACGCAGGAACAGATGTTGAAACCGATGTGAGAGCAAGCGTTGAGCTAACAGGTAGCGCGCAAGACCCCGAAGGCGCGCTAATAAGCGTAGAGTGGACACAAACGGCAGGCGAAACGGTCACTATAAGAAATTTAGACACGCTAACTATGTCTTTTACAGCCCCAGCTACTGCAAGTAATTTAACGTTTACATTGAGTGCAACCGACGAGTTCGGCATTAGTACCACCGACACCGTCACGGTAAATGTAAATGAGAGCGTAGCAAGTGTACCTGTTGATAATGGTTCAAATAGTTCTGGCGGGGGCGGTTCAACTACTTTACTGAGCATGTTAGTTCTAGCTTTTGCAGTTCGATTACGCCGTGCGCGGCTGCAGAAAGTAATACACAACTTATAGGTGAGTGAACAAAAATAAAGCAAACAAATCACAAAGCCACAAGCGAGGCGTGACAAGGCAAATAAAACTGCTTATACTTGCGCTCGCTTGTGGTTGTTATGCAAAGCAATTTGCAATAGAAACCGTACAGCACATCTAATACGGCCCCATAGCTCAGTTGGTTAGAGCATCCGACTCATAATCGGCAGGTCCCCTGTTCAAGTCAGGGTGGGGCCACCATCTTTCTTCAGCTTCATCAACTGATAACACAGACCAATTAATAATAATTGTCGTGCACTTGTGCTCAAACTAAAAAAGCACCTTTATTAAAACTGTAATACCTCACCTGTAGTCTTTGGCTATTATTACTTTAGCCATTTAGCGGTTTCTTATTAGATGAAGCACACCATGTCGCGCCATGCGTTTTACTCTCTAACGGTTACCTTCACTATTTTGTCCATTCTAGGTCAGGTTTCTACCAGCATTTATAGCCCCTTCTTTTTTGATTTAGCGATTGTGTACGGCAGTCCGGTGAGCATAATCGAACAAAGCGTAGCGGTGTTTTTAGTTGCGTTCTCATTTTCACAGTTAGCGTCGGGCATAGCGTGTGACTATGTAAATAAGCAAACATTTTTGTTCTTTGGAATATTGGTATTTATTGCAGGTACGCTTATGGTGGCGCTCGCTAGCGATCAAGCGACTTTTCTAATAGGCAGAGTCGTTCAAGGCCTAGGAGGTGGGGTTGGTGTGTCGGTATCGCGAGGCTTATCGCGTCAAATCTTTAACGAAAAACAGCTAAACACTTCACTTTCACTCATCAACATTGCCTTTGCTATCGCGCCAGCAATCGCGCCTTTAGTCGGTACGTTAATTGGAGAGTACTTCGGTATTTCCGCTATTTTTTATTTCGTTTTAGTGTTGGGCGTTTTAGCTTTAATTTTGCTTTTTTCCGTTTCTCATAAACTAGCTCAATACATGCTGCCAGCCACAGAAAATGTTTTAAGCGATACGTTAGCTCTTATTAAAAGCACAATAATGAAAATTGTCTCTATAGGCATGGCAAGCGGACTTTTATATGGCATGGTCTTTTGTTTTATTACTAGCGCGCCATCAATGATTATGCAGCAGTTTGGGCTTACAAAAACGCTGTTCTCCATATACTCTCTCATGGCCACCTTGTCATTTGTTGTTGGGAGCTTACTTAATATTCGTTTAGCGTCTTTGTCACCTCTGCAAAAGTTCAAGCGATCAAGTTTGCTTATTGCCGTGCTCTCCGTACTTTTTGGGTTAACCGTTTTCTGTAGTTTCGCCAATGATTTACTCATTATCCTTGCTTATTGCTACATGATGTTCTTTTTTATCGGTATCGCCATGCCCTGCAGCGTTACAATTATGCTTGGTTTCTCTAGAACATCTGCGGGATTTTTAGCTGCCCTCACTGGTTTTTTCCATTTAACAGGGGCGGCAATAGGTGCTTACGCGGTAACACTACTTACGTTAGAACCTACCCTTGCCTTTAGCTTATCGACTTGCATACTGAGTTTAGCGAGTATCATTATTTGTTTGACGTTTAAAAAGCACTAGTTACGCATGCAGCAGTATTTAGTCACCACTAATTGACCAAATGATATTCTTTTCGCAACCTCCAACACCTTTCCCATTTGATTTTTAAAAACTATCCCCATAATGGTGGAACTTCCAAAGTGGTTGGAAGTGATTATTGTTAAAAGGATATTAGAAACAATGAAACGTACTATTCTCGCCAGTATCTTTGGCGCACTTTCTTTAAATGCTTTCGCAGCTTCGCCTTCTTATGACTTTATCAAAGCTGGATATGTACAAGCAGATATCGAAGACGCAGGCGACTTCGAGCCAACAGGGTTTCAGATTCAAGGTTTTAAATCGCTTAACGAAAACGTGTACCTAACAGGGCGCTATGGCCAGCTAAGTGAAGACGAATATGGCGTTGACGGCAAACTAGACTACATTTCAGCAGGTGTTGGATACCGCTATGGTTTAACTGCAACAACTGATTTCTTTAGTGAGTTAACCTACGAATATGTAGATATTGATGTGGATGCAGGTTTCGCTTCTGCAGAGGCTGACGACAACGGCTATGGCATTACTGCCGGTATTCGTTCAATGCTTTCAGAACAATTTGAGCTTCGCGGTGCGATTCGCTATATCGACATTGAAGAAGATGATACTGCCTTTGAAATTGGCGCAGACTATTTCTTTACGCCGCAGTTTTCATTCGGCGCAACTTATGTCATCGCTGATGATGTAGACCTACTAGGTGTATCAGCGCGCTACACTTTCTAATACGCTAACAGTAAGAAGGCGTAAACGTATTAAAGCCACGTTTTTAAACGTGGCTTTTTTATGCTTAGCGGTTATTAACCCTTATTGATGACATAAGTCCGTACGAATCTGCAATTTAAAAAGCGCTGCGTTAACACTATCAATTTTCTCAGTCTCATGGCCTTGTATACTCTTGCGCTGTCGACAACTTATTAGCCGCGCCTTCTTGCTCCATATTAAGTGCAGTAATTGGGAATGGTATTACAATACCCTCTTCATCAAATCGCTTTTTAAGCATTTTTATAAAGGCGCTTTTAATAAAGAAGCGATTGAAATATTCGCGGGTTCTCAGCATCACGGTTAAGTTAATACTCGAATTGTCGAAGGTGTGAAACAACACAAAAGGTTGGTAGGTTTCAACACCATACTCATGTTTTTCTAGAATGGTATTGGCAACTTCTAAACAGACCTTTTCAACATGGTCTAAATCAGAGCTATAGTGCACGCCCACTTCAACGGGTACTGATAGTTCGCGTTCAGGATAGTAGTAGTTAATCAGTTTGGAATTAGAGAGCTTGCTGTTCGGCATGATAACAATGTTGTTAGGCAGCATTCTAACCCACGTAGAGCGCCACCCTATTTTCTCAACAAAACCTTGTTCTCCTGAGTCCAGTTCAATGAAATCGCCTATACGAATAGGCTTGTCCATGACCAACTGAATACCGGAGAAGAAATTTTCAAGCGTTGGTTGTAGCGCTAATGCTACTGCAAGCGATGTAATACCTAATGAAGCAACGATGGGCGTTATCGATACTCCCATCGTGCTTAAAATGATTAAAATGGCGAGTACGGCAAACACTGCTCTTACTGCACCACCAGCAATCGCGCTGGTGTTTTTCACTATAGTAGACTGATCGCGGTAGCGGCTTAAGGAATAGGTAACAAAGCGTTCAAAGAAGAGAAACAGTGTAATTATAAGGCCAGCTTCAATAACAATAGTTAACGCCTCAATAGCCCTTTCATCTTCTACCTGAAATACTGAAACAATGCTTTTCACCAATAACAGAAAGATAACCCAAATCAGTAAATTCAGAGGAGCATTTAGTGACAATACAAGTACACGATAAATATCAGACATACTGCTGTTTTCTGAACGCGCCTTGGCCTTTAAACGCACCAAAATAAGACGTTTAATGATGAAAAGCACAATAACAACGCCTATTAATCCGGCTATCGCTATTGCCTGTTGATTATCATGAAGTTGGGTGCTGTCCACGGCTGACGATGCTCCTGCGTAACAAAGTATGGTGTTTTTTATTAGCTAAACGTTAATACGGGAAAGAAGACGCAAAAGGTGCACCAATTGTTTGTTCCTACGCAGATTCATTATGCTTGCTGTTTATCAAAGATAGTAAAAAAAAGCCCCATACTGTTTTCACAATATAGGGCTTTGCTCGGTTTTATAAGCCTTAAGCAAGACGCTTATATGTAGCTTACCTTCCGACTATTCGGCCCAGATTCTAAGCGCCTTTGCTGACGACTAATTAAGTAAGTTCAAGGGCAATACTTTCCCTGTTACCGGGTTAAACTCGAACGTTACTGTTCCCGTCGTCGCATTACCGTTTTGATCAACGTTTGCGTCGTTGATATCACTTACAAACTGGTCAATAACAACCCGATATGACGTCGGGCCGTTAGCCCAACCATTTACGCGAACACGATAGGTTTCGCCGGGAACAATGCCACCGCCAACTTGCTCATTAGAGCCCAAGTTGCCGGAGCTCGCCATAATATTGCCTTCGGCATCTAGCAGTTCAAAGTCAAGATCTGGCACTGCTACTACCTCAACATCAGCGCTCAGCGTTGCAACTACACTTGATGCACTTGGCAGCGCTGTAAATGGAATATCAACATAGTCAACGCCATCAACCAACGCTTCATCCGCTGCGCCAATTAAGACAACACCAGTGTGCTCCTCAATATTATGGTAAACCACAGACTGTTCTTTTGGCTCAGACGTATCAAAGGTAGTTGTTTCTCCAGTGCCCGTTGACGAAGCGCCAGCTTCGTAGCCGCTGATCCGCGCTTGGAACGTAAAGAGTTTTCCATTTGGGTTATCAAACTTTAGATAACGCAGTGCAGATGTTCTGTCTACATCTAGCGATTGATCGAAACGGAACCTTGCTATGTCGCCGTTTTTACCAGTGCCACCATTATCTGCATTCAATACGGTAATACTGCCATTGCTAATATGGGTAATATCGAAATCAACCGGACCGTAAATTCTCTCGTCGCCAGTATTTATCAACGCAATATCAAAGGCGAAAATGCCGTTATTGTAGTTAACATTACCCACTTTGTAGTCAACTTGCTCACTCACATCCACCGTGTTCAAACCGGTTGAAGCAATCCCTGACATATTAGAAAAACCAACTTGCTGATTAGGGTTAAGGCTGACTGCACGCACTACGTATTCATAGTCAAACGAGTCTATGCCTTGACCTGCACCACGCCCTAAACCTTGCCCTTTGTCTATGTAGCGATTATCGCCCACAATAAATTCAACATGGGTGAAGCCAGAGAATGTGAGGTCGCCGTCAAAGTATTCTCGGGTTGGTACACCCGTAAACAAACGCGCACTCGCCCCTTTTTTGCGTTTTAGCAATTGATAAGCAAAAGCGTCAGGTACGGTTTCCCACGTAATTTCAATCGCATCATCTGAAATAATATGCGCGTCTATAGCGTCTGGTGTCGATGGCTTAGCCTGGGTAGCCGTAAACTCGCTCACTGCCGTTGATATAGTCTGTCGACCGCCTAACGGTGCTTTCGCGTTTGCACCTAGCTCTCTAGCGGCAAAAACACGCTCAATTAATGCATGATGACGACCCGGTGAAGTTAAATCTAAAGGATCGGTAGGATATAAGGCGGCATCTGCAATTAACACTGCATCTCGTGCGCGCACGAAAGTGTCTGGCGCAGATATCCCTAGCACGTACATTGAGCCTAGGAAGATACGTTCCCACGTTTCTTTGCCCAAGCTAGTTTCTTGGGTAGGATCGCCGGTAACTGGGTCGGGGCGAACAAAGTCTTGTCTAGGCTGCAGCGCCACCATAAGCTCTCTTAAATCCCACATTGCACCCGCGTAAATTTCTCCATCACGATGCACTTCAAATGCGTTGTCTCTTGTGCCTAACTGCGAATAACGAATTTGGCTCTGTGCAGAACGAATAAACTCAAATGAGTCGGGATTAACCCCCTGCTCTCTTAAGAATTTTCGTAAATCGCACGAATTAACGGGGTAAGTACCTAAATCCGGTGTTTCGCCTACCGTGTATGCCCAAAGGTCGGCTTGTCCTTCGTTAAGCGCACCACCTTCTGGCTCGCCTTCAAAACCTGCGATAGGGGTAATTGTCGCATGTGTGCCTTCATGAATGGGAACCGAGAAGTCCATTGCTAGGTTGTTGAACAAGTAACCATGGCCGTAAGCGGTCGGGTTAACCACGACCTCTTCACCTGCAATTTCCTGTGATAACGGCACTGCAAATGCGTTGTCTAAACCCAATAGCTTAGCCATAAACTCGGGATCTGCTGGATTATCTGGTGGGTCGAGCACATTCGGAATATGTACCACACCGGTTAACGGTATCGCTTCGTTAGGATAGCTATTAGGAAACGAGCCATCGCCCACTCCACGACTATGCACAGCATCGCCGTCTTTATGAAGGTAATCTAAATATTCGAGCAATGTGGTGATGTAAATAAACTGGCTGATGCCGTCAATGTGATGTGCCGTAGAAGGCGTTACGTGATCATCTTCGACAGGTCTTGCCTCAATGGCAGCATCCTCACTGAAGTGATACGTGCCCGTTGCCGCTTGTGGAAACGGCCCTTTTGTCAGCATCGCGCTTTCAATAAGCGCGTGCTTACCGGTAAGCAAACCTTCAACCCCCGTCACTAAGTTGGAATCGTCAAACTTACGTAAGTTGATGCGTTCCATCCCTTTCGGTTTGCCGGTGTAGCCACCTGCATCGTCCTCTATCAAACATTCGCTTTGCATCGACGGCGTAATGGGTGGAAATGTTGGGAAATAATCCGCAGTCTGCTGAACCAAGCCAATCTGCCCCGTTTGCGTAACTTCATTTTCACCTGTAGGAAGAATGGTTCTGACCCGGTCATTACGCGCCAAAATGTCTCCCGACTGGGCATCGATAACATACTCAAACACACCAAAGGGATTTGACGAGTAATAAAAGAACTTCCATGCCAGTTTAAGTTCATTGTTATCCTGTACAACCACTTTCTGTGGTACTGGCTTGGCAAATATGCCTAGGCTTTTTTCTATTTGAGAAAAAGCAGGGTTCAGTACATCAAGAGCTTCTATGGGCAATGCCCGCTTGTAAGACGCTAAATCGGCGGTTGCCACGCTGATAGCGCTATTCGCAGAAAGAACCTGTGTATTTGCAATAGGCGTATTTATAGCAGTGTCGGCGAACAGCGCTCTCACTACCTGAGACTCATCAATTAAAAGCCCAACGCCTCTGTCTTTAATTTTTACACCATCTATGACTTGGTCAAATCTTACTAAATGACCACCCAGTGCAGCTCTACTACGGTGAGGGTTAAAAACAAAATCCCCGTCACTTAGACCACCTAAAAGGGCAGAATGACGACTTATAAAGTCATACCCCATC
Source organism: Alteromonas sp. 5NW40-0090 (assembly GCF_057552975.1). Lineage (NCBI taxonomy): Bacteria > Pseudomonadati > Pseudomonadota > Gammaproteobacteria > Alteromonadales > Alteromonadaceae > Alteromonas > Alteromonas sp. 5NW40-0090. The sequence continues at coordinate 149,567 of NZ_BAAJLT010000010.1, forward strand.
TGTTCGGGCGACGTTCCTGAAACATCAATGGCAATACCAAAAACACTATCTAAATGGCCATTAGCTGTTCGTAATGTAGATGATGGGAATGTGGTTTGCAGTTGGTCTAACGCCATTTGAAACAAGCTGTTTGCTGGCGGGTTAACAACATTGTCAGTTAGATTTATTTCGGCAATGCGGTGCGATGAAGTATCTAAGGGTACGTGTACTTTAGAGGCGCTTGCTACGAAAGGTAAAGCCGCTGCTACCGCAGCATATATAAGGGTTCTTTTTTTCATTATTCAATCCTTAAAATTTGGAGCTATCAATGCGTTCAGCGTTAATACTGAGCAACGACTAGATAGCGTTAACCAAATTAGGATCGAGCAAAAAACGCCCATCCACCATAGGGGTTAACCACTAGAGTTAACTGCACCAACCAGATGTGGGAAATGAGATAGTTAATTGCGCTATTAACTTATTACAGGCTAATTAGGAATCAGAAAGCAGAGATAGTTTGCGTTCATATTCGCGAGACAACCACGAAGAAGCTTCGTCAATATCTGTGAAAAAAAGATAATCCATACTTTTGAGCTCGGGTATCCTCTGAAACATTATTCCGCGTATAACAGGTCCTTTATAAACATAAGCTTTCGCGATTAATCCCATATCAGGGAGCCGTTTTATAATACGCTTGAGTATGTCGAAGGCCTCAGGAGTTGCACCTTCTACTTGGCTAATATCTGCAAGAAGGGAAAAGGGTCGTTGATTCAGTCCTATGACTAGTTTAAAAAGACGATCGCTGTAGTCTTCCGCACTTTTTTCATTAAACGCGCCATAGAGTCGAGTGGTGACTACTCCGTTCTCGTACGAAATTGTTGATGAGCTCAGTATTTTTGGCATAGCCTACTTTCACAATTACTTCCTAGGTTAATAGTAGACGATAAGTTTTCGTAAATGCGAATACTCTTAAAGTTTAGGTTTATTTCTCAGCCAATGTTAACAGCGGTTCGTTATCGGGAAAGCGTTCAAGCCCCTGTTTTAGAATTGTATTTGCCTTCTCGGGCATGTTGTTTTCGCGCAAAGCTAATACGTAGTTGTGAACATAAACATGTTGGTGCTGCCCCACTTCATAGCCTTTCTCAAACCAAACCACTGCTTGGTTGTCGTTTTGCTCTAAGTAATAATTGGCAATCAGGAAATAACTTAACCAGTACGTTGGCCATGTATGCGACGCGGTTTCCAAAAACGCCAATGAACGCGCTTTATCTCCCACTTTAAGCATGTCGTAAGCCGCACTTACATAAGTGAACGGTGTCATCTCAGGCGAGGTTACATTAGGAGGAACTGGTGCCAAATACCAGTAATTTCCTCTTCCCCACGTTCTTTCAAAAAGCTCAAGCGACATTTCGTGATTAGGCGTAAGGCCGGTATGTAAAGTAACCGTCCCCTTATCACTATCGAACCCAATAACAACAGCGTAGTGCCATTGGGGTAATAACTGGATGGACAAATTTTGAAAAACAATCACTGGGATATCGTCTTTAACTAACGACATAATCGACGATAATGTCCCTCGGTCAGTATAGGGCAAAAAACCAAACTGCCGAGTAGCCGTGATCATCTCCAGCTGAAGACTGCCTTCTTTGTTAGGAATGAATAACTTAGGCGCAATGTCATTTGGAGAGGTGCTTTCACCATAGTAACCAAACACTTCAGATAGTGTGGTAGGCCCGCAATAAAACTGTTCTTGGGGAAAAAACGGAACAGATTGAATAGTGTGAGATTCAGGTAAAGAGGCAAGTCCCTCTTGCCTCAGCTTGTCCGCTTGAGGTGTGGACTGACAGCCTGAAAGCAAAAATAGAAGCGAAAGGCCTGCTAACGCGCAGGCCTTTTTAACTAAATTGTTCATCCAATTAGCTGTTCACAGGACGAATGAATGGGTAAACGTCAGTTACACCAATTAGGTCCAAAATTGCGATAATAGCAAGTACAGTAAGCACTGCGCCTACAACACCACCCGCTGGCGCTTGATTAATTTCATCATTTAATTGCGCAATTTCACTGTCGGTCATGCCGTTGATTCTCGCGATAGCTTGATTGCTATCTACACCTAAGCTTACCAATTTACTCTGCACGTCGGCACGATTAACCATGTCAATTAGCTGCTGCTTATTGTAGTGAGCAGCTTGAGTTTGCATTACGGAATCTGAGCTAATTGCTTCTGCATGCACGCTGCCAGACATTAAAACCGTTGCCGAAAAGCAACCAATCGCAATTTTTTTCAAAAATTTCATGATGTTTCCCTCTTTAAAATGCCCAGTTTTATTCTTCTTTTGCGTTACCTAACTCACGATAAACTAGAGTGAAATAAAACTTCGCACTGATTCAGCAGACGCATTTGCGCTCTGCAGTTTATTTTCAGTAGATAAGCACAGCAAGATTAAGACCAACTAAAAAAACCTTTTTTTATAATAGACAAGGTTCCATTTTTTTCTCTTTAAAATAACGATTTAAGAGACCTTTATGCGAAAACAGTGATCAAAGCTTTATTCGTTGATTTTGCATTGATACATCACCGCGCGCTGACTTTTATGTAATATTTTCTTTATGCTGGAATTATTTGCTTGCCGCTAATGTAAAAAGAGCAACAAACAGTAAGGGGCACTTCGTGGAATGACCGGGTGATTCGAAACGCCTATTTCACGCCTCATACCATACGGAGTTAAGTTTCAGGTGCAATTTTTGACAAAAACACGCTATAAAAGACAGTATTGGGGTTAATATTTTCTTTAGCGTTTGGGTGAAATGCGCATCAAGCAGAGTTTCATTTATTGGGTATTGGTAGCGACTATCTGCTGTATTAGCGCATGCAGTTCAGATAAGTTTATGCGTAAAAAAGTATCCCCTTTGTCTTTGGCCGGTGCGTATGGCTATGGCTATTTGCCCGACTTAAGCCACTTCGACAACATACAACTGGCTGCTCGGTGCACATCGTACGAGCAGAGTACTATGCTAGATATCGCGCTTGCGCTCGATTGCTACATGACCTTATTAAAAAGGGACAGTCTTTCTGAAGCGCATCGTGCTATAGGGATCGACGGGTATAACCTCGCAGTAAACAAGCTATTCCGTCTTAGACATACACCTGACAACTTAATTCAGGTTAACTACTCGGGCCCAAGCGAGCTCGATTTAGTTTCAGAAATAGAAGCCTTAGACGCTCGCCTCTCTCCTAAGGTATTTGGTGAACTTGGCAGTGCAGCAGTGACTCGAATTAACAACCAAGCACAGAATGGCCGTAGCCTTGACCTAAACTATCCACTAGAAGGTATCTACTCCCCTTACTCCCTTCAAGTTGAGTCGGTTGTATTGAAAGGGCTTAGAATTCACATATCCTTGCGAGCCCAACACGTCGATGTGCCTACCGAAATACTGGTTGGACACAACACATACACGCAACGGTACTCACCTGCTGCCGCTTACCTTTCCCTATTGCAAAATGCCGACATCCACAATTTTAGCTGGCTAGGATTTACTAATGCACAAGACGCTGAAAAGAGAATGGGAGTCTTTAGTATTGGAGAGCTTTCTTCAGTTAAAACTCCGATTATTATGATTCATGGCCTCAATTCAGACCCGCTAATTTGGCGCTATCTCACAATGGCTATTTTCAATGACGAAGAATTATCTCAACACTATCAGATATTGCACGTGTACTACCCGTCAGGCCCTCCTCCTTTCTATAACGCCATGCGAGTTCGCAATTTGCTGGACAAGCTAAACCAGCGGATAGCGTCATCGGAAGGCACTTCTTCATCTGCGGTATTGATAGGGCATAGTATGGGCGGCGTAATCGCAAAGCTGATTTCAACGCATTCAGATAACACGTTGTGGGATACTACTTTCACAGAGCCACCAGAAGCGCTAATCGCTGAAGGTGATGAAATGTTGCGAGATATATTTATATTTAATCCCGTCTACAAAGAGAATACGGTGTTTTTTCTCGACACGCCACACCGAGGCTCAGAAATAGCTAATAGTCTTATAGGATCGTTAGGCTCTTCACTCATCACACTCCCTTTTAGTTTTAAAGCGCTATTTAAAAAATTTATCGACAAAGTAGGCGTGAGCAGATTAACCGCAGCTATGCTTCCTTTCTTGCAAAACTACGGGCCAGATAGCGTCCAAGTGTTGCGCCCCAATCACCCGCTGATGACAGCATTAGCCGACATTCCTGTAGAAGGCGAGAGCTATTCTATTATTGGCTCAACCAGTACCTTGTATTGCCAGTCAGAAACAGAATGCGCTGCTATAACTGACTCTGTCGTCAGTTATAGCAGCGCATATTTACCTGAGGCAAAAGACACAACAATTGTTAACTCGTCACATAACTCATTCAAAAGCCCTCAGGCAATCCAGTTTATACTTGATAAGCTTCGCCAAAAGCACATCAGCGCAATAACTGTTCAAAATTCCCTCGACATGTAGCCCTCAATTCCTTATAGTGCGCGCGCTTTTATATATTAGTGAAGTGACAATCGCTTTCACTACTACCTCTTCTCATCGTTTTACCCCTGGATACCTGTTTTGATTACCACCGCAAATATCACAATGCAGTTTGGCTCTAAGCCATTATTTGAAAATATTTCCGCAAAATTCGGCAACGGCAACCGATACGGCCTGATTGGCGCAAACGGTTGTGGCAAGTCTACCTTTATGAAAATTCTAAGCGGTAAACTTACCCCATCGTCGGGCAACGTTTCTATGGCGCCAGGCACAAAGCTAGGTATCTTGAGTCAGGATCAGTTTGCGTTTGAAGAGTTTAGCGTAGTCGATACCGTTATCATGGGTGACCGTGAACTATGGGAAGTTAAGCAAGAGCGCGACGCCATTTACAGCAAGGCTGAAATGAGCGAAGAAGATGGCATGCGCGTGGCGGACCTGGAAACCCAATTCGCCGAGATGGATGGTTACACTGCCGAAGCCCGCGCAGGCGATATATTAAACTCTGCTGGCATCGACGAAAGCTATCATTTTGGTCTAATGAAGGAAGTCGCACCTGGTAAAAAAGTACGTGTGCTTTTGGCGCAGGCGTTATTTGCCGAGCCAGACATTCTGCTTCTAGACGAGCCAACCAACAACTTGGATATCTACACCATCAGTTGGCTTGCTGAAGAGCTTAACAAGCGTAAGTCGACCATGCTTATTATTTCGCACGACAGACACTTCCTAAACTCTGTATGCACGCACATGGCCGATATCGACTACGGTGAGCTGCGCGTTTATCCAGGTAACTACGACGACTACATTCAAGCTGCCATGCTCGTTCAAGAACAGCTTCATGCAGAGAATGCTAAGAAGTCAGCGGAAATCGAAGAGCTACAGAGCTTCGTAGCGCGATTTTCTGCCAACGCATCGAAAGCGAAACAAGCCACCTCGCGTGCCCGCCGTCTTGAGAAAATTGAATTAGCTGAGGTAAAAGCGTCTAGCCGCCGTAAGCCTTATATTGTGTTTAACCAACATAAGAAACTTCACCGACTTGCTATTACTCTTGAAGAATTAGGGCATAGCTACCCAGATCTTCCGCTATTCGACAACGCTAACTTGCTATTAGAAGCAGGTCAGCGCTTGGCGATTATTGGTGAGAACGGGGCTGGCAAAACCACACTTTTGAAGTGTTTGGTTAATGACATCGAACCTACCGCAGGTAGCTATAAGTGGGCTGAAAACGCTGCGATTGGCTACATTCCGCAGGACAACGCTAAATACTTTGCCGAAGATATCACTATGTTTGAGTGGATGAGCCAATGGCGCAGCCCTAAACACGATGACCTGCAAATTAAAGGTATGTTAGGACGTTTGCTATTTACGTCTGACGACTTCAACAAACGCGTGCAGGTATGTTCTGGTGGTGAGAAAAACCGTTTGCTGTTCGGAAAGCTAATGCTTCAAGACATCAACGTTTTAGTAATGGATGAACCCACTAACCACATGGACATGGAGTCGATTGAAGCCTTGAACAATGCGCTATACAAGTTTGATGGCACTGTTATTTTTGTTAGTCACGACCGTGAATTCGTTTCGTCACTGGCGACGCAAATCATCGAAATTAAAGACAAGAAACTGAATCACTTCGATGGAAACTACGAAGAGTTTTTGGCGCATAAAGAAAACGCTTAAGTAGTATCAAAAGGGGCGTTCAACGCCCCTTTTTCTACTTAAATACTACGTCTTCTTTATCGCATTAAGGTTAATACTTTATTGACCTTAAACTTCTTCGTTTCCTACTAAAAACTGTCGAGTTATACCCGCTAGGTTATCGAAATACTCAATAAGAGCAGCTTTCACTGGGGCTAACTCTTCTTCAGTCATATTCTCAAAGTCAGCAGGATCGGCAAAATCTTCTAATGGCTTGTGTTTCGCCAAGTATGTTTGAGTTTCTTTTACATGCGCTAATCGCGTGATGTCCACTGGCTTATCAATGGTTTCTATGGAAATGGCAAAGCTAGCTGAGGCCATGTAGTTATCTAGACCCAAAAAGCTTCTAGTAAAAAGTCCATAACCTTGGCTGTAATGTTCTGAGCAGCCATACATGCCACACTCCATTGCTGCTAATGTGGATGTCTCTTTAATGATAACAACCGCTGTTATGCCCTCAGCGATAAGCTTTTCTCGTGTGCTCGCGCTCTTTTCGTTAAATACCCATTCTTTATTTACCACATCAACAAAGGTAAGCGTATCACTTTCAGAAACAAGGTTTGATATGTCTACAACATCGTATGTCGTTCCGCTCTCAATTTTATCTTCAAAAATTTTGAAAATATTTTCTTTAAGCTGCCAATCGTATTCATATTCTTTGCTGAAATTATTAAATATCGTCGTTCCAACATGGGTATGGCTAGGGTTCTCTTTAGCGACAACCAAAACTCCAATCTTACTTTGCTGAGGGGCTTTGTAACCTGTTGTAGGTGGCACGTACGTTGACGCACACCCTGCCACAACAATGGCCATAAAGACTATTGAAAACAACTTAAACGGCAATTTCATTTTTATTCCTTTGCATCTTTTTATTATATTTTTAAACCTAGTTAGCTCACTCTATTCCACTTAACGTCTACTAGACCTTCACGTATGATTAGGTGTCTCAATAAAATCGCACATGTATTCTACAAAGACAATGTGTTTTATAACTCCATTTTCATTACTTCACGAGCCAGAATTGTCGAGCTATCGCCCAATAACTTGCCATAAGCCTCTTTCACAAAAAAACGCCGAAATATCGCCTTTTGACAATTGGTGAAATGAGCCTTCATCAGGCAATTGCAGGTAGTCAGAAATACAAAAATCGTTATCTTCGGCCCCTTTAGGTTTGCTGGAAAAACATAAAAAAACGGGCACTTGATCAAGTGCCCGGTTTACATTTTGTTAGGTTTACTGATTAGATAAGTAGTTAGCCACCGTTTCAGCTACACGGTCGAAGTACCTAATAATCGATTTTTTGATAGGCGCCAACTCGTTTTCTGTGACTTCATCGAAGTTTTCAGGTGGAAGAAATTTTTCAATACGCACGTTCTTCTTGGCGTCATCTTGTAATTCACTAAATTCGGGTTGCGCTGCGATGTCTACAGGTTTATCTAAGCGCTCAAAGCTTACATCAAAGCTAGCAGACGCGACGTAATGATCGGTTCCTAAAAAACTTCGCGTAAACAAACCAACGCCTTTGCTTTCATGTTCTGCGCAGCCATATGTACCGCATTCAGTGATGGCTACCGTAGGTGCCTCTTGGACGACAATGATCCTTGAAACACCATCAGCTAGCAGCGACTTTCTAAGGGCATTTTGGTTTTCATTAAACGACCAATTGTCATTCTGCTTCACCACGAAGTCTAGCTGCCACGCACCTTTCACTTTTGGCGTTACGTCAACCACTTCAAAGCGATTTGATTGTTCGATTGCTGTCTTTAGTTTAGTAAAAAACGTAGAGGCTAGTTGCCAGTCGTATGCATACTCTTTCGTGAAGTTATTAAACTTGGTGGTACCAATATGAGTATGCGAGGGAAACTCATTAGCATTAATGAAAATCCCTACTTTCTGCTTGGGTAATTCTGTCGGTTCTTTAGCAGTTTCGGCTGTGTTTTCGCTTTCTTGCCCCGAAGCATCAACACCTTGCTTCAACGCTTTGCTGTCTGTTTTAACAACTGAACTTGTTGTTTCGACATTCGATTCGGTAGGCATACTTTCACTTGAGTCCATACCTTTTTGCGTTACACATCCTGCCGCAAGCATTGATACGGCGACCAGCGCACCAAGCTTTGTCACGAATTTCATATCACTTCCTTATTTAAAAACCACCAAGCTTAATACTAAATTAATACTATTCTGGTTTTGCATAAAATGGCGCTTAAGGTAATACAACCTTACTTCCCCTATCTACAAGTGGTCGTGGCGAACTTATATCACGCTCAATTTCCGTGAGAGCTGCAGTATCACTTACTATTCAACTTTCAATATTGCGTTAAATCTCACTGCAATAAACATTCCTCATACTGAGTTAAGGTCAGGAAAATTTCCATTGCGTAAATCGCCTGCATATCACTCTACACATATGAGTAGGTAAGCGTAGAAAGCACCCTCAATATTGATCGAATCGGAAGCTTAGGCTGTAATGTGATAAAAAAGGAAATTTATTGATGACTCTACTAAAGTGTTTAGGCGCAGCTAGCCTGTCAACATTACTCGCATTCTCTTCCCCCGTCACTGCACAACAACCAATGGGGTCACAACAACCCCAAGGCTGGATGTGGGGTTTTGGTGTCGCCGCATCCCAAGATGTGTATACCGATTTTGATAACCGCATTGTGCCTATTCCTATTATTGGCTACACCGGTGAAAAACTTCGGGTATACGGGCCATTCATAGGCTATGAGTTATTTAGAAAAAAGGACTTCACCCTTGATGCCCAACTTGTGCCGGTATTTGCAGGTTATGAAGAAGATGACAGCGCTGTATTTAGTGGTATGGAAGACAGAGACTTTAGTTACGCGGCTGGCGTTGGGCTCAACTATAATACGGGAAGCTGGGTGTATTCATTGTCAACCAATGCGGATATTCTTGGTAAGTTCGATGGCTACCAGGCATCCGCTCGAATTGGCAAACAGTTTAGAATAAATAACTTCATGATAGAGCCATCGGTAGGCGTTAACTACCAAGACAGCAACTATGTCGACTATTATTACGGTGTACGACCTGAAGAAGCTAATGCATTTCGAAACACATATGTCGGCGATAGCGCACTTAACACAGAGGTTCGCGTTGCTGTTTCCACCCGCCAATTTCTGGGTGGCATGACCCGCTTAGAGGTTGGCGCCACATTCTTTGACGATAGCATTAGCGATAGCCCGCTGACTGACGATGATACAGCTCTGAGTGCCATGCTGGTTTATACGCGCTTTTTTTGACGGTTCAAGGAGTGGGGCGATTAAGCACAAAAAGTCGAAACCTTGCTGTTAAATATATTCTACTCAATTGAGGTGGGCGCTGAACATCAGCATCGCTTTCATTAGACACAACAAAAAATGCCCCAGTATTTCGGGGGCATTTTCGTTGGTTGCACATTAAAATTTATGCGGACTTCTTAAACGCAAGTGTTTCCCACAGGGGAACGGTAGATAAGCTATGTTTGTAACTGCCCGATGTTTCTTTAGTGCTGTACGACAAGTAAATCAGCGTCTTTGAGTCAGCATCATAAATTCGTCGAAGCTTCATATTCTTAAAAAACACGCTCTTTGATTTTTTAAAAATCACTTCCCCTGAATCCGACTTGTCAATTGCCTCTAACATCTCGGCTGTGATCGGACCGGTTTGCCTACACGCAATGGAGCTATCTGACGGATCAGACAAATCTAGGTTCGCTTCAATACTTGAAATATGACAGGTGACGCCAGTGACAACAGGGTCTTGAAGCGCATCAATTTTGATATCTTTTGTGGTAAAAAGCCCAAGCGACACATCACCCACTTCGCTGTCGCTACAGCCTGCCAATGTAAGCACCGACGCGGCGAGTAAACCCAACACAGAACTTTTTACAAAAGCGCCCTTCTTAAAAGCATCTTTCATCGAAGCACGATTCATAGAAGTACGAGCCTCATTTGAAATTAACCAACGTCCATTTGTTTGCATATCATTCCCACCTCTACTCTATTTGTGATCTACAAGTGTTTACTCGAAACATCAAGCCTGGATCATACTAGCCTAACAGGTTTAACTGTGTCTTATCCATAAGGTCGCATCGCTTAATCAGTTGCTTGGCTTTTTCTATGTCTGGCGCAAAATAGCGGTCTTTATCGTAAAACGGCACTTGCTCTCTTAGTAGCAGCATCAGCACCTGCAGCTTTTCGCTTGTTGCAAGGGGCTTTCTAAAATCTAAACCTTGGCAGGCCGCTAACCACTCAATGGCCAAAATACCTGCCACGTTGTCGAAAATATCTCTTAAGCGCCTAGCAGCGAAGGTAGCCATAGAAACATGGTCTTCTTGGTTTGCAGACGTTGGCAAAGAATCAATAGAAGCAGGGTGCGCAAGGGTTTTATTTTCACTAGCAAGCGCCGCACAGGTAACCTGTGCGATCATAAACCCTGAGTTTACCCCACCATTTTCAACTAGAAATGGCGGTAAACCGCTTAAGTGAGTATCTATCATTAGCGACATTCTGCGCTCTGACAGCGCACCAATCTCAGACAGTGCGATAGCCAACATGTCTGAGGCCATCGCCACCGTTTCGGCATGGAAATTTCCGCCAGATAAAATATCGCCAGCGGTCGCTTCGCCCGAACTTGAACCATCGCAACTTTCTACAAAAACTAACGGGTTATCGCTAACACCATTAGCTTCCGTCACTAAAATGTCTTGGGCATAGCGCATTTGTTGTAAACAGGCCCCCATTACCTGTGGCTGGCAGCGCAGCGAATACGGATCTTGCACTTTTTCACACCGTTGATGTGAGTTGCCAATCTCTGAAGTATCTAGCAATGCTCTGAAAGCCGAGGCTACATCGCACTGGCTTTTATGGCCGCGCACCTCATGAATGCGCGCGTCGAAGGGCACGCGAGAACCTAACGCAGCTTCAACCGTAAGCGCGCCAATACCGATAGCACTGTGAAGCGCATTTTCAGTATAAAAAAGCCCCTGGAGAGCAAACGCAGTCGAAGCTTGCGTGCCGTTTAATAGTGCTAAGCCTTCTTTTGGCGCTAGCGCAATTGGCTCCATGCCAGCTATTTCTAATGCTTTAGCTGCACTTATACGCTCTCCTTTGTAAAAAGCTTCCCCTTCTCCTAACAGCACCACACTCATGTGTGCTAAAGGCGCTAAGTCGCCGCTGGCGCCTACCGAGCCTTTTTCAGGAATGGCGGGGTAAACTTGGGCATTAAACAAGGTAATGAGCGCTTTTATTACGCTTAACCGAATGCCCGAAAAACCCCGTGCTAGCGAGTTTATTTTTAACAGCATAAGTAGGCGCACGGTGTCTTCTTGCATAAAATCGCCCGTGCCGGCTGCATGCGACAGCACAATACTGCGCTGTAATAACTCTAATTCGTCAACGTTAATACGTGTGTTAGCCAATAATCCAAAGCCAGTATTGATACCATAGACAGTACGATTTTCTTTAATCACGTTAAGCACTACTTGCTCCGCTGCGTTTATAGCGGGTATTGCGCTTTCATCTAAGGACAAATGAACGTGGTTCCGATGTACTTCTCTTAACTGTTCTAGGGTTAAGGTACCAGGAACCAGCGTTAGCTTTTTAATACCTTCTTGCTCAGCAAAAAAAGACGTCTGGGACATGATTACGCCTCCCCGTCTAGGTTTTGGTTTGAGCTATCATGGTGTGAGCTATAATTTGAGCCTTCATTGCCAACCCCTTGATTATTAGCCACAGAATTTATCATAGGAAGGTCAAGGTCGTGTTTGGCGGCACAGTCTTTTGCAATGTCATAGCCTGCATCGGCATGACGCATAACGCCTGTAGCAGGGTCGTTATGCAGTACCCTAGCAATTCGCTCAGCAGCTGCATCAGTCCCGTCACAAACAATTACCACGCCCGAATGCTGGCTGAAGCCCATTCCTACACCACCACCATGATGAAGGCTCACCCAGGTTGCGCCACCCGCAGTGTTTAATAACGCGTTTAGTAGAGGCCAGTCCGAAACCGCATCTGAACCATCGAGCATGGCCTCAGTTTCTCTATTGGGTGAAGCTACCGAGCCAGAGTCGAGATGATCACGACCAATCACGACAGGCGCGCTGAGCTCACCGCTGCGGACCATTTCATTGAAGGCAAGCCCCAACTTTTGTCGTTCACCCAAACCCACCCAGCAAATACGCGCGGGCAGGCCTTGGAACTGAATACGTTCTTTAGCCATATCTAGCCAGTTATGTAGGTGCGGATTATCGGGTATGAGCTCTTTAACTTTAGCGTCAGTTTTATAAATATCTTCTGGGTCACCAGATAAAGCAGCCCATCTAAAGGGGCCAATGCCCTGACAGAACAACGGCCGAATATAAGCGGGGACAAACCCTGGAAAATCAAAAGCGTGTTCAATGCCTTCTTCCAGCGCCATCTGCCTAATGTTGTTGCCATAGTCGAGCGTTGCCGCACCGGCTTTTTGAAAACCCAGCATGGCTTTAACTTGCAGCGCCATCGACTGTTTTGCTTTCTTAACGACACACGCTTCATCTTTCTTGCGTTGCGCTTCGGCTTGATCCAGTGTCCAACCTACAGGCAAATAGCCATTAAGCGGGTCGTGGGCACTGGTTTGATCGGTTACCACATCAGGAATAATCCCTTTTTCTAGCATATCGGGAAATACCTCAGCAGCATTGCCGAGCAAGCCTATTGAAACTGGTTTACCGTATTGCTTGGCCTCATCTAACAAGCCCATAGCTTCTTCTAGCGAATGCGCTTTTTTGTCCAAATAGCCCGTTCGAATTCTGAAATCTATGCGGGTTTCATCAACTTCCACTGCCACCATTGAAAAACCGGCCATGGTAGCCGCAAGTGGCTGTGCCCCACCCATACCGCCTAAGCCCCCTGTTAAAATCCAGCGTCCTTCAGCGCTTCCTTCAAAATGTGTTTTGGCCACGCTCACAAAGGTTTCATACGTGCCTTGCACAATGCCTTGAGAGCCTATGTATATCCATGACCCTGCCGTCATTTGCCCATACATCATCAAACCTTCTTTATCCAGAGCGTTAAAGTGCTCCCAATTAGCCCAATGGGGTACGAGATTAGAGTTAGCAATTAACACACGAGGGGCATTTTCGTGAGTGGGAAATACCCCAACAGGTTTGCCTGATTGAACTAGCAGCGTCTCATCAGTATTTAAACGCTTGAGTACTTCAACAATTTTGTCGTAAGACGCCCAGTCACGGGCCGCGCGCCCAATACCGCCGTAAACCACCAGATTTTGCGGATGCTCAGCAACGTCCGGATCTAAGTTATTCATCAACATGCGAAGCGGCGCTTCGGTTTGCCAGCTCTTGGCATTTAGCGTACTGCCTCTTGGGGCACGTATTTCTCTTGTAGGGTCGAGGCGTTTCATAAACTTCTCCTAGGCATCTTTTTTCTTTTACTGAAATATTGTTGTTATAAGAAGCAGTAGCTTTAAAAAAGCGCCTTGAGAGTTAGCGTCCTAGGCGCGTTTACACTTAAAACTCTAAGTGTCCTCCCAGTCGGTATCTACTGCCAGGATGGAAAAGTACAGCGTGGCTAACCACAGCACTTGCGCCAGTTGCTTTCCCCGGCCCACGAGAAAATGTCCGTCGAGTAACCTTTAGGCAGGGCTCTTTAGGCTTTATCAGTAGCGCTTGCGCAATATCTTTTTCAACAATTACAGCTTCTACGCTATGGTCCGCCTGAGAGAGGGGGGCAACTTGGTTTAGATAAAAGTTTGCGGTTTGCGCTTTAAAATCTTTATCTAAATAGTCGTTAATCCACGCTGGGTTAACCCATCTGTCTTCATACTGCACAGGTAGGTTGTTCTCGCAGTGTACGATAATGCTATGAAATACTGGCTCTCCCACATCGATACCCAGTCGTTGAGCAATAGCATCATTAGCTGGCGAGGTTTCCAACACCAATATCTCGTTAGTGTATCTATGCCCCCGCTGCTCTATTTCATCGCGAATGCTTTTGATTTCAAGCATTGAGCTCATAGGGCGACTATCTGACACAAACGTGCCAATCCCCTGGCTGCGCATTAAAATGCCCTCGTCCACCATTTCACTTAACGCTCTTCGCGCAGTCATCCGGCTTACACCGTGCAGCTGGGCAAGTTGGTTTTCTGAAAGCACTTGGCTACCCGGCTTCATCTCACCACTTTCGATGGCATCTAAAATTGCTGTTTTAATTACCCTGTATCGAGGTTGCATATCGTGGGTTCACAACTAAATTGTTAATAATATGCTAACAGCATACTTGTATATACAAGTATGCACAAGTAAACTGATTTCAAAATTTGCACTAAGTTTTAATAAAGGCTCAGGACAGAGCTAGACAACGAAGCAAACAAAAGGTGGCTTAGAGTGGAACACGTTATGGGTTATCAGTACGACACGCTTATTTACAATGTTCGCATTGCGTCTATGCAAGACAACGAGTTGCCTTATGGCGAATTACCGCCACACGCCATTGCCGTAAAAGACGGCAAAATTGCTGCGTTAGTTCCTTGCGATGACTCACTAGACGACGTGTTTAAGCAGGCCAAAAGCGTAATAGATGCCACTACCCTAATTCCGCAAAATGAAGGTTCAACGCCCAAACACCCGTGGCTATTGCCTGGTTTCATCGATTGTCATACGCATCTGGTGTATGGCGGCAATCGCGCCGAAGAATTTGAAATGCGATTGCAGGGCGCTAGTTATGTAGACATTGCGCAGCGCGGCGGTGGCATTAAAGGGACGGTTGAAAAAACTCGACGCTCTGACGAACACACCCTGCTTCACACTGCGATAAAGCGAGCAAAGCGACTGTGCGAAGAAGGTGTTACCACCATTGAAGTCAAATCAGGTTACGGGCTGGATTTAGACACTGAAGTGCGTATGTTACGCGTGGCTAAATCCCTTGAGCAGCACCTTCCTGTGAGTATTCAAACTACCTATTTAGGCGCTCACGCCCTGCCCAATGAATTTGCTGAGGACTCAGACGGATATATCGATTTTATTTGCGACGAGGCACTTCCTCACATTGCTTCGCAAAACTTGGCTGACGCCGTTGATGTATTTTGTGAAACCATCGGCTTTTCAACTTCACAAACAGAACGAGTGTTTAGCTGCGCACAGCAGCACGGTTTACCCATTAAAGCTCATGTAGAACAGCTTAGCGACAGCAAAGGCGCAGTCTTGGCGGCTAAGTACGGTGCACTCTCGGTAGATCACATCGAATACTTAGCTGACAGCGATATTCCCTTACTTGCCCAAAGTGGTACGGTTGCCGTATTACTACCGGGCGCGTTTTATTATTTAAGTGAAGTTCAAAAGCCGCCGGTAGACGCGCTAAGGGCGCACAATGTGCCCATGGCCTTAGCCACTGACTTTAATCCAGGTAGTTCGCCGTTAGCCTCAATCCTTACCGCGATAAATATGGGGTGTATGCTGTTTCAACTTACGCCAGAAGAAGCGCTACGCGGTGCTACTGCTCACGCAGCTAGCGCACTCGGGCTGCACGACCGAGGTGTTATTGAAGCAGGCAAGCTTGCTGACTTAACGCTGTGGGATATCGAAACGCCGGCAGAGCTCGCCTATTGTATTAATGGCCACCGCCCCATCGCGGTGTTTAAGGAAGGCAAACATGTTTAAGTGGCAAGGTAGAATAGACAGCGAAGATGGTGCTGAAGGCTTGCGCTGGCATCAAAAAGTTAACGAAATTGAGGATGGTGAAGATAGCGCCTTTACCAACACCATTACTCTTGTTGGTTTTGAAAGTGATTTGGGTGTGGCATTTAACAAAGGCCGCGTAGGTGCAACCGCGGGTCCAAACGCTATTCGCCAATCACTTGCAAACTTGCCCTGGCATTGGCCTCACGCATCATTACTTGACTTAGGGAATGTTACTGCTAAAGAGAACTTAGCCCAGGCACAAACCCAATATGCCGACGCTATCTGCTTTGCGCTCAAGCAAAATGGTGGATTGGTCATTGGACTGGGAGGGGGACATGAAATTGCATGGGGTAGCTATCAAGGCGTTTTTAATGCAAGTTCAAAAACGTCCCGTATTGGTATTGTTAACTTCGACGCCCATTTTGATTTGAGAAAACCTTCTCCAAACACCAGTTCAGGTACGCCGTTCAGGCAAGTTTATGAGCACTGCCAGCTACACGATACACCGTTTCATTACGCTTGTTTGGGCGTATCGAAAGCAGCCAATACACCAGCGCTGTTTAACTTTGCCAATACATCCAAGACTCGTTATTTAACCGACGTGGCGTTAAATGATGAATCACTGTGCATGCAGCGAATAGATGAGCTGCTATCTCCGATGCTAAAAGACATCGATGAGCTTTATGTCACTGTATGTTTAGATGCATTTCCAGCAGCACAAGCGCCTGGGGTTAGCGCGCCCAGTGCATTGGGAATTTCCCCCACACTTGTTATCAACGCGCTACACTTTTTAGCACAGCATCAAAGCACTTACGGGTATCAATGGAGATTGTGTGACGTTGCGGAAATGAACCCCAATTATGATATTGATAGCCGCACAGCAAAGCTGGCTGCACGGCTAATTTTTGAAGCAGTAGATGCAATAAGCTCGCACACTTAACGAGTTAACGCTTTAACGTTTGACGCTTTTATGTTTACTGGCCGCCTGCCCTTTCACACGCAGCGGCGGTAAACAAGACATCAGTGGAGCTATTTAATGCTGTTTCAGCAGAGTCTTGCAGTACGCCAACAATAAAGCCCACCGCAACTACCTGCATAGCCACTTCATTGGGTATATTAAACAGGCTACAGGCAAGCGGAATAAGCAGCAGCGAACCGCCAGCAACACCTGAACTTCCACATGCTGATACCGCAGCAATAACGCTTAACAATACGGCAGTAGGGAAATCTACAGAAATTCCCAAGGTATTAACCGCAGCTAGCGTCAACACGGTTATTGTGATCGCAGCCCCAGCCATATTAATGGTGGCGCCTAACGGTATAGATACCGAATAGGTGTCTTCATCAAGCTTTAAGCGTTTACACAGCGCCATGTTTACCGGGATATTCGCCGCCGAACTACGAGTGAAGAATGCCGTAATGCCACTTTCTTTAAGGCATTTGAACACCAAAGGATAAGGGTTCTTTTTGGTTGCCAGAAATACTAACAAAGGGTTGGTCACTAGTGCGATAAATAGCATCGCGCCAATCAGTACCGTTAATAAATGGGAGTAGCCAAGCAGTGCTTCAAAACCCGTTGTAGCAATCGTATTAGCTACCAAGCCAAAAATACCGAAGGGCGCGAGTTTAATAACAAAACCCACCACGGTTGTTACGCTATCTGCCATATTTTGAAGTAGCGCTTTCGTTGCCTCGCTAGCATGACGTAGACCTAAGCCTAGGCCTACAGCCCATGTGAGAATACCTATGTAATTTCCATTTACTAACGCATTTACCGGGTTATCTACCATGTTATAAAGCAAAGTAGTGAGGACTTCCGACACCCCTTTCGGCGCAGCTTGGCTAATGTCTGAGGTCACTAAACTTAAGCTTGTAGGAAAAGCGAAGCTTGCCAATACGGCGGTAAGCGCGGCCAGTAACGTACCTACAAGGTAGAGCACCAAAACAGGTTTTATGAAGGTTTGCTCGTTTTGCTTGTGGTTGGCGATGGACGCCATGACTAAAACAAAAACCAATAAAGGCGCAATTGCTTTTAGGGCTTTTACAAATAAGTTACCCAACAGCCCTGCTGATTGAGCTGCTGAAGGTGAAAAAGTAGCTATCGCAATACCACATACAATACCAATGATAATTTGCAGTACCAAACTGCCATTCATGTAGCGCTGAAACAAACTTGGGCGTGACGTTGAATCCATAAATGTTGGTCCATTATTATTTTGACGACGCACCATGATACCAGTCCACATAGATAATTACCCACTCAGCGAGAGTTAAAATGTTCGTAATCGCGGCGTGTTACCGCAGGTATAGTGGTTCTACATCAAGGTGACACAACAAAGAGTACGAACATTTTAAACTCGCCCTTCGGGAAGGTCTGGCAAGCTTCCTAGCTGCATTCTGGGAATTTGAAAGGGGACACATTCCTGCATTCCCACGCTTTGCTAGGAAACTTGCCAGCGCCTTCTGAGAGGATAATTATCTATGCGGACTGGTATAGCGTAAAACCCCAGACAAATGAACCTGTTTGGTCTTAGTTACTCGCAAATAACCGTATGCTTGCCGTTTATAAGGGTTTACATGCCTTCAAGTATCTTTTGCGTGTAAGACGTCCACTGGTAAAGAGGGAGTTCACTATCAATATAGTAGTCTGGCTGAATGCCCACTCCATCAATGGCCATGTGGGGAATACGCAAACTTTTGGTTAAACTGTAATGCAAGGTAAAAGTACCGCTCGGCGAATCAGTTTGATACATGTTTGAGATGTCGAGTACACCTGCGGTGGTTTGCCCAAACAACTTTACTTTCTTGCTTTGTTTAGCCGCCAGCAAAAACTGTTCTGCGGTACTGCCATTACTTGAATCAACGAGTACGCCAATACTTTTTGGCAGAGGTTCGATTTTATCGAATGTCTCCACCGTTACGTCGTCATCAATGTTGATGTAGCTGCCGATGTGTTGCTGAAGAATGTCGTACCCGCCTTTTGCCCACTGCTTTTCTTCTTCACTGAAATGAGGGTTTTGCAAAAAGCCAAGCATTCTAGAGTTGTTAAGCTCGGTAGATAAGTATTCCATGCCTACAGTGCGAATAGGGTTGGTGTATAAAATAGGGAGTAAAGCCGCATAGCTTACGTCACTACCACCCCCGTTTCCTCGGATGTCGATAATGAGGTTTTCAGTTTTTAAAATCGTATCCAGGTTTTTAGCGATAACCGCGTCGATATCTTTTTTGAAGGCATGATCGAAAGCCGGTATGCGAACTAATACTGTGTTCTCTGAAATTTTTTCGAATAGCGGAGCCTTTGTACTAAGCAGGCGCACGTAGCGTGTTATTTCAGGTGAAGATTCTTGTCGCGGTTCCTCTCGCGACATAACGATAAAGCTATTGCCCAACACCACTTCATTGTTACCCAAGTACGTAATGGTATCTATTTGTCGGGCGGAGTGATCGCCCATAAAAAACGTCACGTTTGCAGTATTGCTGTCTGCAGGGTCGTTAAGGATGAACTTTACTTGTCCTGCCTTCCATGAAGGATTAGTACTTTCAACGATATAAGCTTTATGGACATTACCTTCTTTTTTTAACGCAACCGTATAGCTTGAGAATTGCCAAATCCCTTCAAGAGTTTCGTCACGTTTGCTTTTTAAATATTGTTTAAATGCCGATAAGTCGAAATCATGCACTACCGATTCGCGTACCGTTTCCTCTGTACCATTCGTATTTAGTACAAGACCAACATGCCCTTTGCGAAAAAACGTAAGCCAGTCGCTAAGGACAGTTTGGCATTGCGCTTCGTTCCTCGCGCTTTGTACCCGAGCCAAGACGGCATTATTGTGGGCGGAATAAAGATCCTGCCCTTTTTTCTCGACGCTATATTGAAAACCGGCATCGTTGTTTTCAAACGTGCTCTTTAACCATTCAAACTCACTTTCACATTGAAAGGTACTACCAAAAGAACAGAAAGAGGCAAAAAGAGGGAATATCGCAAATCGTTTCACTAAATATGACGTCCATATCTACTTTTAATAACGATAAAGTATCATAAAACCATGATCTTGATAGTATTTACGTGAAATGACTTGTAAGTAAATATAATGCTTTCCTGAAAAATGATGCTCAACTGCGACACTTTTCTTCAGTAAGATATCACACTAACCGTATTTTTAATCGAAAGTAAAAAAAATGCATTGAAGTCAGCTTATTAGGCATTACTTTAAGCACACGCAGGAGCTTAATCGATTAAGAAAAGATTACCATTAACGCGAATTACTTACTTATAACTGTTGCCATATAACTTCAACCTTAGCATCAACTCTAGCTCTACAAACTTACCAAAAACATAAATAAACACTAATAATCATATAGATACAAAACAAAAAACCATACTTGGCATACCACATGCTCAATTGAAAACAGATAGACCGAGGATGACTATCTTTTTTAATCGAAAATACAGGATGGTTTAAATGACTTTAAAAAAAACGTTTTTGACATGTTCAACAACTTTGGCCATAGGCTTAAGTTTAATAGGTTCAGTGCACGCTGCACCATCGGACAACCCTAGGAAGCAGATGAGTTACCCTGCATGGGGTGACTACACGGATGCGTGGACTCGCGATGATGCTGCCAAAATAGCGTTAACAGAAGATAATACCTTGCCACTTTTGGAAGAAATGCCGGTAGATATCGTCACAGACGAAGTTTGGATTTGGGATACTTGGCCAATGACAAACCTAGATTCTAGAACCGTCAACTACAAAGGTTATAAGGTAATATTCTCTTTAACGGCTGACAGAGATTTAGACTTTCCCCAACGCCACTGGACCGCGGAAATTGGCTACTCTATTTCACGAGACGGCAAAAGCTGGGAATATCAAGGTGACGTCTTCCCAGAAGAGGTAGATACTCCAGGACTCAGGGAATGGGCTGGCTCAACTATCCTTGTTGGTAATAAAGTTTACTTTTACTACACGGCTTCAGGCAGTGAGGGAGCAGGTCCAAATGATGCTGAATATTTCACTCAAAAACTTGTCGTTGCTAGCGCTACCATTTCTGCAGACTCAAATGGCATTACGTTTAGTGATTGGAGCGAACACGAAATCATCGCTGAAGCTGATGGCGAAATGTATCAAACGTTAGAGCAGTCCAAAGCTGGCCCCATCATTTATGGCTTCAGAGACCCGTGGGTGTTTAAAAACCCGCAGGACGGTCAAGTCTATATGTTGTTTGAAGGTAATAGTCCAGGTGAAGAAGTTGCTTGCGGTTCAACCGATGGCGTAACTAACCCCGTCAATCCAGGGCCTTATGGTGCAAACCCAGCGGCCGCGAACAACGGCGCTCTTCCGGTTAGCCCACAAGCTAAATATTATAACGGAAACATTGGTCTTGCTGTTGCTAACGAAGATAGCATGACGGAGTTTGAACTTCTTCCTCCCATCTTACATGCCAACTGTACTAACCAACAGTTAGAGCGCCCCCACGCGACGTTCTCTGGTGGACTTGTATACCTTTGGACTATCAGCCATAAATTCACCTTTTCACCTGCCCTTCAAGATGCTGGCGTAGATGGCCTTTACGGCTTTGTTGGCCCATCAATTCGCAGTGACTACATTCCTTTAAACGGTAGTGGTTTGGTATTGGCAAACCCGCCTGAAAATAACGAACAAGCGTATTCTTGGTATATGATGCCGGGTGGATTTGTTGAAGCCTTCTTAGACAATGTTCAGGGTGAGTTTGCAGGTACACTGACACCTACGGTTAAGATGGTTACAAAGCAACAAACGAAAACTACGTTTGTCCACACTTTCGATGATGCATTCATCCCTTAAACAGAGGGTTTAGTGATAAATCGTTTTTCTTAGATATAAAAACGGGTAAGCGCTACGCTTACCCGTTTTTGTTTACGATCTTATTTTCAGAGGCTTAAACCAAAAACCTCTTCGGATTATTTATGAGCGACACTATCCCACCGCATACGCCTTTTCTAACGCGCTAAGACCAACACCGTTGCGTTTAATTACTTTTAGCTGAGTAGGAATACGCTCTTTCATGGCTTCAATATGGCTTATTACACCAATCATTTTTCCGCTGGCATTTAAGTTGTCCAATGCATCTATTGCCACATCCAAAGTTTCAGCATCAAGGGTGCCAAAGCCTTCGTCCAAAAACAGCGAATCAATACTGGTCTTGTGACTGACCAAGTCTGATAAAGCGAGAGCCAGTGCAAGACTCACTAAGAAACTTTCTCCGCCAGACAGAGTTTTAGTATCTCGCACTACGTCCCCTTGCCAAGTGTCTAATACACTTAAACTCAACCCTTCATTTTCTTTTCGAATAAGCTGATAGCGACCGTGTAATTTATCAAGCTGCTGATTAGCAAGCTGCACTAAGTTGTCCAGAGTAAGCCCTTGAGCAAAGCGTCTGAATTTGTCGCCGCTTGCTGAACCAATTAACGAGTGAAGGTAAGTAATATCGTCGTAATAGGCCTCAAACGTGGCCATCTCATCCACAAGCTGCTTCTGCTTTTCACGGGCTTGATTGTTAGCGCTTAGCTGCTGTTCAATTTGCCCTAAAGAAGATAACAGCGTGTCACGCTGCTCGGCTTGCTGTGTAATTTCCATGTCTATCCACTGTGCACCGTGTTCTTCTAACTCACACTGCCACTGCGCTGCTTTCGCATGGGTTTGTAGCGATTGTTGAGCAGCTAGCGCGTTTTCTAGCTTTAGGTCTGCCTGTTGCTTTTGCTGTGTTAATCGCTTTTGCAGTTCAAGTAACGTGTTGCGAGTTTCTTCGTCTAAGAGCGCATTGCTAAACGCTTGCTCATCGGCAAAGGGGCTGCTCGCCAACTGACGGTTAAAGTGCTCTGTTGCCTCTGTCAGTGTCTGCTCTTTTTCGCACATTTGCTCATTAAGCTGGGCAATTTCCGCTTCTAAACGAGACAATATAGTGTCCGTTTGTTGCAGGCGAGATTTACATTCACTCACGTTTCGCTCAGCTTGCTCTTGAGCAGCCCTTGCCCTACTCCTTGCATCTGCGATATTGCCTTCTGGGAATACGGTTTTGCGCGAGTCTCCCAGCGCTTTTAGGCTAATATCTAGCTGCACAAGCTCTTCGGATACACCCTCAAACTGATGCTCAGCGCTTTCGATATCGCGATTAAGCACAAGTAAGGAGCTACTCACCTCTTGCAACTCATCTTTTAGTTTGGCGTGCAGTTGATAATTGTGTTTATAGGTTTTAAGCGCTTCGGCTTTTTCATTTAACCACTTGGTAATTCCATCAATTGACAGGTTGTGAATGTCAGCACCGTGCGCCGTCATAGTCTCGCTGAGCGCTAAAATACTATTATTAATCCCTTGTGTTTTGTTCTCTAGCTCTACATTGCGTTCGGTGAATTGCTTTTCTAAGGTTTCGCGCTGCTGAAGAGAAACTGCACGCTCTGACTGTTTGGTTTGTAACGCCTGTTGCGCTTCATTTTTAGCCTGCAGTGCAGCATTTAGAGCTTGCTCGCACTCTTCTAAACGGGTTAATTGGGCACTAATGTCATCAAGACGGTTTTTAAACTGCTGGGTAAATTGAGCGACGCTTTGTGAGGTATTAATGTCGACCTTTTCAAAGCTCGATATATCAGCGCTAAGTACGCTTGAAATCTGCTGCCACTTTTCTAGCAGCGTATCTCGTTGCCTACTTGCCTGTTCTAGCTGCTTATTAACCTGAGCAAGAGTGAATTCAGTTTGTGTAACGCTTTCTTTTGCTCGCGCCCCTTGCTGCTCAATATCATCTAACTGCAGCTTTAAGCTATCTCGCTTTTGGATAGTTTCAGGCACATCAATCGCCACGCTAGACGTGGTGTGCTCGTTAGCCCCACAAACAGGGCATGGCTCGCCACTTTTTAATTGTGCGCGCAGGTGCGCCACTTCAGCATCAAGAGCGATAAGCGCCTCTATGTCTTTTAAATTACTACGAGTTTGCTTGTAAGCATCAACCAAGGCTTGGCGGTCAGATTGCTGCTGCGCTAGTTGCTTCGCCAAGTCTTCCTTCTGCGCACTCAGCGATACTTTGTCTTGCTCTAATGCCAAATATTGCTGTTGAATATGCCCTAGCTGTAACACGTTATCCCAATGATGAAGTTTGGTATCCCGCTCTTGCTGAAGGCTTGCTTTGCTGGTTGCACTAGCACTATTAGTATCAGTCAATTTGTCAGATAGCGCGGCGTTGAGTGCCTTCTCGCACATGGCAACTTGCGCGTTTTTGTCATCAAAGGTCTGCGTTAAAGTGTTAAGCGACTCATTTGTTTTTGCGATAGCTTCATCTAGGGATGAAAGCGCCTGACGATCATTCTTTACGCTTTGTGTTAGTGTCTCTAACTGCTTTTTATCATGTTCAATATGGCGCGCCGTTTCACTCCAGCCACTGATAAACTCGGCCACACCGCTAAGTGAATGGTGTTCTCTCAAGTAAGCTTCCAGTTCACCAAGCTTGGTCTTGTTATCTGCCGAAGCGTTTTCGATTTCTGTGCGTTTTAGCGTTAACGCGTTTATTGACTGCCTTAAACGTGCCGCGTTTTCGTTTGCTTTTTGCTGTTCATTAGTAAGCTGCGCTATTTGGTTATCTAGCGGCACCACCTGCTCATTTATGCGCTTTTCAAGCTCACTGCTTTGTTGCTTTGTCTGGGCTAGCGCCTGTTCGGCATGGGTTACTTCTGAACTGCGTTGTGCCTTTTGCGTTTTTAAATCGGGCAGCTGAGCAGCTTTCTCGTCGAGCCTTTCTTTATAACGGGTTACGTCTTGCTGAAGCCCGTTTCTTTGTAAAAATGGCAGGCGAAGCTTTTCAGCTGGCTCGCTTTGGGTTAGAAGATCAAGCTCTTGTTTCGCCTCATTGATGGCGTTATTCGAGGCCTGCTGCGCTTCACTGGCTTCTTTAATCGCGAGCTCGTTAGCGTTAAACGCTTGTTGCCACTGCTGTTGCTGTTGCAGTTCAGCAAGTGTTTGGTTAAACGCTGCGACTTGGCTCTTGGTTTGTGCTTGCTCTTCTTCAAGCAGGGTGATTTGCTCGTCGCTAAGCAAGGTTACGCCTTCTAGCTTTATCGCAAACTCTTTTTTCTTTTGTTTAGCGTCACTAAATTGCTGATGTACCGCCTGTGATATCTGCCCGTAAATTTCGGTGCCAGTTAACTCTTCAAGCAGCTCGGCTCGGTCGGCCTCGTTAGCATTCAAAAATGCTGCAAAATCGCCTTGCGACAGCATCATCGACTTGGTGAAGCGGGCAAAATTAAGGCCGGTTAGCTTTTCAATCTCTTCACTTTTTGGCCGCACTTGAGTTGCCAATACCTTGCCGCTTTCAACTTCGGCTAGCTCAACATCAGCACTTTGCAGGTTACCGTCAACTTTCCCTCTGGCCCGACGCATACTCCAAAACGCACGGTATGCTTTACCCTTAATATCAAACTCAACCTCCGCCAAACACTCCGCCGTGCCGCGGGTCATGATGTCGTTGTTCGACGTTGAAATTGGTCCCAAGCGAGGGGTTTGGTGATAAAGCGCTAAACAAATGGCATCAAGCAGCGTGGTTTTACCCGCCCCGGTTGGGCCTGTGATAGCAAACAGCCCATTGTCAATAAACGGCGACTGGGTGAAATCTATCTTCCACTCCCCTTTTAAGGCGTTTAGGTTTTTAAGGCGTAAGGTCAATATTCTCATTGTATTACTCGCCTTTGTTTTCTTTAGTGTTTGCCAATGATGCTTCTACTGATACTTCAGCATCTTCATCATTGGCATGCACCCGCTCTAGCGCTTCATTAAAGAGCTGCCGTATTCGGTTTATGCGTGAAGCGTTTTTCTCTGAACCGGCTTCTTCCATTGCTCGGGGGCTTTGGTCGTCATCTAGCAGGGTTTCTTGTGCCGGCTCAATTGGTACCGACTCACTTGGTGCCGACTCACTTGTTGGATTATCTTCTATGCTCTCCAGTGCCAAACGCGCTTCAAATACATCGTTTACAGACAGTTCGCTAAGCTGGACGTTTTGCTTTTCCGTTAAGCTATTTACCGTACGCTTGCGCTTGCGTTTCAACTGTAAAATTTCAGCGTTTTTTCCCTCTAACAAGCCCTGAATACGCTGCTGCAAATCAGTCAGGTAGTCTTCTGTTTCAACCTCAATGCATAACCACACGGGGTCTTTAGGAGTCATGGCGTTATCCGTCGCGCTAACGGCGTTATCCGCTTCGCTAAGGGCTTTATCTACTTCATCCAATTCGCTAACGGCATCATCTGTGTGAGAAGCTAACGCGATGGCCTCGCTTTCATTAATGGCCGCCTCAATCGCTTGTAAATCGCCTTTTATTACTTCCATGGCCTGAAAGCGCGGTATCGGAAGCGTTGAGATAGTTGGCGTTGTGCTTTCAGTGCCAAACGTTATCAACACAACTTGCTTTTGCGTGTTTAGTTCATCAAAACTTAGCGGTATGGGCGAGCCTGAGTAGCGTATGTGCTCTGTTTTAGCCACTTTCTGTGGCCTGTGAATATGCCCCAGTGCAATGTAATCGGCGGGCGGAAACCCTTTAGCGTCAAAGCCTTCAAGGGTGCCAATGTAAATATCACGCACACTTTCTGACTGACTCACGCCTAAAGCGGTTAAGTGCCCGGTAGCAATAATAGGAATGGCAGCGCTATTTTCACTGCCCTGCTCTGCTTGTTTTTCTTCAATTGAGGCACGCAGTGACAGGGCTTCATTATAAAGCGCCCCGTAATGCTGCTTTATCGCATCGCCCAGCGCTTGACGTTTGTCAGTGGCGCTTTGCCCTGCTTCACTGACAAGCACATCACGTGGGCGAATAAAGGGTACGGCACACAGTACGGCACCGGGCTCCCCCTTGCGATCGTTAAGCGTAATGACTTGTTCACTTAAATCGCCATAGGTACTGGCTATTACGTGGCTGTTTAAGTATTTCAGTAGCGCCTTACTTTCGTTCAATACCGACACTGAATCGTGATTTCCACCCAGCACCACCAACGTGCACTGCATCCCCTGTAATTCACCGATAAACGCATGGTAAAGCTCTCTGGCATAGCTAGGCGGCGTGCCCGTGTCGAACACATCACCCGCGACAATAATCGCATCTATTTGATACGCTTCTACTTGTTGAAGAAGCCATTTAAGGAAGGCTGCATGTTCGTTTTTGCGGCTTTTCGTAAAAAAACTCTGACCTAAGTGCCAGTCAGACGTATGCAATATTTTCATTTAGAAGTGAACCAGGCTTGTTGCATTGGAGATAGAGATGCGCATTCAGTGCAATGCGGTTGTTGCCAAGGTGTGTACATAGCTCTACACACCTTAAGGCAACTATAGAGATTTTGTGCTTTTATGACAACGGTTTGATAGCGTGATTGTTCGTTTGAAATAGTTATTTCTGCGTACTGCTCGTCGAGAAAACTGATGTCATAAAGCGCGTATTGTGGAATATGCTAGCTTGCTCTAAATAAGGGCGAGGTAAGCGTAAATTAAACAGGCTGATAGATATTATCCCAGTAGTCATCAAGTATCTTCACCGCATCGTTAAGCGCCCGCGCAACAAAAACATCGCCGTCTTGCCCAACTAGTTCCATGTCCACCAGCTTAGTAATAGCGTCAGTAACATCAAAGTCGAGCGCACAATCAAGCTCTTCTGAAAAGTAACTCTCTATCACGCTATCAAGGGTGGCTAATGTCATTCCGCCCGCTGCAATCTCGTTTTCTGAACGTGATGCGCCAAAGGCGGCGGAGTTTTCGGAGAAGGCTTCACTACACTTGAGCAAAAATGTGTAGGCCAACAAAGCTTCTTTGCAGTCTTCTTCCTCTGCAGCATCAATTAACGTATGAAACACGCCCGCGTTATTGTCCAAGTTCTTAAAATACAGGTTATCAGACAAGGCTTTCATAAACCGGATTTTTCTGTTTTTAAACTTTGTCCATTCCTTAAAGATAAAGCTGCCGAATACCCCCATGCCAATACCAAAAGTTATTAGGCTTTGCTTGGTCAGTTCCACTTCGTCGTCTTTAAAGCCAAGCCAAAAGGCTAGAAAAGATGCCATGAGCAGTAACGACGCGCCTAACTTAGTCACTAGTACCACGGTGCCACCTATTGCCGCCGATGCACTAATAATCAACTTATCTAACGGACGCATTTTGACTTCGCTATTGGGAAACAGCATCTCCAAGTCTGCTTTGGGTACGTTTTGAAAAAGCTTTACTATGGTGGAGCCAGGTTTAAAGGTAACTGGCGTTTGCCCTTTCTTCTTGAAGTAGGCTTTATCTTTAAAAGTGATATAAACAGCCACTTTGTCGTAGTTGGTAAATGACACCTGCTTTTTTCGCAACCCGAAAAAAGTACGCAGCGTTTCAGTTTTTACCGACTCACCCCGTCGATAAAACACCACATCTTCAAAGTCTTCGAAGCTAACCGCTAGGCGCACTTTAAACAGCGACTCTTCGTTTAATGCTGCTTCTAAATCTTCGTTTGTGACTTTTTCAAAATTGGCTGCGTTTAATAGATTAGCAAACGCTCTCGAAAACGCCTTTTGGCTTTGCTTCCTAGTAGCTTCACTTGAAGGTGTAAGATCGCGGGTGTCTTTGTTTGGGTCAAAATCGTTATAGCTATCTTTTAGACCCTCAAGTTGCTCATGATATTGATAGTGTATGCGATTAACGAGCAACGTTGAGAACGTACGAAAAAGAGTCCTCTCTTGCACAATTACGTTTTCACACAATCTACTAACATCATGTTTGCGAAATGGGATAAAGCGTTCTAATGGCATCGAGTGGTCTTATTAGTTCGAATGTTTCTTGTTAGATGGAAATAGTTACCGTACTGTAACAATGAAAACAACCACTTATAAATAAATTAAGCCTAATTGATAATGCTTTAAACATAGGCTTCGCCTAATGTCTAAACGACATAAATGTTAAATATAGTTAACATAGACTACACTAATTCTTAATTATACTTGTAATTTTCGGAGACGTTATGTTCGTATCCAGTTCTCGATACAATAATGACATTTCGGCTCTTAGGGAAGAGAGCCAAGGCTTGCTTGGCACGCTGGATGCATTCAAAAACACAATGGCCTATGCCATCTATAGTACTGATGGACAGTGCACATTTGCCTCTCCCGTATTACTTTCCATTTTGGATTACCCAAATTCAACCGCAACGTCGTTTTCCCATGCGGCAATGCGCGTTGAAGGTGTTGAACCTGAGTCACAGTACAAATCGTTTTGGCAACACTTGGTCAATGGCGGCAGCTTTAGCGACACGGTTGCAAGAAAATCGGCGTTAGGTGAAACGAAGTGGCTTAAGGCAAGCTACGTAGCGGTGAATAAGCATGGCGTTACAGAAATTCATGCCATTTACCACGATATCACTGAACGTGAAAACGCCTATTTTGCTGGTAAAGCAGTGACTGACGCACTAAACAAGTCGATGGCGGTAATTGAGTTTCATCCTGATGGAACAATTATCACGGCAAATGAGAATTTTACTGCAACAGTGAAATACAGTTTGGCCGACATTCAAGGTAAACACCATCGAATGTTCTGCCGCGATAAGTTCTATCAAGAAAATCCTACCTTTTGGGATAACCTTGCTCGGGGTAATTTCTCTTCAGGTCAGTTTGAGAGAGTCGACGCTAACGGAAATGCGCTATGGTTAGAAGCAACCTACAACCCCGTGTTTGATGCCTCAGGTCGCGTTACTAAAGTTATTAAATTCGCTTCAAATATTACCGACGCAGTGAATGAGAAAGATGCCATAGCTCAAGCAGCTGAATTAGCGGTATCAACCGCTGAAGAGACTTCACAAATTGCTGCAGATGGTGCCTCTTCTTTGCAGCGAAGCGTAGAAACTTTCGACGCAGCTCTTTTGGAAGTTGAAGAAACCAACCAGTTAATGCATGAGCTCAGTGAACAGTCGCTTAAGATTGAAACTATTGTAACGACCATTAGCGGGATTGCTGAGCAAACCAACCTGTTAGCACTAAACGCTGCAATTGAAGCTGCTCGAGCAGGTGATCAAGGTCGTGGCTTCGCCGTAGTAGCGGATGAAGTTAGACAGCTGGCGCAACGCACTAGTGACTCAACGGTAGAAATTGAAAGCGTTGTTGCTGAGAATAGAAAACTTGCGGATAAGTCTACGAAGAAAATGGCCGGTGTTAAAGACAGTGTTGACCAAAACAGCCAGCAAATTGCGCAGGTTCAAAGCATCATTGATGAAATTCAAAAAGGCGCATTAAACGTATCTGAAACGGTATCCAGCATTCTACGCTAGCAGTCATGTCAAATTAGTAAATAGGGCTGCTGTATAATCAACAGCCCTTTTTTAACCCGCTTTTTTCACACAATCGATTTTTCGCATACGTACAAGCCTAGCACCGTTTAATTGTGGGGGAATTATTTTGCATGCACTACGTTAGCAATCTGCTGCTGTTGAATATTCAGGTATTTCTTGATGCTTTCCCCGTTCTTGCCATATTGATCAACAAACGCAGCAACCGATAGTCCGTTACACGTCATGTCCTGTGCTACGTACTTTTTATCTAGGGCAGACTCTTTAATTTGTTCATGTAGCTTCCACTTGTTCCCGGTGGCGGCAGCAACGCAAAGGTTAGAGGTGACCGAATCGTCGGTAGGCTTAAATTCTACCGAAGCTAAAGCACTTCCGGTGAATACAGAGGTAAGAGCAACAATAGCGATAGCATTAATACGTGATTTCATAGCATGATTTCCTTATTGGGACGAAGTTACGTTGTTGTGGCGTTACACCTTGGCCACACTCATATTCACTATTACAATCACTGCGCCAACTTTATAAAACCATTTAAATTCATAAACTTAATGACTATCAAGAAATAAGCACCCGCTAGAACGGTAAACGAAATACGACCTTTCAAGATAATTCGCCAAATAGTAGTATTTTTGACCACTGCGTTCTATCTGAGCCTATCGCCGTCGAAAATTTCGTTTTATTTAGCGGTAAAACACACTGCTTACCTTATTTGGGTTAAATAAAAAATTGTCTTAGCTTACAATGCGCTGATGACTTATCCCGTTCCAGCTAAACAGGTTGAAACCCTGTACGAAATTAAGAAAAGCAAATTCATTGCTTGTGCCGGCTTTGCAAATTCTCGTGAAAGTGCAATGGCGCTTTTAGATAGTGTGAAACAACGGTATCCCGACGCCAGACACCATTGCTGGGCTTATGTTTTTGGCAACCCTAACTCGCCAAGTAGCGCGGCGATGGCTGATGACGGCGAGCCTAGCGGCACTGCCGGTAAACCCATATTAAATGTACTCCAGCACAAAGATATCGGCGACATCATGATTATTGTCACGCGGTATTTTGGCGGGATTAAATTAGGTGCAGGAGGGCTGGTTCGCGCGTATTCCGCTGCGGCTCAGCAAGCTATAGATGCTCTTGAGGTAAGACAAGAGATAAAGCTGGAACCACTTAGCGTAGATATCGATTTCAAACACGAGCAGTTTGTACGTTACTTGGTGGAACAAGCTGAAGGCAAAATTGCCAATTGCAGCTATGGAAGTAGTGTAGAAATAGACATTGAGCTCCCACTAGATGCACTAAGTGACTTCAGGAAGCAGATGGCACCCATTGCTTTTTCGGTATCTAAGGAAAACGAATAAGCTGCAGAAAATAAGAAACTAAGGATGACGTTAAAGGTCACTTTAAATGTCTATAGCGTGAAAGTAACAAGGCCCTAAAAGCAGCGCTTATTGCGCTGCTTAATTACTAACCTAACCGTACGCTTGATGTTAATTTACGTATTCTTCATTAGCTTTCACTGTAAGTGGGTGATAGCCCGGTTTCGCTTCTTCAAATGCGCGTTTAGCAAACGCCTTGCCTTCAGGTGTTTTTGATAGCTCGCGATAAAGGGGCTTAACAAGCTTATTGCGCCCTATCGACACCAAGTAGCTATACAAACGATCATAGGCAGGCTGATAGTTATTCTCTACTGCGATCATCAACCAGCTATGAGCAATTTCGTTGTTTTTCGTCGAAGTGAGTGAAAACGCTGAATCTAGCTCAGCCAGCTGTGCGCTGCTTAGCGATTCGGGCATGTTGTTTAGAAAATATAGCCACTCGTGTACAGTCCACTGCGCGGTTTCAATATCCGCCGCTTTCACGTTGCCAGAAAGCCAAGCGCTTCGTGTGTCATCGATTTTAGTGAACGCATCAGATTCTGGCTGTGGCGCTCCCTCGGGAATGCCTGATTCAAAAATCCACGTTTGGATGCGCTCCGCGTCTAGCTTATCTGGATACTGCTTTAACAAGGTATCATCTAAATAAGCAATAAATGTGTCGGTAGTAATGCTCTTAAAAGCAAAGTCTTTAAAGTACTGCATTAAGAAAGCATCAAAGTTTTCTCGGCCAATCTTTTGTTCAATTTCGCGTAAGAACAGTGCGCCTTTTTCGTAGGGAATATTTGAGAAAACATCGTCCGGATTGCGACCACGAAGGTCGATAGCCAGGATCTCATCATTTTCCTCTAATGCAGCAATATCATTCTCTAGGTCTTGGTAACCGAGCACCGCTTCTTTTTTGAAACGATCGTGACCGTAGATCATTTCCATAATTCGGTAAGTTAAGTAGGTTGTGAAGCCCTCGTTTAACCACAGATCACGCCATGTTGCGTTTGTTACTGTGTTACCAGACCAGCTGTGCGCCAGTTCATGAGCAATCAATGAAACCAAGCTTTTATCACCTGCGATAACCGTTGGCGTGATAAACGACAAGCGAGGGTTTTCCATACCGCCAAACGGGAATGACGGCGGTAGAATTAATAGATCGTAACGGTCCCACTGGTAAGGTCCATAGGTTTCTTCTGTTACTTCTAACATCGCCTCAGTGTCTTCAAATTCTTTCGCTGCACTTTCAAGTAGCGCAGGCTCAGCATACACACCGGTACGCTCACCCATGGCTTTAAATTCTAAATCACCTATAGCCAACGCAATAAGATACGAAGGGATAGGCTGTGGCATGGTGAACTCATATTCACCATCGCGCTCGGTGGTAGGATCGTTTGACGCACTCATCACCGCCAACAGCGCTTCAGGTGTCTTAATGGTCGCGTCATAGGTTACGCGTACTTGCGGTGAGTCTTGAAGCGGAATAAAGCTTCGCGCGTGAACCGCTTGCGCTTGGGTAAACAGGAACGGGTGCTTTTTACCTGCAGTTTGCGCTGGCGTTAACCATTGTACGCCAGACGCTTCAGGTGAGGTTGAATACGCAACCGTTACTGCGTTTGCGGAACTAGGTAACGTAATCGTAAGAGGTGTACCTAAATCAGGGTCAACCTCTCCCATTTCAAAAGGAACACTTTCACCGTCTACGGTAACACTTTGAATGTCCAATGCTCGCGTGTCTAACACCAAGGTGTTGTTGTCGGGCTTTTCACGCTTTACATCAAGCGTTACGTCGCCAACAAGCTGCTTGGTCTCAAAGTTTGCAGTTAGGTTTAGGCTGAGATGGGTAACCCGAATCTCATTAGGGTTCGCGAAGGAGTG
Organism: Alteromonas sp. 5NW40-0090; assembly: GCF_057552975.1. Lineage (NCBI taxonomy): Bacteria > Pseudomonadati > Pseudomonadota > Gammaproteobacteria > Alteromonadales > Alteromonadaceae > Alteromonas > Alteromonas sp. 5NW40-0090. Next base: position 182,964 of record NZ_BAAJLT010000010.1, read on the forward strand.
ATAATCTACCCCAGAGGCAATAGCCGCGTCAGCTTGGTTTGCTACTGCAACATTTTGTACTTCAGTGTCTGAAGTCGAGCCTACGCTGATGGCTTGATCTTTGTCTGTCTTGGCTGCGTCTACATTGCTGTTGTCGCTGCATGCGAACAAAACAGGCGCGCATACGAATGTAGCCAGTAATCCGTATTTTTTCATATAACTTCCTAAAGGATGATTGATACGATCTCAGTGTATCAATCTGTTATATGACTGGCGACTCTAATTCGAAGAGCTGCGTTGTAACTGCGCTATATTTCGAAAAGCAGTAAGGGTTAACGTGAATAAGTGCAGGACAGCTACGCCATCTGACGAAGGCGTAGCTATCTGACGAGGGCATTAACTATCTGCGTTAACAACTGACTCGTTTGCCGTTTAATTAAGCAAGGCTAATATCTACTTCTATGTTACCGCGGGTCGCATTTGAATATGGGCATACTTGATGCGCAGTTTCCACCAAGCCTTGCGCTTGTGCTTTGTCCATATCGCCCAAATCTACCGTCAGTTTTACTGCAATAGCAAAGCCTTGTTCAATAGGTCCAATTGCAACGTTGCCAGTTACACTAATGTCATCGGCCAGCTTAATTTTTTGCGATGCAGCCACATGCTTAAGTGCACCGATAAAGCACGCCGAATAGCCCGCTGCGAACATTTGTTCAGGGTTCGTCCCTTCTCCACCTGCACCGCCCAACTCTTTGGGTGTAGAGAGTTTAAGGTCTAGCTTACCATCACTTGATTTCGCTGTTCCTTCGCGCCCCCCCGTTGCTGTTGCACTTCCGGTATAAACGACTTGTTGAAGTTTATGCATCGTTACTCTCCTCTTAGGTTTATCTAAATAATTACTTTGCATGCAAAATAAATTATCACCAAACCAACTTGCAGAGCAAGTGCTTTGTATGCAAAATATTCTTATTGAGAAAAAGCCGTATTGATAAGGGTTAAGCGTCATGTCAGAATTATTGAAGTTGGAAAATCAGCTTTGCCACCGTTTTTATACGCTGTCGAATGCATTCACTCGTGCTTACCGCCCCCTTCTTAAAACGCTGGATATCACCTATCCTCAATATGTGACTTTAATGGCGCTATGGGAAAATGAAGGCATTACTATTGCCGAGCTTTTAGAGAGAACGGCCATAGACGGTGGTGCTATGTCGCTGATTCTTAAAAAGCTACAAGACAAAGGCTTTTTAGTTGTCACTAAAGATGAAGCCGACAAACGCGTTAAGCGCGTTCAACTCACTGAAACGGGCAAGAAGAAGAAAGCCATAGCAGAAGACGTGCCTGCGCAAATGCTCTGCAAGCTCAATGGCATGACTGCAGATGAAAGCCGTACGTTAAAAGTCCTATTGGACAAATTAGGCGGCTGCTTCGAGACTGCAGATTTAAACTAGTCCGGATAGATAATCACCTACTCAGCCCTGCATTCCCACGCTTTGCTAGGAAACTTGCCAGCGCCTTTTGAGTGGGCAATTATCTATGCGTATTGGTATTTTAACCTCTTTTTGTAATCTGATTGTCATCAGATTTTTGACGTTTTCTGTTATTATTTTCGCATTGAGCGAACAAGTGTGCGCTATAATTGTCCTAATGGACGTAGTAGGGAAAATGCTGAACTGCGCGCTTCAATTGAAAGCGCTAGTCGCTGAAATGATCGCATGTCTTATCGAGAAAGTGCGACAAGAGGCTTTAAGGGCATTTACTACCCATTATTCTTAGAAATAAAAAACAGGAGCTGTGATGACCCAAGAACAGATTCAGACACAGGCTGTGCCGCAATCAAAAAGCATTCCTGCAAAAGCCTACTCTGTAATGGAGGAGTGGCTGAACAGTATTAGTCATGGGGTTGGCTTTATTGCGGCTATCGTGGGTTTAGTATTTATGTTGTATCGAGCGGAGGATACGCTCGCGTTAACCACTGCAGCTATTTATGGCTCTACGCTCATTCTGGTGTTTTTCAGCTCAACCCTTTATCACGCCATTTCCCATCAAAAGGCAAAGGGATGGCTTAAGCTATTTGACCACAGCGCAATATATTTATTGATAGCAGGTACTTACACACCATTGTTACTGGTTTCGATTGGTGGCGTGTTGGGTATTACTATGACCGCGATTATCTGGAGCTTGGCGATTGGCGGCGTGGCGTTTAAGCTCGTCGCGCAGCACCGTTTCCCAAAGGTATCCGTGATGACTTATTTGCTGATGGGATGGATTGCATTGGGTCTTATCTACCCTCTTTATGTCGCCCTTCCCGGTGCTGGCCTATGGTTATTGGTAGCAGGCGGGCTGTGTTTTAGTGTAGGCGTGTGCTTTTACGTGGCAAAAAAGGTAAAGTACACCCATGCAATTTGGCACATGTTCGTGATTGGCGGATGTAGCTGCCACTACTTTTCAATTTATTATTTTGTCGTTTAACAAAAGGCCCAAATTAAGCTGCTATGCCAAAACCATGTGAAAACTTATGCTAACAAACAAGCAAAGCGCTGAGAAAAAGGAAGACAGCCCAACAGTAGAGCCGAATATCGCGTGGTTTTCTCTACGCGCAGGGCATATATGCCTAGGTAAAAAACCTGTTGAAAGTGATTTTGAAAGGCTTAAATCATTGGGCGTGACTCACGTGGCTACGGTACAAACCAGTGAAGAGAACGCACCGGTTATTCGTGACCGTTCAATAGCGGCCGGGTTAGAGTGGCTATGGGTTCCATTTTTACACCCGTCGTCAGAATCCCCCACCGAAGATGTACACCTTCACCAATACCTTCATGAACTATCTCAAATGTTGACCGAAGGAGCGAAGATATACTTACACTGCGATGGATCACAGCACCGCTGCAGCCTTTTGTTCTATGCACTTTGCCACTATTGCCGTGTTCCATCTAATAGCGCTTACAATGCGCTGCACAGCTTTGGCGCTAGTGCGGCAAATAACCTTAAGAGATCCGAACTCACATGGGCAGCAGAATTAGGGCATATTGCACCTAAAATGTAGGCCAATAAAAAGCGCACCTTCGTTATCAACGTTCATTAACGAAGGCGCGCGTGCTGTTTTAACGAAGCAAAGCGTTCATAAGTGCGCCGAGCTTATTTATTTAAAACTGATAAATATTAGCGTTGGTGAGAAGTTTATTCGCGTCTATTTTTTCTTGAACACAGCGCACTATATCAGCACGAGTAAATACATAAATTCGGTCTTTGCGCTCGCGGCTCTCGTCCATCTCAAAATCTTTCAGCACCATGCTGATATGTTCATTTTCCGGCAGACCGCGTAAGCCTGCCCCAAATCTGCATAAGGTCTCGCTCATGCCCGACTCAAAACCGGCCAGAAACGTTTTGTAAGCTTGCTGCTGCTGCGCTTTACGCGCCTCCATTTGTTTAGTCTGCTCTTTTTCAATTGCATTAAGCTCATCCTTCATGCTTTTTTCTTTCGCTTCTAATTGCTTAAGCTGCTCTCCAGACTGCTCTTTTTGCGCGAGTAATTCTTTTTTTCGCGCCTCGTCAGCGTGACGCAATTCAAAGGTAATATCTCGCAGTTCACGCTCTACCTCTCTTGCTTCCCAGGCAAGTTCACGCTGCATGTTGCGCAAGTCGCGTAAGCGACTATTGTTGTCAGCAAACGCCTGAGAAAAACGATGGCTGGTTTCTTCTGCGTAAGCTTCCCACTCTCTGGCTGCTTCAAACACAATGTCATCAACATCACTAAACGAATTTGCAGACGGGACTGGTGGTGCAGGCGGTGCTGGTGGTACGGTGGCAACCAATCCTTCTACCAGCGTTTCTATCTCTCGTACCCAGTTACCGCTTTGGCCTCTTACTGAAAAAGTAAATACTGCCCCCTGCCCAGCAAGATAGCTGGTTTCAATTTGACTCACTCTCCAAGAGTCTGTCGCGGCATTTTGTCGTAAGGACGTTTTGAGTACCCCTGACATTATTTCTAATTCATTCGATAGCGTGTCATATTTTTGCGCACTTTGTGCGTTCGCAAGACCACCAGCAGCAGAGCAAAGTAGTAAAGCAGTTAATAAACGTTTCATAATTTCACCTAATTACATTAATCATCTAGCGACGACTGTGGATTGTTTGTTTCATACGGCATGGTTAATGGCACTTCAGAACGGCTGTTAGGTAAACTTACCGCGCTGTACCCTATTTCAATGTCATCAATTTCATCCTGTAGACGCGTAAATTGGCGTGCATAGAATCTTTGATCATCAATACGCTGCTCGTTGATAAATTTAATAAGCTCGGCAAAGTCGTGTTTGCGTTCTTCTCTACTCGACGCTAATAAGTACTTAGTAAGCTCTGCACTGCTTTGTTGCTGCTGTGTAGATAGCGCCTGAGCGTATTCTTTGAATAGTTTTTGGTTTGCTTGTTGATAGAAATCACGTTGCTCACCTAAAGCTTTAGCAACTTCTTGCGTAACGCGCAGCTCAACCATTTCATCCACTGTGTTGGCGCTTTTGTTTGAAAACGTAAGCGCTATACCGTTATTGCTATACGACAGCTTTGTACCGGTGAGTACGGCTAACAGCGCACAGGCCGACATGGCCATGGCACACGCTGGCAAGCTAAACCAGGATGAAAGCGAACGTGGTTTATCTTTCTTAAAAAAGGTCTGTTCTTTGTCCCATTGGGGAAGTGCCGGGGCAACGAAGCTTGCACTTGCGCTGTTCAAACGGGTGCTATTTTCTACCGCCTGCGCGAACTCAGCATCTGAATCACACAACGCGTTAAACTGCTTTTCTTGCTCGCTATCAAGCGAGTTGTCCAGATAAGCTGAGAATAAGGCTTCTTTGTCATATAAGGTCATTATTCCAACTCCAACTTCAACTTTGCTAAGGCTGCGTAAAGTCGCGACTTAGCGGTATTTACTGAGATATCCATTTGCTGTGCAATTTCTTCGAACGTGAAGTGGCCGAAGAACTTCAATTCCACCACCGCCTTTTGGCCCAAAGGTAGGGTCTGCATAGCCTGCGTTAATGCTCTACTCTCTCTGTCGCTATAAAGCTGCATTTCAGGGCATGGCGCACCGCAAAGTGGCGCCTGTATATCGTCAATGTCAGAATGCGGCTTTCGCTTGCGATACAGTTCAACGCAGCGACAGTGGGCAATGCGATAGAGCCAACTTTTAAAACTGCCCTCACCTTTAAAACAGGCAAGACTGCGAAACACAGAGATAAAAACCTCCTGCATTAAATCTGCTGCATCATGGCTATTCCCTGTCATTCGAATACCGTATTGATACATAGCGGTTTCGTAGCGAGATATAAGCGTAAACCACGCTTTTTTATTACCCTTTAATGCCTGTTCCACGAGTTTTTCATCTCGTTTATTAAACACGCCGTTCCCCGTTTTTACGCTCTGTTTTTTTACTTAACCATTAAGTCGATAAGCTTTGCAAAAAAGTTTGTTTAATTGATAAATAAATTGTCATTTAGGGAATAACCCCAATGAAACTGCGATTTAAGCGAAGGATGAAGAACTTCTTTGGGGTTGGTGCACAAGACAATACTTGATGTCAGCAATAAAAAAGCGGCTGAACCTATAGGCTCAACCGCTTTAGCTAAATATGAAAGGTAGCGCGCTCAGCGCCAAGCTTATTTTAACGTGGGAATAGGCAGCAGTGGCGAGATAATTTCACCAATACGACGAAACAGCTGCATACGCGTAGTGCCTGAACGCCATACTAAACCAATCTCACGAAACCCCTGCTCTTCAGCGGGGAAGCTCTTAAGACCTGTGTGCTCAAGAATAGACTGGTTTATCGCAAGTTCAGGTAAGAAGGTGTAGCCCATTTTGCTATTCGCTAATTGCACCAAGGTATATAAGCTGCTTGCCGCTACACTGCTAATTTGGTCGCTGTGCTGAAGATTGCACGCACTTACCGCATGCCCGGTCATACAGTGCTCTTGCTGAAGTAAGAAAATACTCTTTTTCGGCAAGGTTGAAATGTCGACAGGGTTAGGAAGCTGCTCAGCCATATCTTTGTGCGCAATAAGATGGAACGGGTCATGCCCTAAGACCATCTGTTTACAACCTGGTGTTTCCATTGGCAACGCTAGAATAAGTAAGTCTAATCTGCCGTCGGTCAATTGCTGTAGCAACTTCTCCGTCGTGTCTTCCTGCATTTCCAAGTTGATCTCGGGTAAAAATGCAGAAAACGCGCCCATCATGCCTTCAAAAAGAAACGGCGCAATGGTTGGAATAACACCTAATTTTAAGGTGCCTCGCTGCCAATTGCCTGCGTTTTGCGCATACTCAACCAGCTCTCCCGCTTCCTGAAGTAGCACTTTACTGCGTTCAACGATATCTAGTCCCAACGATGTAAACACAAAGGTTTTATGTTCACGCTCAAGAAGTTGGCTTCCGAAGTGCTCTTCAAGGTTCTGAATGGCCGTACTCAATGTTGACTGACTTACGTTACAGCGCTGTGCAGCACGGTGAAAATGTTGCTCTTGATGTAGCGTCACCAAATAGTGCAGGTGCTTAAGATTAGGCCATTTCATGGGCATCTCACAATTATTTAAAAAGGGATTAAAAAATATTGGATTAATCTAACATAAAGATTAAATAGCGCCTAGGGTTGATACCCAAGGTTAACGAGAACGATATTCTGCCATTCGTAGCTGTACGCATGCCACATCCCAAAACAGAAGTAGATAATTCTTTTTATTGTGCAATCTATAAGAAGCTTTTGAGAATTTGACATTTCCCGCTGGAAAGCCCCCATAAGTAGCGTTAGGATTAAATTAAAGCATTGCATGTAACATATTTTTACGACGAAGTAAGACCCGCTCTTGTATCATTCAGTCAATGGAGCGATCAACTATTGAGGGCAGTATGAAAGGACATTATAAGAACATTTTATGTGTATTGAGCGACTCTCATCGACAAGATGATACGGTAGCTCAAGCACTGCATATCGCCAAAGCACACCAAGCATCGCTTACTATTATGCTTTCGCTAGAATCTTTGCCGCCCAACGCTAGTATGGTCATGGAGTCTTTCTCTTACGTTGATTCTCAGCAAACCATGGAAACCCAAGCCCAGCACTGGTTAAAAGAACAAGCAGAGAGTTGGGGGAAACACTATCCGGTATCTACCGCGGTAACGGTAGGCCAGCCGCTTATTGACGTTGTGCGTTATGTAAAAAAGAATAACATCGACCTAGTAATTAAACGGGCAGAAGAGAGCTTTCTAGATAAGTTATTCGGAAGCTTAGACATGCGTTTATTCCGCAAATGCCCGTGCCCGGTTTGGATCATTAACCACAAGCCTCGCAGTCAGTACAAAAACGTAGTTGCAGCACTGGATTTGAACTATCACTATCCACAGCATGAAGTGTCTATTAGGCGCGATCTTAATCGCGACATTTTGCGTCACGCAAGCCAAATAGCCTTGCTAGAATTTGCACAGCTGCACATTGTTCACGTTTTCGATGCGGTTCCTGAAAACATAGCAAGAGACGGGTTTATATCGGTTGATAACGACAGAATGGAAACCGATCTTGCAAAAATCCATGCCGAGCGTGAATCGGAATTAGACAAATTGCTTGAAGAACTAGGCAATGAATTGGATGACAGTGTATTAGAGTATTTGAAACCTCAGAAGCACATTGTTCACGGTTACCCTCGAAGAGAAATTGCAGCCACTACCACATCCCTTGATACCGACATTATTGTAATGGGCACAGTGGCGCGTTTAGGCGTGCCTGGCTACATCATGGGCGACACCGCAGAAGAAACTATCCATCAGCTTAAGTGCGCCGTTGTGGGTGTTAAACCCCGTGGCTTCGAAACGCCTATCTCTGTTGATTAAAGAAAACATTCCACAAACAAAAAAGGCCGTGCTTCACTTCAAGCACGGCCTTTTTTAATTCTTTTCGCTTAATACGAACGTTTATTAGCGCTATGTTCTACGCTACGCCAAACGACGCCTTAAGAATGTAGAAGAAGATAATCGAGAGGATTGCGCCTGCAGGCAACGTAACAATCCACGATACGACGATATTTCTCACAATGCCTAGGTTAAGCGCTGATACACCACGCGCCAGACCTACACCTAGTACCGCTCCTACAAGCGTTTGGGTAGTCGAAATAGGTAAACCCGTACCCGATGCGATAACTACCGTACACGCTGCAGCGAGTTCTGCTGCAAAACCGCGGCTTGGCGTTAAGTGTGTAATACCTTGACCGATGGTCTTGATAACGCGATGTCCAAATAGCGCAAGACCCGCAACAATACCTAAACCACCAAGAGGAAGGATCCAAGGTGCAAGTGTAGTGCTAGAGTTAATTTCGCCGCCACTACTTACTACGCTAACTACCGCAGCCAATGGCCCAATAGCGTTAGCTACATCATTTGAACCGTGGGCAAACGCCATACAACAAGCTGTCACTACCATTAGCAGTGCGAATACTTTCTCAACGTTAGCCGCCTGTAGGTCTGCGTCTTCAGAGCCGCTGAACTTCATACGGCCGATAAACCATTTACCCAAGAAGCCCAACGCTACGGCAATAGCAATAGCCAGTAGATATCCATTGACGGCACTTAGCTCTAAACCAACGTGCTTAAGGCCTTTCTTGATAGTAACAAGCGACATCACAAAGCCCGCTAATGCCATATAAAAAGGCACATAACGCTTAGCATTTGCAAACGGAGAGGCAGTTTGGAAGATGAGCTTGTGCGCGCTCATGAAAATAAGATAAGCAATGATGCCTGAAATAGCTGGGGTTACTACCCAACTACCAACAATACCACCCACTTTGTCCCATGCTACTGCGTCCATGCTGACGCCAGTGGCAGTAAAACCGATGATTGCACCGATAATTGAGTGAGTGGTAGATACAGGCCACCCCAACCATGACGCTACCGCTAGCCAGATTCCAGCTGCAAGTAGTGATGAGATCATGCCTAATACAAGGTATTCAGGTATGTCTATAAAATAGGTTGAGTCGATAATCCCTTTTCGAATGGTAGACGTTACTTCGCCACCTGCTAGGTAGGCGCCAGCAAACTCAAATATCATTGCAATGATAATGGCTTGTTTTATGGTTAAAGCTTTAGAACCTACTGACGTACCCATTGCGTTGGCAACGTCGTTCGCTCCAATACCCCATGCCATGACGAAACCAACGCCGGCGGCAAGGATTATAAGAATTAGGCCATAACTTTCAAAAAATTCCACGGATAATCGCTCCCGATCTAAACGCGATTTAGGCTGGACGCTACTTGAGTAAGTAGCATGATCTCTTCACCACAAAGGCTAGAGAATGAAGTTAAAGACAAATTGTGTTTTATCATAAGGTTCGATTAAATTTTGCACGATCTGTTCTTGGCTGCGGCGCATGATAACGTAATCATGTTAGAAGCCATAGCGAAAATCACTGAAAAACGATAAAAGTATGCGGAATTATTTGAATGCGATGATAAAACCACCAAATATTTCAGTTTTATGACAAATAAATTTCACCAACTTCCATATTTGAATATTACTACGCAAAAACACACTGACCATTTGGACAGGTTTACGTCAAATCTTCCAGCTTTTGCTGCATATTTTCCAGCGGTGTATGCCTTACATCAGTACCGCGAGTGAGATAAACCACGTATTCACACACGTTTTTACATCTATCACCAATTCGCTCTAACGAGCGCATTGCCCACAACACATCCAGCCAATCCTGCATGTCGTCAGTGCTTTTCTGCATTTCGGAGGTGGTATACGACAGCAGCCGTTTGTACTCACTGTCAATGCGGTTGTCTTGGTCATACACTTCTAAAGCAGCGGCCTCATCCTGACGGGCAAAAGCGTCGAATGTGCCGCGCATCATGGCGGCGACTCTCTCACCAATAAGCAACATACTGCTCTTGATAGTATCTGAACTCGGCAGCTTATTGCGCGTTACCAGTTTAGCAATACGCTCGATTTCATCGCCCATTCGCTCAATATCGGTAATGGCTTTGGAAATGGTCATAATCAAACGCAGGTCACTGGCGGTAGGATGACGTTTGGCAATAATGCGCAAGCACTCTTCATCAATTTGAATTTCCATGGAGTTAATTTTTAAGTCGTTTAACACCACTTTTTCAGCCAGAGCGGCATGATTGTGCTTTACCGCTTTTAACGTATCCACCAGCTGCTGCTCAACTTCGCCTCCCATGGTTAATACCGAGTTACGCAAGTTTTCCAACTCGATATTAAAGGTACCTGAGATATGCGTATTTAAGGCTACCTGTCGCATGGTGATTTCTCCTCGCGCCATAAGCTTAATAAATAACGGCTAGACAATGTGCCAGTGCCTATCGTTGCACTATTATTACAAGCCGCAACGCCAAGCCAAACTTCAGCATTGCGGAGCAACTCCAAGTTAGAACGCACGTTCACTGCACCGTTATCCATATCGCCCCGTTATATAATCTTCGGTTTGTTTTTTGTCCGGCATGGTAAACAGCGTATCGCTGTCTGCATATTCTATTAGCCTGCCCTGATGGAAAAAGGCGGTATAGTCGCTAACCCGAGCTGCTTGCTGCATGTTGTGCGTCACAATAATAATGGTGCATTGCTTTTTTAATGCATCCATCAGTTCTTCGATAAAAAGTGTGGTCAGAGGGTCAAGGGCCGAGGTTGGTTCATCAAGAAGTAGAATGTCGGGCTTCAACGCCAGTGCTCTAGCAATCACCAAACGCTGCTGCTGACCGCCAGATAAAACATGGGCAGATTCAAATAAACGATCTTTAACCTCGTCCCACAGCGCCGCCTGTTTCAGTGCGCTTTCCACCGCGTCGTCTAAGTGTCGACGAATTTTAACGCCTTGAAGCTTAAGCCCGTAGCACACGTTCTCATAAATGCTCATAGGAAAGGGGTTGGGTCGCTGAAAAACCATGCCCACGTTCGTTCTTAGGCGTGACACATTTACTTTGCGACTATTGATGTTTTGACCATCAATAATAATTTCACCATTGTATTTGCAGCCGTCATACAAATCGTTAAGTCGGTTGAAACAGCTGATAAGTGTAGATTTGCCGCAGCCACTTTGACCAATTAACGCGGTTATTTTGTTTTTGGGGATCCGCATGCTGATGTCATTTAACACATGCTTATTGCCAAACCACAGGTTTAGGTTTTTAACCTCTACCGCGGTTTGCTGTTCACTAATATCGTTTACGTTTAGCGTATTGTGTTCAAACAACTTCAACATGTTACTAGACCTGTATTATCCTTTGAGATAGCGTTTACGAAGGCGCGCTCTAAGTACAACTGCCAGAATATTTAATACAAAAACTACTACCAGTAATAGTAAGCAGGCGGCGAACATCATACTTGCGCTCTTTCCATCAGTTTGGCTGTGAAACGCTCCGTCATAAATAAGCACGCCCAAATGCATAAACTGCCTATCAAGGTGGAGATAAGGAAACTCTCCATCTATGGGCAAGGTTGGCGCAAACTTGACCGCACCAACTAACATAAGTGGCGCTACTTCACCTGCCGCCCTCGCAATCGCCAGAATTACGCCAGTCATAATACCCGGAGACGCAATAGGCAATACGGTACGCACTATAGTCTCAATTTTGGTAGCTCCTAATGCGTAACTGCCCGCTTTCAATCCTTCCGGCACCCTGCGCAAGCCTTCTTCAGTCGCCACAATCACTACAGGTAAGGTCAAAATTGCCATAGTTAAGGCAGCCCAGAAAACGCCAGGGCTTCCCATTGTGGGTGCTGGCAGTGTGTCGCTAAACAATAGCTCATCAATACTGCCGCCCAAGGTATAAACAAAGAAACCAAGTCCGAATACGCCGTAAACAATAGAAGGTACACCTGCCATATTGCTTACACTGACACGAATAATGGTGGTCAGTGCCGTGTTAGGCGCATATTCACTCAAGTAAATAGCGGCTAATACACCAAAGGGCGTCACAATGATGGTCATTAAGAATACCATGAGTACAGTGCCAAACAACGCGGGGAATACGCCGCCGGAGGTATTTGCTTGCTTAGGCGAATCAGTTAAAAACACGCCTATTTCTGAAAACACTACCTGCCATTTTTCCATTGTGCTTAAGCGACTTACAAAGTCCACATCTTGAATACTAGAAATAGGGATAACAAACGGCGTACCGTCTGCAAAACTTACCAGCAAGGTGTACTCAGCCCGCGTCACCTCTAACGCTTCAACACGCTTTTGATATTCATTAAATGAAGCGACCAAGCGCTCTCTTGCTGGTGCGTCTGCCACCACGTTACGTTTATCAAATTGAGACAGCGCTTCGTGAATAGGCGCAAGATGACGCGTATTGAGATCTTCAATTTGCGCACTGATCTGGGCAACTTCCTCTATGACATCATCAATTTTGTCTAGGGTCTGTGGCGGTTTAGAAGGGACTACAATATATTCGGGAATAGCCAACACGCGCCTGCCATCCAATAATTTGATGTCTGCGCTGTCTTTCGCGAGCAATGTGCTAGATAAGTTTTCTCGCGATAATTGAATTTGAAAGCCATAAGGATGCTGAGTATCTGAGAACTTAAGTGTTACATCCTCATCTGTCGATTCATCAAATAGGTTCGCAAGCACCGAAAAACTTGTGCCGTCTTGATGCGTACCGGTAACCGTATAGATAGGTTCAGGCCAAAAATAAGCCGTCCCGCGAAAGCTTATTAACAAGAGCACGCTCACCAGTGCGATAAGCAGTAAGCTAGTGAAAAAGGCTGTTAGACTGATAACCAGCGACTGGCGCTGAACTGCGCTTAATCCAAACATTGTTCGATTAACCATAATACGCCCTACTTCTTATATGCTGGCGCAGTAGCTCTGCTATGGTGTTTACCAAAAAAGTAAATAAGAACAAAATGCACGCGGTAAAAAATAAAATTTGATAGTGCGCGGATGATACATCGGCCTCTGGTAGTTCGATTGCCAAGTTGGCAGTAAGTGCTCGCAAACCCTCAATCAAGCCCCAACTGGAGATTGGTGTATTTCCTGTAACCATTAGAACAATCATTGTTTCACCAAACGCACGGCCAAAACCTAGCATTATCGCGGCAACGATGCCCGGCAGTGCAACGTGCAGCACAACGTGGAGCAAGGTCTGTAAGCGAGTTGCGCCCAGTGCAAACGAAGCATGTTTTAAGTCGTTTGGAACGCCGTTAATGGCATCTTCAGCTAAAGAATAAATACTCGGTGAAATAGCCACACCTAACGCAAGCGCTACCACTATGGTGGTTTTGCCAATGGGACTATTCGATTCAGATGCAAGTAGCGTAAACCCGTCCACTCCCATCACCGAGAAAATAAGCGCGGGCGCATACTCCACGCTTATAAAACCTAAAAAGAACACACCACCTATAGCGAAAAGTAGTTCTGCACCATGCCTTAGTTTTTTAGGTAGGTACTCCGCAATAGGGCGTTGCACCGAAGCAACAACTATAAGCACAAAAGGAATCACGATAAGGAAAAAGGCAAAGGAAAACAAAAACTGCTCGGCTTTCGGCGACAGCCAAATGGCCGCGATAAACCCGATTAACACGCTGGGTATGGCTTCTAATAGCTCAATAGCCGGTTTTATAATGTTGCGCAGACGGCTTTTGGCGAAAAATGCGGTGTATATAGCGGCGCCGATGGCAACAGGTATTGCAATTAGCAGTGCCAAAAGAGAAGCTTTGATGCTGCCTATCAAAAGCGGCGTTAAGCTAAATTTAGCCTCCTGAAAATCGGAAGCACTGGTGGTTTGCCACACCGTTTCTTCTGCACCGTAACCCTCATAATGTTGCGGCTCAAACAGCGATGCCCACGTGGTAATGCCGCTTAAATGCTTCCCTTCCCATACTGAAAGTGTATTGCCTGAGTAGCCGTAAAGCTTATTACCATACCAGGTGATATTCTCGGCGGTACGCTCAATTTGTTGCGACGCCACTACATCACCTGATACGCGGTTTACCAACAGGACCCGTGCTTTATCGGTGAGCACAGCCACTAGATTCATACTGGCATGCTCTGCCACGTCTCTTACTGTCTCTCCTGGAAGCGCTATTTGGTAGGTTGGTTTAAATGTGAGGCCTTTTTCACTTTTACTCAGCACCCAGCGAGTCAGTGTCTGCGTTTTTGTATTCGTTAAAAAGAAAGTGCGGTCTTTAGCGAGAGGAAATACGATGTTCTCATCTAACGATGCATCAATACCACTTATTATGGGTAGAAGTGATGCCCCTTTATCGCTGAGCCGGTTGAGGTAAAGCGCATCTTCAATTTGAAGCAGCACAATCTCGCTACCAGGCAGCAGTACCAACCTATCTACATTGTAAAACCGTTTGTCTACCACCTGCGTGGGACGAAGCCGATTCACCCAACGAATGAAAACACTGTTACCTTTTGAGATAGACACCACAGCCCATTTGGAAGACAGGGCCATATTCCAGCTGTCACGCTCTCGCCATTTTTCTTTAGGTAATGCGAAAGTAATATTATTGGACAACGTAGCTTGGGGCGCGCTCGTTGCAATATCAACCGCTGTGCTGTCGCCCATGTTGAACGATCTAACCGGCAAGACCCTCACTTGAGCATTGGGCGATACATCAACAATATAGTTCTCTCCCATCACGCTATGGGCTGACAACCTATGCTCACAAGGTCGAATGTAATCGTGATTACTCTCCAAACTATCGCCTTTAAGCAACTTTAAACCTAATCTACAGTCAGACTTTCTAACCAGCAGCGGCTGGCTATTGATGATGTCGCCGGCGCTGATAATTTCCTCGTTGTCTTGGGTTTTAAAGCTTGAAAGGTGTTGTAAGCTAGGGGTATATGCCAACGGCAGAGCTTGGCTGATTAAATGGGTAATAAGAATAACTAACGTCAACAAAACAAGGCCGCCGAAGCCGGTCACTACATAGCGTGACCACCTGTCGCTGCGCTGGCGTTTTTTGTTTGTGCTGTTGCTGTCGAAAGTCATGCGGCTGTTTAGTAATTCTTATTTTCGAAATTCTTCATTTTTAAGAAGAATAACCCTAAATTGCACTGGTGAGCAGTGTAAGTTTTGTTATGCTAATAGCAAGTGAAAGTTTATGGCATTACCTTCGCGCAACCTACTCTGCGCCTATGGTATTACCCAACAGGAAGACGATCAAAGTTTTTCTCTACACGCCCAATAAGGAGCATCGTATGCAATCATTGGTAATCAGCATTATGGGTAAAGACAAGCCGGGTTTAGTAGACGCACTGGCCAAGTGTGTATACAAACATGAGGGCAACTGGCAAGGATCGAGCTTTGCGCATATGGCGGGAATGTTCACCGGTTTTGTAGAAGTACATGTTGCCGATGAGAACAAACAAGGCTTAATAGATGCGCTAGACGCCATTAAAGATTTGTCGGTGCAATCTGTAGCGGTAGCAAGCAGTGAAAATAACAACACCACCAAATTGACGGTTGATGTAATGGGCAATGACAAAACTGGTATTGTCCAAGAGCTCACCTCTGTTTTAAACCAGTTCAATTTGAATATTCTTACCTTTGCTTCACACTGTGAAAGCGCGCCCAATTGGGGCAGCCTTATATTCAAAGCAAAAGCAGAAATTGCAGTTCCAGAAGACTTCGACGATGGCGCATTGCAAGATGCTCTGGAATCGTTAGCTAACGATTTAGTGGTGGACATTACCGCGAAGCGATAAAAACAAGGGCGTATTTGTGGTGCCATACACTATCCGCGCATCACAATTACGAACTCATCATATTGAAAGTTAATGGATTAACCACAACGCAATGCGTGCGCACTTGCACCAGAATACGTGTTGTCACAGTAGTGTCACTGACTGATGGCAGTCTTTGACCATTTTTATGAACGTGAATTGAGACATTATGGATAACGACGTTTTATATTATCCCAAAGAATTAAGCTGGCTTGCGTTTAACGAACGCGTATTGCAAGAAGCCGCAGATAAAAACAACCCCGCCGTGGAGCGAATTCGTTTTCTTGGTATTTACTCAAATAACCTAGATGAGTTTTATCGCGTGCGCGCCGCTGACGTGAAACGACAAATTACCATTGCGCAAAATGACGGTAATGAAGAAGAAGCTGAACGCCAAACCGCCCTAATGGCACTTATTCAGAAAAAGGTAGTCCAGCTTTCTGAAAAGTTCGACCAAATCCATAAGGATGTGGTTAAGTCCCTAGCTCGCTACAATATCCATATCCTTCGAAAAGACGATTTAGACGATTATCAAAAGCAGTGGGTACGCAACTTCTTCGTTAACAAAGCACTGCGTCACATTGCACCTATTTTAATAGATAAGAAGACCGACCTACTTAGCCGTTTGAACGGTACGTCGGTATATTTATATGTGGCGCTTAGAAGAAAGGACCGCAATCCTAAATTTGCGGTTATTCAGGTTCCTACCTCTGAAATGTCGCGCTTTATGCTGATCCCACCGCAAAAAAGCCGAAAGAAAAAGAGCATTATTATGCTCGATGACATGATTCAGCTGTGTATCGAAGACATTTTCCGCGGTTTCGTGAAGTTCGACGAAATTGAAGCATTCTCGTTTAAAATGACGCGTGATGCGGAATATTCTATCAACGAAGAAATTGACGAAAGCTTCGTTGAAAAGATGTCTGAAAGTATGAAGCAGCGCCTTATCGCTGAGCCTGTACGTGTTATCTACGACACGAACATGCCGGAGGACATGAAATCAGACCTGCGCAAGCGACTTAAGATAACCAAGCTAGATACCATGCACGCTGCTGGGCACTATCGTAACTTTAAAGACTTTATTGGCTTTCCAAATGTGGGCCGAGAATATTTAGAGCATACGCCGCTGCCTGCTATCGACAGCAAGGCTTTCTCTAAGTACAACACCGTTTTCGATGCCATTACTGCGCGGGACATTTTGTTGTACTACCCGTACCACCGCTTCCTGCACTTCACCGAGTTTTTGCGTCAGGCGGCTTTCGACCCGAATGTTAAAACCATACGCATCAACATTTATCGTGTTGCCAGTAATTCACGCATTGTGAATTCATTAATTGACGCAGTAGACAACGGCAAAAAAGTAACCGTTGTGGTAGAACTTCGCGCCCGTTTTGACGAAGAGGCAAATATCGAATGGTCTAAGCGCATGACTGATGCAGGTATACGCGTTGTACTTGGCGTGCCTACTCTTAAAATTCACTCTAAACTTTGTATTGTGACCCGTGAAGAACGGGGCAGTTTGGTGAACTATGCGCATTTCGGTACGGGTAACTTCAACGAGAAAACAGCAAAGATTTATACCGACTACAGCTTATTCACCCGTAATCAAGAACTCGCCGATGAAGGGGTGGCGGTATTCGATCTTATTCAATACCCTTACCGACGCTACAAGTTCCAGCATCTTCAAATATCGCCATTAAACGCCAGAACAAAAATTCAGTCGTTAATTCGTCAAGAAATTCAGCATTTGAACCAAGGTCAAAAGGCACAAATCACTTTCAAAATTAACAACCTTGTTGATAAAGA
The DNA here is from genome assembly GCF_057552975.1 of Alteromonas sp. 5NW40-0090. Classification (NCBI taxonomy): domain Bacteria; kingdom Pseudomonadati; phylum Pseudomonadota; class Gammaproteobacteria; order Alteromonadales; family Alteromonadaceae; genus Alteromonas; species Alteromonas sp. 5NW40-0090. The sequence continues at coordinate 200,480 of NZ_BAAJLT010000010.1, forward strand.
ACTCATTGATGATTTGTACCGGGCTAGCCAGGCAGGAGTTAAGATCCGCGGCATAGTGCGCGGTATGTGCTCACTTAATCCAGGGATAAAAGGAATAAGCGAGAACATCGAAATAATCTCTATTGTTGATAGATTTCTCGAACACCCACGCGTGATGATTTTTGAAGGTGGCGGCGATAGAAAAGTGTATATCTCTTCTGCCGATTGGATGACCCGTAACATGGACAACCGCATTGAAGTAGGTTGTCCAGTGTATGATAAAGGTCTTCAACAGCGCATTGTTGATATAATGGAGCTACAATTTAAAGATACCCTGAAGGCTCGAGTGATTGACAAGGATCAGAGCAACAAGTACGTTCGCAGGGGAAATCGTAAAAAACTTCGTTCTCAGATAGAAATTTATGACTATTTGAAGAAGCTAGAAGACACTTTGTAGGATAGAAAATTAGTACATGACCCAACACGAATCAGTTTTTAATGACGTGGAAACCCGCGAAGTCAATAAAGTCGCAGCACTAGACATTGGCTCAAATAGTTTTCACTTAGTAGTAGCACGCATTGTTGCTGGGTCTGTGCAGATTCTGCATAGAGTTAAACAAAAAGTTCGCTTGGCCGAAGGACTTAACGACGACGATATCTTGTCTGATGAAGCGATGGAGCGTGGGCTCGCTATGCTAAAAGTAGTAGCAGAGAGCCTGAAAGGTTTTGAGCCCGACTCCGTGAGAATTGTCGCCACCCACACGTTGCGCAGGGCGCGTAACGCCCGCGATTTTATCAGCGCAGCAAAAGATATCCTTCCCTACCCTATCGAAGTCATTTCTGGTGTAGAAGAAGCGCGACTTATTTATTCAGGCGTTGCACATACTAACCACTCCGACGGCCAACAGCTGGTTATTGATATAGGCGGTGGCTCTACTGAGTTCGTTATTGGCGAAGGTTTTACGCCTTTACTTTGCCGCAGCCTTCAAATGGGCTGCGTGAGCTATACTAAACGGTTTTTCCCTGGCGGTGAGCTAAAGCCAAAAGCCTTTGATCGTGCTATCACGGCCGCACAGCAAGAGCTTGAGTTAATAGACAATAAATATCGCAGACTGGGCTGGGTCCAGTGTATCGGTACTTCGGGTACCATTCGTTCGCTGTTTACACTTTGTCAGCAAGACAGACCCAATGGCCACGATATTCCGGTGACACTTAAAAGTTTGCGCAATTTAATGAAGCAATTCGTAAGCGCAGGGCATATAGACAAATTAAGCTTCCCAGATTTAAGTGAAGATCGTCGTGTGGTTATTGCTGGCGGCCTCGCTATTCTTATCGCCGTTTTCAAAGCGCTAGAGATTGAAGGCTTGGTGTACTCGCCTGCCGCCTTGCGCGAAGGCGTGCTTTATCAGATGGAAGATGAGCTTCATCACGCTGATATTCGCGGCAGAACCGCAAGTAGTCTGGCAACGCGCTACGATGTAGATACGTCCCAAGCCACTATGGTGCTTAATACAACCCTTTCACTTTTCAACGATGTTGAAAAAGCATGGAAACTTAAAGGGCGTGACTTCAAAAGCATGCTCGGCTGGGCAGCTTTACTTCACGAAGTCGGCATGCAAATTAACTCTCGAGGCATACAAAAACACAGCGCCTATATTCTTGGTAATGTGGACATGCCTGGGTTTACGCAGGAACAACAATTACTGCTAGCTACGCTCGTGCGATTCCATAGAAAGAAAATTCGAACCAATGAATTGCCCGCATTTAATCTTTTTGATGAGCAGTCGGTTAAGCATTTAATCGCGTTACTGCGTTTGGGTGTACTGCTTAATATTAAACGTCAAGAGGGTTTTGTACCTGACCTCGTTGTTAATGTAGAAAAGAACGAACTGACCATTACCTTCCCCGATGGCTGGTTAGATGAAAAACCTATTATCTCAGCAGACCTACTGCGAGAAAGCCACTACTGGAAAGCGCTTGATTTAAAACTCACAGTTGTTCCTGATATCGAACAATTACATCCCGCGGTAGAATAAGCAAGTACCGACTATCAGCACCTCAAATTGAACATTTTATAGGCAAATATCAGTATTATTTGCCTATAAAACCGGTATACTACGCATTAGCATTACCTTATCTAAAACCTCCAATTGATGTTATTTTTATAGGTTCTTAACAGTAGTTATGTTTCGTAGTATCTGGATTTTTTTGTTGCTAATTGTAAGTTCATTTGCCTTCGCATCGTCCAACCATGTCTACTTTCTAAGCGAGGTCACCCCACCCTATTACTGGATTAATGAGGATGGAAAAGCACAAGGCGTCAACGTAGACCTCGCAAACGCACTAGAACCTCTGCTGCCATTTAGCAGTTCGTTGGAACACATGCCGTGGGCCCGTGCAGTACAAGAAACCCTCAACAATCCCAATCTGGTACTTCTATCTTTATTGAAAACACCGAACAGGGAAGATGAATTTGAGTGGATTTCATCAGTGAATCATATGCAGGCCTCGCTGATCCGCTTAAGGCAGAAAGAGACAGCACACGTCAATTCCTTAGACGACGCAAAGCAGTTCCGAGTAGGCTCAATACGCGGCTATGGCTCAGCATCGTTTTTGCAGCAACAAGGTTTTGAAGAAAATAAAAACCTCGCTTTGGTTGCTGAGCCAGCACTACTGTGGAAGCTTTTGTATATGGGGCGCATCGACTTTGCATTAGCCAATTTTGAGACAGGAACGTATGAAATCAGAGACGCAGGCTTTAACCCTAACGACGCAACGAGCGAATATGTTATCGAAGCATTAGGTGCCGATCTTTTTGTTGCCACTGGCCTTAAGACTGAGCAAGACAAAGTAAGCTCACTTAAACAGGCGCTTTCGATTTTAAAAGCGAATGGCGAATATGCTCGAATACTAAAAAAATGGGGCCTTGAACCGATTGAGTCGGCGCATTAGCCCCATTTAGTTTCAGCACACTAATTATTGAGCTTCAACTTGCGTACTTTGTGACTGCACGCTGTCGTATTTTTTAAACCACGCCAATATATTTTCAACTTTACCAATCATTCTAGATGGCTTAGAAGCGATCCCGTGGGGCGATCCAGGTACTTTTACCAGCACGCTATCAACCTTTTGAATCTTTAACGCTTGATAGAACTGCTCGGTCTCAGACATTGGCGTGCGCTTGTCCTCCACTCCCGTGATCAGCATGGTGGGGGTAGTAACGTTTCCTACTAGCGATAGCGGCGAGCGCTTCCAGTAATGTTCTACGTTATCCCAAGGTTTACCGGGAAATTGGAAAGGAATTTGATATAGACCTGAATCGGCAGACAGTACCTTTGATAGCCAGTTAATAACGGGTTTGGCAACCACGGCCGCTTTAAACCGGTTAGTGAGGCCAATAGCATAGGCTGATGCAATGCCGCCTGCTGAGCCGCCAGTAATGAACAAGCGATTGGGGTCAGCGATGCCTTTTTCAATAAGCGCATCTACACCCGACATATGGTCTGAGAAGTCATATTCCGAGCTGTATTTCCCTTGAAGTAGCAATGCAAAGCGCTCGCCATAACCTGTACTACCTCTGTGATTGTCATAAAACACCACGTAGCCTTCTGCAGCCATGCGCTGCAGTTCAGCCGTAAACACAGGGCCATAGGCGAGATTAGGGCCGCCATGAATTTCTAAAATAAGTGGATACGTTTTCGAGCTGTCGTAGTTTGGCGGCAGAATGTACCACCCCTGAATTTCTTCACCATCAATAGAAGACGAATAGACAATTTCTTTCACCTCACCGAGCTGTTTATGACCAAGAACGTCTTCATTGAGCGCTGTAAGCTGTCGCTCGTTTCGCGTAGTGACATATAAATCAGCGGGGCGATCGGTACGTCCTTTGGTATACGCCACTACATCATCAACAGCGTGATAGGTGCCAAACACATAAGGTCGTCCTAACGTAGTACCGCCCAGCCCCTTAGCTACGGCTTTTACGCTGCCCGATAGCGATACCACATCCACCTGTGCTAAACCGCGAACCGACTGCTGAAAATAAACGTGCTTATTATCTTTCCAGTGAAAGTTAGACACTGAATTATCAATGTCTTTTGTTAAATTTTGAGCATCTGTACCATCGCTCTTCATCACATATAAATAGCTATTTTTGTACATCACTTTTTCGTCATCGCGGCGTGCGTAAGCAATGCGCTTTCCGTCAGGCGATACGACAGGCGATGATTCAAGGCCTTTGTCGTTGGTAAGCTGTGCGATATGTCCCATCATATCCACAGAAAAGATGTTCCCCTCAACAGGCTCATACTCCCAATTGTCACTGCGGTTGGCAGAGAAATAGATTTTGTCGCTATCAGGAGAGAAACTTAAGCGCCCATTGTGGTGATAGTTCCCTGAAGTAAGCTGTCGCGCTGTGCCTCCGTCAGCAGGAACAATAAAAATATGGGTGTAAGCAGGTTCAAGAATGCCTCGGCCATCGGCTTGATAGCGAGCTTTGGTAATATATTGAAAGCTAGGAGACCACTTTGCACCGTCAGGCTTTTTAGGCATTTTAATGTCTAGCGGCTTTTCCTTGGCATCAACGCTCATAGTGAAAGCAATGTGCTTACCATCTGGCGACCAAGTGATGTTACTTGGGTTTGAGGTGACATTTGTTACGAGTGCCGTTTGCCCTGTATCCATCCAACGCACATACAATTGCGGTTTACCTTCTTCATTAGAAAGGTAAGCCAATCGGCTACCGTCTGGTGACCAGCGAATAGAATAGTAACTCTTTTTCGACGACAGTAAGGGGCGGTGTGACTTCCCATCAACCGACGCTAGCCAGACGTTCGCTCGACTGCTGTCCGACATAATGTCGTTTGAACGGCGCACATATGCAACATATTTACCGTTTGGCGACACCTGAACTTCGCTCACGTATTCCAAATTAAAAATATCTTCCGATTTAAAATAGCGTTCAGAGTCGGTAGTAAGAGATTCTCTCTCATTGCTTGCAAGCGCTGTGGCTGGCATAGCTAGCGTGCCTACGCTAAATAGTGCAGCCCATATAGCAAACCGTTTTTTGACTGACGGGTTCCTGTGACTTCTCGTAAAAGACATATCTCACCTTAATCTATTTGTTCTTATCCGTTCTTTTTATGGGGTGATCACGTTGTAGTGATGCATTTATCGTCTCCATATTACTGAATATATTCAGCCAATAAAGATTAAACGTTGAGCGACATCGCTAGGCGATTAAGCGCAGTACACAGGGGCGTTGGCTTTAGCCGAATGGTTAGTTGCGTGATAGCGGTAAAATGCTAACTTCTATACAAGGCGTAAAAGGAGTGCCCATGAATAATCCACACGGCGAGTTTGAATGTAGCGTAAGCGGTCAACTACTGCTCTTCTCAGCACGCGGTCCGTGGAATGATGAAACCATGAGAAATGGCGTAGTTAAGATGTCTTCTGACATTTCAAAATTCGAGAAGGGCACTAAATGGGCACAAGTAAGCTGTCTTTACGGTGAAAGCCTGATGCCCCCTTCCACCTTTGATATTTTTGTAAAACAAACTCGGGTAAGAAAAAACCGCGGCCTGTCGTCTCTTGCCGTGGTTATATTAGATACCGACATTATGCTCACAACTAAGCATCAGATTTCTCAGTGCTACGACGCTGCTGAGGTTCCTCATGGCTTTTACGAAACGGTAGAAGATGCTTTGGAAGCGATGACGAATAATGGCTATGATTTTGATAGTAACGAAGCTGAGCGATTTTTTGCCCGCTTTAATTTTACAAGTTAACATTTAACGCCGCATGCGTTCTGCTTTTGTCACACGTTGAGTCTAAAATTCACCGCCAGCTTTTGATAAGGGCGAAAAAAGGAGAGCGAGCGCTCTCCTTATTGTTTTAAGACTGCCATCCGCCTCCGAGTGCCTGATACAAATCGACCAGTGCGGCCATTTGCTGCTGACGAGTTTCTATAAACTCGCTACGCGCTTCCAGCGCTTCTCGTTGCGCAAGCAGCACCTCTAAATATTCACCATGAGCTGACGAAAAAAGCCTATTGGCAATATCAATCGACTGTTCGAGTGAAGCAATTTGATGACGCCTTGCTTCAGCACTTTTCTCCAAATTATCGAGCTTCGACAAACTGTTTGTTACTTCAGCTACCGCCGTTAAAACGGTCAGTTCATATTCGTAAGCCGCTTCAATTTGTTCGGCGCTGGCATTTTGATAAACCGCCTCAATCGCCCTGCGGTTTACTAATGGCGCAAAAACATCACCAGATAAAGAATATGCCAATGACTCAGGCACATTAAACAAGTAGCGACTATCAAACGCCGATAAACCTACCCCTGCTTTTAGCTCAAAAGAAGGGTAGAAGTTGGCTTTAGCCACATCGATATTTAACTCTGCTGCTTGGAGTTTGAGTGCAGCTTGTTTTATATCTGGGCGATTGTCTAATAGCGCAGAGGGTACACCCACCTGCGGGCTTTTTAGCTCGGCGCTGAGCAACACGTTACTGTCCCTTTGAATGGGCTGTGGAGAGCGTCCTAATAACAGATTGAGCGTGTTCTCTTTCTCTAGGATTTCCTGCTCAATCAAGTAACGCTCGCTCTCGTTTTTTTTCACTTCCGCGTTAAAGCGCGCAACGGGTAGCGATGACGCCCGCCCGTACTCTTTCAACGCATTAATAGTGTGAATAACATTGCGCTGCAGCGAAATGGTTGAGTCGAGGTTCTCTAGCTTGTTATCTAGCGCCAGCAGTTCATAGTAAGTACGCGCAACTTCAGATACTAACTGGGTAACGAAAAAGTTCTTACTTTCAACCGACGCCAAGTATTCAAGCGAGGCCACTTTAGACGCATCTCTCAGCTTATGCCAAACGTCAATTTCCCACGACGCATTAAGGCCTAGCTTTAGGTTTGCCAGCGGGTCAGGAAATCCTTTATCCTCCTTGATATTTAACTGTTCTTCTACTGCGCCTTCCCGGGTATATTCGCCAACCTTTTCGGTTTCAGCCGCTACCCCCGCAGAGAGTCGAGGCAAATATTCCCCTTCCCGTGCATACACTTCATTCGACGCCATATTAATGCGTTGAATTAATATAGACACCTCTTGGTTGTTCTTAACCGCCGTTTCCACCAGCGCAGAAAGCGTAGGGTCGTTAAACCACTCACTCCATTGAATATTTGCTTGTGTACTCTCGTTTATCCCTTGACCAGCCTGAGTATCCACTTGCGAAACTTTCGCGTTAAACTGCTCTGGCAAATCTAGATTAGGGTTTCGCGTTTCAATGGTAGGAATGGCACATGCCTGTACTAATAACGCACTACTAAGCGCTAACCACAGCGGCTTATAAGTAAATCGCTTTTTATTTGTCATCGCTTAGCACCTCATCGTTATAGTGGTAAGTTTCAGTAAGAGGGACATGATCTTCGTTTTTGATTAATGACTTACCTTCTTCAAGTTTGGCGAACAAGTAGTAAAGCCCAGGAATAACCAGCACACCAAAAATAGTACCGAACAAGGTACCGCCTAAGGCAGAAGCACCAATGGTTCTATTTCCTACTGCGCCTGCCCCCGTTGCAATAACAAGCGGAATTAGCCCTGCTACAAACGAGAACGATGTCATTAGGATTGGGCGGAAGCGCTGTTTGGCCGCTTCAACTGCCGCGTCGGCAATTGATAAGCCCTGCTGATTTTTTTGCACTGCGTATTCCACAATAAGCACGGCATTTTTGCCGAGTAACCCAACCAGCATAACTAAGCCAAGCTGCGCATAAACGTCGTTGGCCAGCCCCATTCCTTTTAGAAACAGGAATGAGCCGAGAATACCGGTAGGTAGTGAAAGAATGACCGCAAAAGGTAGAAGCAGACTTTCGTATTGTGATGCCAGCACGATATATACAAACAACAATACTACGGCAAAGATAACGATGGCCTCATTGCCTCGTTTCGCCTCGTCAAATGACAGGCCTTCCCAACCAATGTCGTATCCTTTTGGCAAGGTTGCAGCTGCTACTTCCTCCACTGCTTTTATCGCTTGCGCCGAGGTATACCCTACTGCAGGCTCTGCGCGAATTGCCGCCGAGGTATATAGGTTGTAACGCGTAATTTCATTAGGGCCTTGGGTTTTAATGAGCTTCATGAAGGCCGAATAAGGCACCATTTCACCCTCTTCATTTTTCACATAGTAATCCAATAAATCGCTGGGATAGCGGCGATATTCCGGTGCACTTTGTGTGTACACTTTGAAGAAATTATTAAAACGCGTGAAACCTTGCTCATAAGTACTACCAATAAGAATATTCAAATTCTCCATAGCAGCGCCTATAGATACTCCTTTCTGCATTGCAGCTTGGTTATCTATCTCAATTTTGTATTGAGGGTAATCGGCAGCATAAAACGTGAATAAACCTTTTAGCTCATCGCGTTTACCGAGCTCTTCCATGAAGGCTTTATTGATTTGGTCAAACTCTTGATAGTCGGTAGTGTTGGTTTTATCGAGCAAGCGGAATGATAACCCCGACGACGCGCCATAACCCGGCACCACAGGTGGTTCGAAATACTCAATAACTGCACCTAAGTGGTGTGTTTTAGCTTCCAGTTCTTCAATGATGCCACGTACCGATTGTTCACGATTAGCCCAGTCTTTTAGGTTAATCAAACAGGTACCCGCGTTTGAACCTCGTCCTTCCGTAAGAATCTCATAGCCAGCAAGTGAGGACACCGAAGAGACACCCTCAACCTCTAGCGCTAGGCTTTGCAACTCTCGCGCTACGGTATTCGTCGCTTCAAGGGTACTACCTGGCGGCGTTTGGATAATGGCATAAATCTGCCCTTGGTCTTCGCCAGGAATAAAGCCAGTAGGCAATGCCTGATTAACGCCAAAGGTACTTACCATAAATCCCGCAAGCAGAACAACCGTCACACTGCGGCGGGTAACGATAGCTTTGATAATGCCTGTATAACGGCCGGTTAACTTATTAAAATAACGGTTAAATCCATCAATAAACTTGCTTAATGGCGTTGCTTTTCTTGTGTGTAAATGAGGGTTTTTAAGCAACATTGCACACAGCACTGGGGTTAATGAAAGCGCTACAATACACGAGATGATAATTGACGATGCCATGGTAATGGAGAATTGGCGATAGAAGACACCCACCGGCCCCGTCATAAAGATAAGAGGCACGAAAACCGCCGTCATGACTAATGTAATTGCGATAATAGCTCCCCCCATTTCACCCAATACTTGTTGGGTCGCCATATAGGGGGTTAGGCTACTGCTCTCTTCCATTTTTGCGTGAACCGCCTCTACGATAACAATAGCGTTGTCCACCACAATCCCTATAGCCAGCACCAGAGCGAACAGGGTAATAAGGTTTATGTTCACTCCTGTGGCCTGCATACAGAAAAACGTTCCCACCAGTGAAACCGGCACAGCAAGAAGCGGGATCAGTGTTGAGCGCCAGTCTCCCAGGAAAATAAACACCACCAAGGAAACCAAAATAAAGGCTTCAAACAGGGTATGCAGCACTTGTTCAATAGAGGCATCTAGAAACTTAGACACGTCGTAGTTAATTTCGTATTTCATGCCTTCTGGAAACGTTTTTTCTAGTTCAGCCATGGTGGCTTTCACCTGAGAAATCACTTCGTTGGCACTGCTTCCGTAGTTCTGCTTAAGTACTATGGCAGCTGAAGGATACCCGTCTTTGTTTGAATAAATATCGAAAAATTCACTACTTAGCTCAACATCAGCAATGTCACCTAATTTGAGCAAGCGACCGTCGGAGTCGGCACGAATAATGATATTTTTATATTCTTCAGGCTCGTCGTAACGTCCTTCGTAAATAAGCACGTATTCTTTGGACTGAGCAGTAATGCCTGAGCTTCTGCCAAGTCGTCCCGGGCGTCCAATCAAGCTTTGCTCGTCTATCGATTCCATAATCTCATCTACAGAAACATTGTAAGCACGCATGCGATCGGGCTTTAGCCAAATTCGCATGGCGTACTGACGGCTTCCCAATATTTTTGCACTGGCAATCCCGTTTACGCGCTGTATTTCAGGGATAAGGTTGATATTGGAATAGTTGTACAGAAACTTTTCGTCCGCAGTTTCGTCCGTGCTATAAACGTTTATGTACATCAACATGCTGGGCTGAACGCGTTCTAACACCACCCCTTCTAACTGCACGAGCTGGGGCAGCCGATTCATGATCTGATCAAGCCGCGTTTTCACATTGATCAGCGCCTGATTCGGGTCCACATCTAAATCGAAGATAACTTGAATGGTGGCTTCACCCGCGCTGGTCGCATCCGAGACAATGTATTTCATGCCCGGTACGCCGTTGATTGAGCGCTCAATGGTCACCAGCGATGATTTCACCAGTACATCAGCACTTGAACCGGGATATGCCAGAGAAATAAGCACCCGCGGAGGCGCAATATCGGGAAACTGTGACGTGGGTAGGCTAAAAACCGATAGCACACCTAAAAATATGATCATCAGCGATAGCATAATGGCCATCACTGGACGTTTAATGAAAACTCCAAACATAGCGCCCCCTTACTCTGCGTGCAGTGACAGTTCAGCTAATGTTTCGCTGGCTGAAATGAGTTCAGGCTCTATCTCATCGCCATTAGAGACTCTTCTCAGCCCTTCAATCAAAATAGTGTCGCTCGGCGCTAAGCCGTCAGACACCAGATAGATGTTAGGGAGCTCTGCTGCGATATTAATGTGGCGCGTTGCTAACTTGTTCTCGCTATCCAGTACGTACACAAAGCTTTGATCGAGAATTTCGAATGTGGCTTTCTGAGGAATAACTAGAGCATCCGGATAGGCAATATCCACCATGACATTACCGGTCTGCCCATGTCTTAGCAGCTGATCTGGATTAGGGAAAGAAGCGCGCATTTCGATGGTACCGGTGTGATTATCAAAATCGGCTTCAATGGCATCTATCACGCCTTGATGCGCGTAAATACTGCCATCCGCAAGCTTTAATCGCACTGGCGTTTGCTTATTTGACAGGTTGCTTTGCGCGTATTTTAAATACTCAGATTCAGGTACATTGAAATACACCCACATGGTGCTGATATCAGATAGCGTGGTAAGCAACTCACCTTCATCGAGCAGACTTCCCGTTCGAGCTTCTAGTCGATCCATTTTGCCAGTGAACGGTGCTTTAACGTCAGTAAACGCTAGGTGGGTCTTCGCCAGTTCAACTTCAGCCTGTGCTTTTTGAAGCTGCGCTTCAATGACGGCAAGTTCGTTAGGAGAAACAATGTTTTGTTCAACAAGCGACTTGGTATTTTTGTACTCCATCTCAACCGCTTTAGCCTCAGCTTCAGCGCGGTGTAGCTCAGCTTCATACACGTTCGGCATTATTTTGAACATGGGCTGACCACGTTCTACCGTTTGCCCTTCATCAACAAAGGTCGATTGAAGATAGCCTTTTTCCATAGCTCTAACTTCAATATGTTGAATGGCACGTATCTGACTGACGTACTCTTTTATCAGCGTTGTGTCTTGTACGATAGGATGAGTAACGTTGAATTGAAGTTTTTCGTGATGCGCAGCATGTTCTTCATGTCCACAACCACCTAAAAGTGCGGAAACAATGCTTACTGTAAGAAGTGCTTTTTTGCTCATAATGTAAATTCGTAATAAAAGGCTAATCGTGACGTGCCTTGTAAAAAGGCAGCACGCCACTAGCGCGCGTTCAGCAATAAAATTCAGTGCTGAAAATTAAGCGCGCAAAAACATCCAGCAAAAAGGGCTGGCGCGTTGTTAGGAAAATCGAATTAACGTGTTTTTTAGTTCAGCAAGTCGTTGCGGGAACTAAAAAACTAAGCAATAGGCGGCGCTCGGGTTAACGGCGTAGCGTAGTTTAGGGATGTTTTGAAATGCCAGCGTGGACGCGGCTTCGTGGTGTCAGTGAAGGAATCCAACCCATAATCCAGCACAACGTTTTGCGGCGGGGCGGGCTCTTCTGGTGCACTTTCCTCAGTATCAAATTCAAATGAATATTCTGAAATAGACGCATCAAAATGATGCTTAAACGTGACTGGCTTATAATCGTGTTGAAGTCCAGATACGCAAGCAAATAACAACGCGATTAATGCGTATATGGTGTACTGCCTGATGTACTGATGATTATTCACCGATGATTATTCCAGAAATTCAATGATATAAGGAAATTAGCGGCAACATCCTACACAGACGACTGCGCTTTTACAAGAACCGGTATTGCTACTAAACGCAGGCAATAAACGGTTGCACGTATTTGTCACAAACAAACTCAGAATTCCTGAGTGTGGCAGTGTACGTCATATTTTTTTACTGCAAGCAATAGCGCATTTTGTCGGCATGTGTTTTCACATGGGGAATAACGATGGGCTTTTAGTTCTAGACAAAATTTTCCCCTTGTGACAAATCCAAAGTTTTGCTTAAGCTTTATTTAAGTTTTGAAAGTTATCTTGTGCTGCAAGTAGTACACAAGAGAACTGACTTTGAAATTTCCACGTTCGTTAAATTTAAACCCTTCATTAGCCAATTTTGTTTTTATAGCATCAGTCTTAATAACGCTGGTTTTCAACTTCCCTTTTATTTCAAATGTCTATCACGCTGTGTCGCCAACTAAAGTAGGCCAGTGGATATTTTTTCTGTCCGTTCCATTGTTGCTTACCTTTTTCAATATCATCGCCCTTAGCCTATTAGGCGCTATTTTTCTGCCAAGATTGACCGTGGCAGTGACACTGTTAGTCAGTTCACTTCTTTTATACGGTACGGTCGCTTACGGCGTGATATTTGATAAGAGTATGATTCAAAATGTGATGGAGACCAATTCTGGTGAAGCATTTGCCTATCTAAACTCAACGCTTTTACTCTTTTTCTTCTTGTTAGGATTGGTGCCCGTTGTTGCCGTCTTTAATCAGGAAATTAATGGAAAATTAGTTGCTAGAGTTAAGCACTTACTTAAGCTCAACGTATTAGCAGTGGTTGGAATAATAATTATCGCTGCTGGCCTTTATAAAGACTATGCTGCGGTGGGTAGAAATAACAAAGATTTGGCCAAGTATATTATCCCCTATGCATTTTACGATTCTGGCTACAAATATCTCAGAGACACCTACTTTTATCCGCCACTTCCTTACAAGGTACTGGACAAGACACCTTCCATAATAAATAGAAACAACGCTTTGCCTTCTACGACTGTACTGGTTGTTGGAGAAACAGCAAGGGCAGACAAGTTTGCCAGTAATGGCTATAGCAGAAACACCACGCCCTTTATGAACGACATAGGCGCGATAAGTTTCAACGACGTGACCTCATGCGGGACCGCTACTGCGGTGTCAGTACCCTGTATGTTTTCTCGGCTTTCAAGACAAAGCTATGATACTCGCCTTGCGGAAAGTCAGGACAATGTGCTAGATATTCTAAATAGAGCGGGCGCTGACGTGACATGGATAGATAATAATAGTAGCTGCAAGGGGGTGTGCAAAAGAATTGAAACGATTGCGTTCGACCCAACCCGAGACCCCACTCTATGTGACGGCGATTTTTGCTATGATGTTCTGCTTAACGAGCTTTTGAAAGACGTTTTGTCAAAACCAGCGACTAACAATAGAGTTATTGTTCTTCATATGATTGGCTCTCACGGCCCCACCTATTTTCGAAGGTATCCGGCTGATTTTGCTAAATTCTCTCCCGACTGCCCTAGAAGTGACATTCAAAATTGTGAATCGCAGGCGCTTATCAATACCTATGACAATACCATTGCGTACACTGACTTTGTCCTTGGTGAGATTGTTAATACATTAAAAAATGTGCCAAACGCTTCCATGCTATATCTGTCTGATCACGGTGAATCTTTGGGAGAAAAAGGACTCTATCTGCATGGATTTCCTTATCAAATTGCACCGCAAGAACAAACTCACATTCCTATGCTTTTTTGGGCGTCGAAGTTCGAAGATTCAGGCTACAGAAATTGTATTAAAAACCTAGCCAACCACCCTTACTCTCAAGACAACTTGTTTGACACATTGCTCGGTTTATCAAGTGTAAAGAGTATTACTTACCAACCTACTATGGATATCTTTAAACAATGCGAAGCCTAAATGAATCTAAACATGTCGTTACCCCCCCTGCGCATTTTGACCCAAACAACAAACCAAAAGGCGTACTTCGAGTGTTTAAGGCACTCAAGAATTCATTTCGTGCAGTTAGCTGGCTTACTAAGAACGAAGCGGCATTTAAACAAGAAGTAGGCTTAGCCGCTGTAGCCTTCGTGATACTTGCGTTTTGGTCAATTCCTTTTCTTGAACGTGCAATTTTAATGTCTTCCATTTTTTTCATTTTATTTGCGGAAATCATCAATACGGCCATTGAAGTCACCGTCGACAGAATAGGAACAGAGTTTCATGCCCTATCAGGGTTAGCAAAAGACTTAGCATCAGCAGGCGTTTTTCTATCCATCGTTATTGCCTGTGTGTTGTGGGCCGGCGTATTTTATAGCCACATATAAAGTTATTAGCCAAGAACTTAGCCTCCTAGAGGTATTCCTTTGGCGGGCTTACTGAGATGGGCTTACAAAGGTGAAAATATCGGAATACTGCAAAGGAACTCATAACAAAAAGAGCGCCATTAGGCGCTCCTTACAATCAATGTAAAAAGAGAGAATTAAGCTTTAGACGCTTGATAGATACCTTCAATCGCAGTGTCGAGTGTTGCTTCAAACTCTTCTTGAGATTGCTGCGCAGAAACCCCTTCGGTCAATGCACGAGAAAAACTCGCAATCATACCTTGGTTTTCCGCCAGTTTCGCGTTTGCTTCTTCGCGGCTATAGCCACCAGATAGCGCTACCACTTTAAGTACGCGAGGGTGATCGACAAGTTCTTTATAGAAGTTTGCTTCTGTTGGCAGCGTTAGCTTAAGCATGACTTCCTGCCCTTCATTTAGAAGGTTAAGCTGGGTAAGGATCTCTAATTTGAGAAGGGCTTCAGCTTCGGCTTTTTGTGGGCTATGAATGTCTACTTCTGGCTCGATAATCGGAACAAGACCAGCCGCTAAGATTTGCTTACCCACTTCAAATTGCTGAGCAACAACATCTTTAATACCTTGGTGATTGGCCAGCTTAACAACACTGCGCATCTTAGTGCCAAACACGTCTTGCGCTACCGCTTTAGCTAGCAGTGCATCAAGGCCTGGCATTGGCTTCATTATCTGTACGCCATTGCTTTCTTCAGCCAATCCTTTATCAACCTTTAAGAAAGGAATGACACGCTTTTTCTGCCACAAGAAGTGTGCAGTAGACATGCCTTCAATGTCTCTATCAAGGGTGTTTTCAAATAAGATTGCGCCAAGAACGCGCTCGCCGCTAAAAGGGGTGCTGGTGATAATGCGCGTACGCATTTCGTGCACTAGATTAAACATCTCTTCATCTGAGCTGTATTCAGATTCTTCGATGCCATATAAGCGTAACGCTTTAGGGGTACTACCGCCGCTTTGATCTAACGCTGCAATAAAACCGGTTTGCGTCTTCAGTTTATCCAACATTGCCTGCTGAGCTTGTGATGCCATTGCAACACTCCTTTTGTATATTACTGCCTTAATAGACAGGTGTAGGGTTTATTGTTATACCAATTCTATTAAAGATCTGTTTGTACCAGACACGGCATAGCTGCACCTTAAGCAAACACATCTGCAATAAAATGGGTATTTATGCCTGCGCACTTCACTGTTTCGCAGGTGTAATCGTTTCCGATTAAAAGGTCACGCTCAAAAATGCTGTTACTGAGCGTGACACCTATGGGGTAACGTTTGTACTAGGCCTTGGCTATCTTGAGCTTTAAGGCGCTGCGTTTACAAGCAGCGCTCAGGCTTATTTATTTTTTTCTTCTAGTACTGCTACCGCTGGTAATGTTTTGCCTTCCAAGAATTCTAGGAACGCGCCACCACCTGTTGAAATATAAGAAACCTTATCGGCAATTCCGTATTTATCAACGGCTGCTAGTGTATCACCACCACCTGCGATTGAGAATGCGTCGCTAGCCGCAATCGCTTCAGACAGCGCTTTAGTTCCAGCACTGAACTGTTCAAATTCAAATACACCTACAGGGCCATTCCATACAATAGTGCCTGCGTTTTTAATGATCTCTTCTAACGCTTTTGAAGAGTCTGGGCCGATATCAAAAATCATATCGTCATCAGCAACATCACTGACTACTTTTAGCGTTGCTTCGGTGTTCTCATCAAACGCTTTGCCCACCACTACGTCTGTTGGCACTGGAATATTACCACCATTCGCTTGCGCTTCATTCATCAACTGCGTGGCTTGCTCGGTGAGATCCATTTCTACCAGCGACTTACCGACATTGTGGCCTTGTGCTGCAATAAAGGTATTGGCAATGCCGCCGCCAACAATGAGCTGGTCGACTTTTTCGGCAAGCGTTTTCAATACGGTAAGTTTAGTAGATACTTTAGAGCCACCTACAATGGCAACCATTGGGCGCTTAGGATTATCCAGCGCTTTGCCTAGTGCATCTAATTCTGCAGCAAGTAATGGGCCAGCACAGGCTTTTGGTGCGAATTTAGCAACGCCGTGGGTAGACGCTTGTGCGCGGTGAGCCGTACCAAACGCATCCATTACAAAAATATCGCAAAGTGCTGCGTACTGTTTTGCTAGCGTCTCGTCGTCTTTCTTTTCGCCTTTGTTAAAGCGGACGTTTTCAAGAATAACGAGTTCGCCGTCAGCCAGTTCAACACCATCCAGGTAATCTTTTACCAGTTTAACCGGTACGTCTAAGGCGTCATTGAGGTAATCGACTACAGGTTGAAGAGAGAACTCGTCAGCAGGCTCGCCTTCAGTAGGGCGACCAAGGTGAGACATCACCATCACCGCCGCTCCCGCTTCTAGCGCTGCTTTAATGGTAGGAATAGATGCTCTGATACGTGCATCAGAAGTGACTTTACCGTCTTTTACCGGCACGTTTAGGTCTTGTCTAATTAGTACGCGCTGACCGCTTAAGGCCATATCGCTCATGCTTGGAATTGCCATTGTCTTTCCTATGTTAATTTCAATTTAGTAGAGCGTGTTTATAAACACACGCTCAAATTAACGGTGAAAGCTGCGCGGGCTGGTGCTACCAACCCTTGGCAGCATCAATGCTTTACTTTGCGTCGAACATCACTTTTGCTGTGTCGAGCATACGGTTTGCAAAACCCCATTCGTTGTCACACCACACCAGTGTTTTAACCAGTTGCTTGTGACTGACTCTTGTCTGTGTGCCATCTACAATACACGAGTGAGGGTCGTGATTGAAATCTACCGACACCAAAGGCTCTTCGGTGTAATCCAAAATACCTTGTAACCGCCCCGCTTTTGCATTGCGAAGGGCCTGGTTCACTTGCTCTATGGTTACCTTAGATTGAAGCGTTACGCTTAAGTCCATGGCAGTAACATTGATAGTAGGCACTCGTACCGCAATAGCCTCAAATTTACCCGCAAACTTAGGCAGAATGCGCTCTATACCGGCAGCAAGTCGCGTATCAACGGGAATAATCGACTGACTTGCGGCGCGGGTTCTGCGCAAATCTTCATGATAGGCGTCGATAACTTGCTGGTCATGCATAGAGGCGTGAATGGTAGTGATCGTTCCACTTTCAACGCCAAAAGCTGCATCTAGCGCTTGGATAACCGGAACGATGCAGTTTGTGGTACAAGAACCATTAGAGACTAATTTTTGTTCACTGGTCAACGTGTCTTCGTTGGTACCGAAAATGACCGTATTATCTAAATCTGGTGACCCGGGTGATGAGAAAAGCACTTTGCCAGCGCCTGCATCTAAGTGGGCTTGCCCGGATGCTCTGTCATCAAACTTCCCCGTACACTCAAGCACAATATCAACGCCTAAGTCTTTCCACGGTAGATCTTTAATATCGCTTATCGCGAGCAGCGTAATATCGTCGCCTGCGACATTAAGCGTGTTGTTTTCTAAGGCCACATCAAAACGGAACCGCCCGTGGGCGGTATCGTATTTAAGTAAATGTGCAATGCCTTCGGGTTTCGCAATGTCGTTAATGGCTACCACGTTAAATTCGTTGTTGCGCCCGCTTTCATAAAGCGCGCGCAGCACGTTGCGACCAATACGACCAAACCCATTTATGGCAATATTTACCATAGGCTTATCTGTTACCTCTTACAGAGACAGTGCAGCCTCTACTACAGCGTCAGTGGTAATGTTGAAGTGCTTAAACAGGTCGCCAGCAGGTGCAGACTCACCAAAGGTGTCCATGCCTACGATAGCACCATTAAAGCCAACGTACTTGTACCAGCTGTCTTTAGACAACGCTTCGACCGCTACGCGTTTAACAACATTAGAAGGCAATACGCTTTCACGGTAATCAGCAGACTGACGATCAAATACGTCAGTTGATGGCATAGACACTACGCGCACCGCTTTACCTTGCTCGGTCAGTTTCGCTGCAGCTTCAACGGCTAGCTGAACCTCAGACCCTGTACCAATAAGAATAAGCTCTGGCGTACCTTCACAGTCTTTAAGTACGTAACCGCCTTTAGCGATATCAGCCACTTGTTGAGCCGTTCTTTCTTGCTGCGCTAAGCCTTGGCGTGTGAAGATTAGTGTTGTTGGGCCGTCAGTACGCTCAATAGCAGACTTCCACGACACAGCAGACTCAACCTGATCACACGGACGCCAGTTATCAAGGTTAGGCGTAGCACGTAGCGCTACTACCTGCTCTACCGGCTGGTGCGTTGGGCCGTCTTCACCCAGACCAATTGAGTCATGAGTGTAAACGAAAATAGCAGGCTGCTTCATTAGTGCTGCCATACGTACCGCGTTACGGGCATATTCCATAAACATTAGGAAGGTTGCACCGTATGCTTTAAAACCGCCGTGAAGAGCAATACCGTTCATCATGGCAGACATACCAAACTCACGTACACCATAATAAATGTAGTTACCTGAGGCATCGTTCGCTTCAACGCCTTTGCTGCCTTCCCAAATAGTCAAGTTAGAACCAGCCAAGTCGGCAGAACCGCCGAGTAGTTCAGGAAGTAATGGGCCAAATGCGTTTAATGCATTTTGCGATGCTTTACGTGAAGCAATGTTTTGAGGGTTAGCTTGCAGTTCAGCAATAATAGCGTCTGCTTTTTCGCTGAAATCTGCTGGAAGCTCACCGTTAACGCGGCGTTTAAACTCTGCCGCAAGCTCTGGGTAGGCGGCCTCGTATGCAGCGAAAGCATCATTCCACGCACTTTCTGCTTTTGAGCCTTTCTCTTTGCCATCCCAGCCAGCGTAAATATCGTCTGGAATTTCGAACGCGCCATGGCTCCAGCCAAGTTTCTCGCGAGTAGCGACAATTTCGTCCTCACCTAGTGGTGCACCGTGACAAGACTCGGTACCCTCTTTATTAGGCGAACCGAAACCAATAGTGGTTTTACAACAAATAAGCGTAGGCTGCGCGGTGTTCGCCTGTGCCTTCTCAATGGCGGCTTTTACTTGTTCTGCATCGTGACCGTCAACGCCATCGATCACTTCCCAACCGTAGCTCTTGAAGCGTGCTGGTGTATCGTCGGTGAACCAACCTTCCACTTCACCATCAATTGAAATGCCGTTGTCATCCCAGAACGCGATAAGCTTACCAAGGCCAAGTGTACCGGCTAGTGAACATGTCTCGTGTGAGATACCTTCCATCAAGCAGCCGTCGCCTAAGAATGCGTAGGTGTGGTGATCAACAATAGTATGACCGTCTTTGTTAAATTGTGCCGCTAGCACTTTTTCGGCAAGCGCCATGCCCACAGCATTACTGATACCTTGGCCTAGTGGGCCAGTGGTCGTTTCAACACCTGGCGCATAACCGTACTCTGGGTGACCTGGCGTTTTTGAATGCAATTGGCGGAAGTTCTTTAATTCTTCAATTTGCAGTTCGTAGCCCGAAAGGTGAAGAAGAGAGTACAACAGCATCGAGCCGTGACCATTTGAAAGCACAAAGCGATCGCGGTTAGCCCAAGATGGGTTTGCAGGGTTGTGTGATAAGAAATCACCCCATAGTACCTGTGCGATATCAGCCATCCCCATTGGGGCACCTGGGTGACCAGATTTAGCTTGTTGAACGGCGTCCATACTTAATGCACGGATTGCATTGGCGAGTTCACGACGAGAGGGCATGTTGTCTCCTGATTTATTTTGTATCTTTTGTTTCGTATCTTAGCGGGCTAGCGGAGCTAGACGAGCGTAGAGATAAGGCGTTTGCTCTACTTCTTTATACGATTGAATGTGGCGTTATTCTTACCTATGCCACCTAACAGTTCAATGAGTTTTCATTGCCAATAGCGAAAGTAATAGTAAAAAATGGTCTATACGCTCACCAATGCGTATTAGCACGGTAATAAAAACCCTCTTA
Source organism: Alteromonas sp. 5NW40-0090 (assembly GCF_057552975.1). NCBI lineage: Bacteria > Pseudomonadati > Pseudomonadota > Gammaproteobacteria > Alteromonadales > Alteromonadaceae > Alteromonas > Alteromonas sp. 5NW40-0090. The sequence goes on from NZ_BAAJLT010000010.1 coordinate 220,875, forward strand.
CCTTTGCCTAAGTCTTTTTATTTTATACAAATAACCTTGATACTGATCGGGTTATGTCAACATTTCGTAACAAAGAGACTTTTAGACGTCTAGAAGTAAAGACTGGTATTTATAACTTGTTTTAGTACAATATACGACTATTTTGATAATTTAACGCTTACGGAGCATTTATGGCCACGCATTTATTCACATCCGAGTCAGTGTCTGAAGGACATCCGGACAAAATTGCTGATCAGATCTCAGATGCGGTTCTTGACGCAATTTTAGAGCAAGATCCTCGCGCTCGGGTGGCCTGCGAAACGTATGTAAAAACCGGTATGGTTTTAGTAGGTGGTGAAGTCACTACTTCTGCTTGGGTAGATATTGAAGAACTTACCCGTAAAACAGTTAAAGAAATTGGCTATACGCACTCAGATATGGGCTTCGACGCTGACTCATGTGCTGTATTAAACGCAATTGGTAAACAGTCTCCTGACATCAATCAAGGTGTTGACCGCGCAAGCCTAGAAGAACAAGGTGCGGGTGACCAAGGCCTAATGTTCGGTTACGCGAGCGATGAAACTGACGTGCTAATGCCTGCGCCAATCACTTACTCTCACCGTCTTGTTCAAAAACAAGCCGAAGTACGTAAATCTGGTAAGCTAGACTGGTTGCGTCCAGATGCGAAAAGCCAAATTACATTCAAGTACGAAAACGACAAGCCTGTTGGCATCGACGCAGTTGTGCTTTCAACCCAGCACTGCGATTCAGTAAGCACTGAAACCGTACGTGAAGCGGTAATGGAAGAAATCATCAAGCCTGTGCTTCCAAGCGAGTGGATTGATGCCAACACGCGTTTCCACATCAACCCAACGGGACGATTTGTTATCGGTGGGCCAATGGGCGACTGCGGCTTAACGGGTCGTAAAATCATCGTAGACACTTACGGCGGCATGGCCCGTCACGGCGGTGGCGCGTTTTCAGGTAAAGATCCATCCAAAGTAGACCGCAGTGCAGCATACGCGGGTCGTTACGTTGCTAAGAACATTGTTGCAGCGGGTCTTGCAAAGCGTTGTGAAATTCAAGTGTCTTACGCCATCGGCGTAGCAGAGCCAACGTCCATCAGCATAGATACCTTTGGAACAGGCGTGGTAGATGAGAAGACACTGGTTGCATTGGTACGTGAACACTTTGACTTGCGTCCTTACGGCCTTATCCAAATGCTAGATCTTGAGCGCCCAATTTATCGCCCAACAGCTGCATATGGTCACTTTGGTCGTGACGAATTCCCATGGGAAGCAACAGATAAAGCAGAAGCGTTAAAAGCATCGGTTTAATTCGACAATCAAGTAACGCTTTTATACACGCCGTTCAGTTTTATAACGCTTTGGTTTTAAGCGGTTATACAAACTAGCGGCGTTTTTCTATTTAGGCTTTGCTATCTAGCGAAATCAACGAAGCAAATAAAAACAGCAAAGAATATTTTCATCATTTATTTTTTGCGACTATGCTTAATTAACGAACACACTGTTGCTTGTAGTTTCTTGTTGTTTTACAAGCCAAGATAACAACACCTTGGACTCTTCCATGAATGTGGTTAACGGTACTCTCATAGCGCTCACTCTGGCTGTCTCGCTGACTGCTTTGCCCGTATTCGCGAGAAACGATAATAGTAACTACAGCCCAATCCAATTTAAAAGCAAAAAGATAGCTCGCTGGCAGTTAAACAGTACATATCGCGTTCAATCTACAACTGAAAACTTTCTATACGACAACAGCTATACCTATCCAGCAGGTTCACAAGGCTTGTTCAGCGCCAGCCGACAGTTCGACACATGGATTCCACAAAAGGTTTATGCGACCTATAAAACGAACAACACCGCCTTTCAACATTATGCTGAGTGGCTTTATTTACCTCACGATATCGGTACATTTACCCGTTTAGGCTGGCTACTTGGAAAAAACAAAGGGTTAAATATGGCTGTAGAGATAGAGCATAGGCAAGTGGGCGAAGAAGAAAATATGGCCCTTTCCTTGGGTGTGAATTACCTGTTCTGATGAACATGTTAGCTTCCCGCTAACAAAACTCGTTATACACTTACTGTCCGAGTTCATTAAAGCCACTCCTGCATTCACAATCTTTCCTAAGAGACGCTCCTGCAATTTCTGAGTAGGCAATTATCTATGCGATTTAATATTACCCTTGCGTGAGTTCAATGGTTTTCGCATAAGTTTGTTGAATAATCATCGCATCTGAACTTGCTCTATGACGCTTAACATCATGCTCGGCTACAAGACTGTTTTTTACATCGTGCCATTTTTCCATTTGAGGCTCAGTTAAAATATATTCAAGAGCGCGACAGGTGAAAGACATGTCAACATTCGCTGCAGCGTAAAGTTTAATCAGCCAAGGGTTATCCACTACCCATCCGTCGCTGTACACTATAGTGTTTCCTAGAAAATTATTAAGCTCAACACACACTTTATAAGGGTCCTCACCTCGTGCTTGCAGCATTTGCTGAGAAATGCCATGTAGCGACTCAGCTTGCGAGTCCCAATGCACCCAAGAGGCAAATGGTCTAAGCAATTTGCACCACTTTGCACCATCATAGCGCACAATGCCAATCTCTATAGGGTAACTCGCTGCCCCAAAACCACTTGCTTCCACATCTATTATTGTCGGCAGTGTTGTATTTCGCACTTATACTCCAAACTACTGTTCTCCTTAATATGTGTGTCAGTAAAAGAAGATACCTTTCACATAGGTACAGAGAGATTTTTTAAACTACTGTTTAGGGCGCAATTTTAGGCCCCTCACAAAACAACCACTCTACTTTGTACCTCTAACGCAATAGCAGAATCGTGCCACATTGCTATCTACCCGACTAAACTGAAACGGTGTCAAAAAAAGAGAAACTGGCTATAAAAAGCGCAAAATTATACTAAAGAATAATGCGTAAATGGCAAAACGCTTAGCACATTGCTATACACTTTTAGGGTAATCAATCAGGTGGCGACCCCATGCGTGCAAATCTTTTTCTATCAGCGCTCTTCTGCTTTTTTTCTCTCTTAAATTCGTGCCTAGCTGACAACGACCAAGCACCTTTAATTATAGGTATAGATGCCGACCTTTCAGCGGTAGCGGTTGAGGGAGGTATTGCTATTACTCGAGGCGTCGAGCTAGCCGTAGAAGAAATTAACGAAAAGGGCGGGATTCTCGGGCGTAAGCTTAAAGTGATTGCCAAAGACCATCGAGGTAACCCGGCTCGCGGCATATTCAATATTGAACAGTTCGCCCAAATGCCCAACTTGCTAGCTGTAGTCGGTGGAGTTCATACCCCTGTAGTGCTAGCTGAAATAGATATTTTACATGCCAAGAATGTGCTAATGCTGGTACCGTGGGCCGCTGGCACACCAATTATTGATAACCAGCATTTTCCTAATAATGTTTTTCGAGTTTCAGTTCGTGACGCTGAAGCTGCATCAGTACTTATTGACTATGTAAAAACCAGGGGGCTGTCTAACATTGCTTTGGTGCTTGAACGCACAGGCTGGGGCCGCTCTAATCTAGAATCGTTAACTCAAGCTGCGCAATCACATGGCGTAAATATAAGTGCAACTCACTGGATAAATTGGCAGCAAAAAGATTTTTCCGAAGATGCCGCTGCAATTAAAAATTCAAAAGCTGACGGTGTTATATTGGTCACTAACGTACCTGAAGGTACGGTTGTCGTCGACGCATTGGCTGAGCAAGGGTTGAGTTCGCTTCCGGTCGTTTCCCATTGGGGTATTGCTTCAGGTCAGTTTGCATCTCGATTAGCTAACCCCATTAGCGAGTACGATATTTCAGTCCTTCAAACGTTTCACTTCGACCATCAAAAAAATAACAAGGCTAAACAGCTATTAGAAGCCTACTATAATAAATATGGGTTAATTGATGCTGTAGCCATTGACGGTGTCACAGGGCTAGCGCATGCGTATGATTTAATTCATTTAATTGCTATTGCTGCCGATAAAGCAGGTAGTACAGATGTTAACGCGTTGCGTAGCGCCCTCGAATCACTTAAAAACATCCAGGGTGCAGTTAAATACTACAAAGCCCCATTTACAAAAGAACGGCATGATGCGCTTTGGTCAAAGGATTATTTTATGACAAACTTTAATGATAAAGGCCACTTGGTCACAGTAGGCGATAAATAATGCAGCAGGAACATATGAGACTACGTTCTCTATTGCTATCCAGCATGATCCCTAGGCTGGCATTGTTAATCACAGTACTTTCCATCACGCTGTTTGCGCTATCTTTCCATTTTATCGTTAAACAAACTGACCACCTCCAACAGCAATCAGTGAAAGGGTTAGAGCAAGACATCAATTTCATTGTTAGTGATACAACACGTCAGCTAGCAGATTTAGCTGCTAACGACATCATCATCAATTCGCTGGTAGATATAGAACAGCGGGACAACTACCTTCCTATGTTTTTTCGCTCTTTGAATCTTACCCAAGCAAAGAGTGTTGAATTTGCGCTGTTTGATTTTGCTGGAAAAAAGGTTATTGATAAAAATTGGAGTGCGGCGCTTCCTGAGTCGTTAAGTAATGCGTGGCGCCAGCAAACCTTAGGTTCATCGAATACGTTTTCTTCTGTATCACAGTATGGCGTAGTCATTAGCGTTCCTGTCTTACTAAACGGCGTCTCTGAAGGTGCCCTTGTGATGTACGTTGACAGCCTTCAATCATTACTTGCGCCTTATCCACGCCTCACAAATCAGTTAGTCACTGATGCTAACGGAAATGTTCTGTTTAGCAGTGAGCCCGCACTCATTGCTCCAAGTTCAAAGTTTTCAAACTTTAATCAAAGTGGCTATTCTATCAAGCAAACGAGTTGGAAGAACTTGCAGTTATACAGCGTAAAACCAACGATTACTGCATACAGAGAGATGGCTTGGACAGGCATCGTTTTAGTTTCAATGATAGTGGGGTTTATCTTCATCATATTGCATATGGTGCGCATGACCGGCACCTTGGCAGAGCGTACACTTTCAACGCTGTACAAGGATATAAAAAATCAACTTACCAGTAAAAAAGCAGCGTCTCTTCAAAATGACCAGCCAACAGAGGCCAAAGAGCTGGCAGACATCAGAGCCGCTTTTGATAAGCTTATTTGGGACCTAACAGAAGTATCGCTGTCCAACGAGCAATTTTCGAATGTACTGGAATCGATGGGCGATATGCTGGTGGTAGTCGACCCGAATCAGGAAATCCTGCTTGCAAATAAGCGCTTCGAAGGTTTTTGCGACGACCAATACGGCGAAAAAAATTCAATCCTAAAACTGATAGTACGAAAGCTAGCAGAGAAGCAGAGCGAAGAGCTTACGCATTTTTCAGTAACCACAGGCAAAGAGCGTTACATTCGATGGACGAAGGCATCGTTAGCCGATGCTACGGGGAATATTCGTGGCAATATATATGTAGGAAGTGATGTTACCGAACAGCGCGCGTTAGAAAGCCATGTCAACGTGCTCACCCATGCGATGGATGAAGCAACGGTTTCGATTATTATTTCTGACGTTAAACGGGTCGGTCAGCCAATTATTTATGTGAATAGCGCATTTGAGGAATTAACTGGCTACAATCGCAGCGAAATCATTGGGCACAACTGCCGCTCAATGCAGGGTGATGAGACCAGTAAGCAAACCGTTGAACAAATTCGCAATGCCATAGCAACCCGCGAGCCCATTGAAACAACGCTAGTTAATTATAAAAAAGACGGGAGCCTTTTCTATAACAGATTAAATTTGACGCCGGTTAAAACGAACGGCGAAGTTACCCACTATATCGGTTTTCAACAAGATGTTACACAGCAAAGGCAAACTGAACAATTTCTTCAAGATGCAAGAGAGAAGGCAGAAGAGTCTGCTCGACTGAAATCTAGTTTCTTAGCCAGTATGAGTCATGAAATTCGCACACCTATCCACGGGATATCCGGCGTTTTACAGCTAATGGCTAACTCTGAGCTGACTGAAGAGCAGAAGCATTATCTTTCTTTGGCGAAGTTCAGCATTCAAGGCCTTCTGCATATTGTGAATGATATTTTGGACTTCTCTAAAATTGAAGCCGGTCAGTTACAAATTGAAGAGAACCCTTTCGACATTTTAGATTCACTTGAAAACCTTCAAAGTCAGTACGCCATCATGTGCCAAGAAAAAGGCCTTGAGCTACACTTCCACTTTGACTTACAAGGCTTCCACGTTGTCCAAGGTGATGATGTACGCTTCAGGCAAATTCTGTCGAACCTGTTAGGTAACGCTGTCAAGTTTACTGACGCTGGGCATATTGATGTTACGACTAGCATCAAGCAAAACACTGACGATAGTCTTACACTTTTATGTAGTGTGAAAGACACGGGAATAGGTATCGCTCAAGATAAACAAGCCACCATTTTCGAAGTCTTTACACAAGAAGACCTGTCTACTACCCGTAAGTTTGGTGGCACTGGACTTGGCTTATCAATAAGCAAGCAGCTTTGCGAACTCATGGGTGGTGATATAACGCTTGAAAGTGTCAAAGGTAACGGAAGTACGTTCTCTTTCACTATTTCACTTGAGCCTGCTGATGAGACGTTACTGAAACCCGCGCACCATGCATCAGCTTTGACGCGAGAAAAAGGAAAGAAACGCAAAGTCTTGATTGTCGAAGATAATGATATTAACCAAATTATCGTGAAGCAGCACCTGAATAACCATACTACGCTTAGCGCTAAATCTGGCTTAGAGGCACTAGAAGCATTGAATAAAATGAAAGTGACCTTTGATGTCATTTTGATGGATTGCCAAATGCCAGAAATGGATGGCTTTGAAGCAACTAAGCGCATTAGAAATGGTGAGGCAGGAGAGCGATACCTTAACGTGCCTATCATCGCACTCACTGCAAATGCGATGAAAGGTGACAAAGAGCGCTGTGTAAAAGTGGGTATGGATGACTATTTGAGTAAACCTTTCGACGCTGTTGATCTCATTGATAAAGTTGAGCATTGGGCGAGTGTTGAAAGGAACAGTGTAATGGTTTGAGTCTATCGCTACGCTGTCGCCTTTTGACGAGAGCGTTTTACAGCAAATGGAAATTTTATCGATTGGATTAAAAGGCAAAGACAAACCAGCGTCATGCCAACCCACCCCACCGGCTTGAATACTTCACCAATTAGAAAAATAGCGAAAAGTGTCGCAACCAATGGCTCAATTAACGTAATAAGCGTAGCTTTACTCGCCTCGGTAGTGCGAAGACCATAGCCAAATAATAAATAACCAAGAAACATTGGCACCACAGCCATATAGAGTGAAACGCTAATGTGGATAGTGTTAGCAAACAAGTTTTGACCGGTAAACCAGAGGGAAGGCAACAGAGCAACGGCAGCGCAACCGAAAAGTCCGGCCATGGCAGATTTTGAATTTGCGCCAGCGTCAATGTGTTGCTTCGCAGCCCATGAGTACCCCGCGTAAGTTAAACCGGCAATTAAACCCAATATAACGCCGAACACCTGATCATCTTTAGATGCTGACAACGCCATTGCGTCGTGTGCCTTACCCATGGCTAACATGCCAATCCCAAACGCACCAAACACAAAACTAATAAACCATTTTAAAGACACGGGCTTTTTACTTAAAAAGTACTCTAAAAGCGCAGCGAATAGTGGTGCACTGGCGATAGAAACCACGGTGCCTATGGCAACGCCTGACAAACGCATTGAGCTGTAAAAGGCCAGCGGATAAATTGCAACACATGCACTGCCAAACAGAAAGGTCAGTGGTGTAGAAAAAAGAATAGGTGCATCCTTTACCAGTGATTTTCGGGCACTAACACAAAGCAATACACCGCCTATACCCATTGCAAAGGCACCGATTGCCAGAGGACTGATTTCTGGAGCGAACTGAGCGGCAGTGCCTGTTGTCCCCCACAAAAAGCTTGCGATAACAATTGCTAAGACCCCTTTCACTACATCGCTTGTATTCACTGCTTTCTCCACTCTATTACTCACCTTCTTAGCTTTAACTGTTGAACAATGCTTTCATGTTGTACTTTCTAATTAACCCATCAGCTTTTACTGTGACGCTGATATAAACCGATTGCTGCCGCTTGCTTTTATCACTCAGTCATTTTTGCTCTTAGGGTCAACACCATTTTCATAAAGATGATACTTAGATTATTGCTTTTGTAATTAGCCAGATAGACGCTTCTTTTGACCTTTTAGACGCACATTCACCACACACTTGCAGTTAACACCTAATTAACAAGTAAAACGTACTGAATTAGAGACAGCAAAAAATGAAATATTTGTTTCGCAAGTTATGGAAATAACCCAACTTTTTTGCCACATTACGCCCTTGCCTGATAACAAAATAGAAACAACCAACCTGGATGGACTTATGTTTAAAATAGAAAAAGCGTCGTTTAGACGAAGCACACTTAGCGTTGCGGTAATGGGGCTGCTTAGCTCTGGTGCAATGGCGCAGGACATACAACAAAAGGATGATGATGACTTTGAGCAGATCATAGTAACTGCAACAAAGCGTGCAGAATCCATTGAAGACATTCCTTTTTCAATCAACGCACAAACGCAGCGAGACTTTGAACGCAGCGGTGCAGGAAACTTAGAAGACGTCGCAAGAAACGTGGCGAGCGTCTCAATTCAAAACTTAGGACCAGGCCAAAGCCAAGTATCTATGCGTGGCGTTTCAGCCGGTCAAATTGTACGAGACCAACCAGGCGTTAAAGAGCAGGTCGGCGTATACCTTGATGAAAGCGTGATCTCGCTGTCTTTATTTACTCCAGATCTCGACCTTTTCGACCTTAACCGCATTGAAACCCTGCGCGGTCCGCAAGGTACGCTTTTTGGATCTGGCTCTATCGGCGGAACCCTTCGCTACATCACCAATCAGCCCGAGTTAGATACCTTTGAAGGTAAGTTTGAAGCTAATCTTAATAGTGTCACAGACGGTGGCGTGGGCGGTCACGTTAAGGGCATGGTAAACGTACCTATTTCCGACACCATTGCCATGCGCGCGGTGGTATACCGCACTGATTACGCAGGCTTTATAGATGCGTTAGGTGAAAACGGTGCGTTTCGCGAAGACGTTAACGACGGCGATAGAACTGGCGGACGCGTAGCGTTCGTTATTGCTCCCAACGATAAGCTCACCATTACGCCACGACTCATCTTCCAAGAATTGGAAATGAACGGGTTTAACAGGCAGGAAGTGTATAACGTGTTTGCTACCCCTTACACAACGACCCGCCCAGCTATTCAATTGGGCGAACGTGAACAGTACCTACTGCTTGAAGAGGGATTCTCTGACGATACCTTTATTGCTGATGTTACCGCTGAATATCAAGCTGACGTTGCTGACTTTACCTTCGTATATAGCTATACCGATCGCGACATTTTGGTGAGCCGTGATGCCAGCGCACTGTCGGGCTCTGTAAGTATCGACTTAGGGTTCCCGGATGAAGCGGTGTTATTGCCATCGAACCTGCTGGACAGAACCGAAGTAGAACAAGATACCTTTGAACTTCGTGCAGCATCGAATGACGATGGCGCACTAGACTGGTTAGTTGGTGCTTTTTATTCTTCCACTGAGCGTGTTTACGACCAATCGCTCCCTACCCCTGGATATGACGCCTTTACCGACGCTACGCTAGGCGAAGGCACGTCGGCAGCCGTTGCCAATGGCTTTGAAGCGGATTCTCCCTACAACGCCTATTTACCTTACGACTTAAAGCAGCTTGCTGTGTTTGGTGAGGTGAACTATCAAGTGAACGATGACTTCAAAATGACCGTAGGCTCTCGTTTTTACGATTATGAAGAAGAGCGTCAGTTTATTTCCGGCGGCTTATTTGCCAACGGCGACAATCAGACCGATTCCACAGAATCAGATGGCTTTACCTCCCGCGTTATTGGGCAATATAGCGTAAACGAAAACGTAAACTTAAATGCTCAAGTTTCTCAAGGATTTAGGCTTGGCGGTGTAAATGACCCACTAAATAGAAGTCTGTGTACCGACCAAGATGAAGCCATCTTTGGTTCGTTCCAAGACTATGACGATGAAAAGCTCACCAACTATGAGATTGGTATGAAATCATCAGGTCGCGGATGGACAGCGAATATCTCGGCTTTCTATAACGACATTGAAGATCTTCAGGTTACGTTGGATGCTGGCTCTTGCTCGTCACGAGTGTCATTTAACGTGCCTGACGCCCACACCCAGGGTATTGAATTTGAGCTTACACGTCAGTTTACTGACCAGCTCTTTTTCTCATTAACGGGCAGTATCATTGAAGCCGAGTTTGATTCAACCGTTGTTGACGGTGATGGTGCGGTGCTAGGTGGCGTAGAAGACGGTAACCGCTTAGCGTCAGTACCTGAAGAGAGCTTTGCCATCGCATTTACTTACGATTTAGCGCAGCCTTTATTCTCTTCAAACAGCACCTATTTCCAAGGCTCTTATCAGTACGTGGGTGACCGTATAACCCAGCCTAGTGACCAAGTTGCGGGCGCAGGTGTATTCAGTTGTGGCCTTGCCTTTGGCGGTGCTACTGGCGCAGAAACAACAGAATTAGACTTGTTGTTAGACGACTACGGCACGCTTAATATGAGCTTCGGTCTTACCTACGATGACTATGAAATATTGCTGTATGCAAACAACCTGTTCGACGAAAACGCGCAGCTATCCTTTGATAGAGAACGTGGTGGACGAGCTCGACTTGGATTTACAGTGAACCAGCCTCGTACAGTCGGCGCAACGTTCCGTTACTTCTTCCAGTAACGAGCGATAAATGTCTCTGCCTGATGGTTTACTTTCAGGTAGAGGCTTCACCTGCTTTTAGGAAAAGAGTGGAGTTGGCCGTAAGCCGGGTTCTGTCGTGGGCAACCATTCCTCTAGATCAGCAATCGCTCACTGATTCAAGCAACCTACCCGATCCCCATGCGGGCCACACGTTGAGGGATCCTATTTGGTCTTGCTCCGGGTGGAGTTTACCTTGCCACACTCTGTTACCAGAGGTGCGGTGCGCTCTTACCGCACCCTTTCACCCTTACCGGCATGTAAACATGCTTAGGCGGTCTTCTCTCTGCTGCACTTGTCGTCGGCTCACGCCGCCCAGACGTTATCTGGCACCCTGCCCTCTGGAGCCCGGACTTTCCTCCCCTTTCTTACGAAAGCGGCGATTGCCTGGCCAACTCCGCGGCGCATTCTACATGAAGTCCCCTACAATAGCACCCTATTCCTGCTCGCTGTAAAAGCAGTGCTCAACGGCGCTTTTATCGAGCAGTTTGGTGATAATGAAAATTTGATCGCCCATTTCTATTTTGGTACTTCCTTTAGGTATAAGGGTTTCTTCACCACGGGCAATCATCGCCACTACCGTATTATCGGGAAGGGTTAATTCGCTAATGGTTTTATGTAGTGCCGGTGATAACTTCGATACCTCTATTTCTATAAGCTCGCGCTTGCTCTTAGCGACTTTTACAATCTCCAGCGTGCTCGATTCCTTTACTTCATCGTCCAACACTAAACCTAACTTACGCGCCGCATAGGGTAAGGTGGAACCTTGCAATAGGGCGGAAATAAGCACGATAAAGAACACCACATTAAAAATGAGCTCGGCATATGGCATACCAAATATTAGCGGGAAAATAGCTAAAATAATTGGCACCGATCCGCGTAACCCCACCCATGAGATAAGCAATGACGATTTGAACGAGAACTTCGATAGTAGCAATATAGGCATAACCACCAGCGGACGGGCAATAAAAATAAGCACAAAGGCAATTAAAAGGCCTTCTTTCCAATTAACAAACAGCTCAGTGGGCGTTACCAACAAACCTAAGATAACGAACATGGCAATTTGCCCAAGCCAAGCCAGCCCGTCTAAAAACACAAAAGTATTGCGCTGATAAGCAAAGCGGCTATTACCCACGATAACACCCGTAATAAAGGTAGCAAGGAAACCACTGCCATTTAAATTCGCAGCAAGGCCAAAAGACAATACACCAAACAACATCACAAATACTGGGTACAAGCCGATGGCCATTAAGGTGACGCGTCTGAAAAGCCATACTGCAATACCGCCAATGGCAAGACCCACTATCGCCCCTACTCCCATTTGACTGGCAAACAGCGAAAGTAAGTCAACGGGCTTAGTGGCGCTGTCTTGAATAAGGGTTATTAGGCCAATTGTGAGGAAGATGGCCATTGGATCGTTCGAGGCACTTTCCAGCTCTAGTGTGGATTTTATTTTTGAAGGAATGCGTATACCAGCGTTGCGCAAAACAGAAAACACTGCTGCGGCGTCTGTCGACCCTACAATAGCACCAAGCAATAAGCCCTTATAAAGCGGTAAATCGAGAATAACCATAGCAGCGATACCGGTGACCACTGCCGTACCAATTACGCCAAAGGTGGCGAGCAACGCGGCGGGTTTCCACGCCTGCGCTATGGATTTCTTTGACGTTTGCAGACCGCCATCAAATAGGATGAGAATAAGCGCAAATGTACCAATAGCATGCGCAGCGTCAGCATTATCAAAGAAGATTCGGCCGATACCATCTTCTCCAGCCAACATACCTACACCAAGGAATAAAACTAAAACAGGTACGCCAAAACGCGGGGACAATTTACTCGCCAGCACGCCCAAAATGGCAAGCACTGCACTGAGCAAAATAATGTGATCAACTGCAAACATTATACGTTCCTTATTGTCCTTGATGCTCTCACGCAAGTTATTGGGGTATGCGTGAACGCATCAAGGGATCCTGTTAATACTGCTACCTTACCGCGTTTTTGCACCAATGTATTGAGGTACAAAAGCCCGCCGATGTATTGGCGTTAAGGAACTTGTGCCGCTTAAGGGATGTGCGACAACGAAGCCTTAATTTCTTCAGCAGTAGGCTTTAACTGCGCTTTGCCTTGTTTCTCTCTTCTGCTGCCCAACAAGTACAATAGCGTAGCGGTGATAAACAAGGTCGATGACGTGCCAATCACCACAGCAAAAACCATAGGGACTGCAAAACTTTCTACTGCATCACCGCCAAAAATAGCCATCGGTAACAAGGCCAACAGCGTGGTAACGGAAGTGAATACCGTGCGGCTTAACGTGCTGTTCACGGCCTCATTAATGGTATCTGCCAATGGCTTGTTTGGGTCTAAACGCAATAATTCACGGATGCGATCAAGCACCACCACCTTATCGTTTATAGAGTAACCAATAAGCGCCAATAGTGCCGCGACAGCCGTTAAGTTAAATTCGATGCCCGTTAGCGCGAAAAAGCCTATGGTTTTGGTTAAATCGAGTATCACGGTTAGCAGCGCTGCGCTCGCGAAATGCGCTTCAAAGCGTGCCCACAGATACACCAACATGCCGCCACCTGCGATAAGCAATGCTAGAATGGATAGCTCGGCGAAGCCTCCGCTGACTTTGGGTCCAACCATATCAATTTTATCAAAACTGACCTCACTGTCGGCTTGCGAAATCGCACGCTTTAGTGCGTCAGTCTGTTTTGCATTGTTATTTTCTAGCTCGCCACTGCTATCTAGAACAGGTGCTCGTAATAAATAGTGATGTTCACTGCCATATTCTTGAATCGCTATCTGCTCAAAGCCATTGCTTTCAATCACATTCCTTAGCTCATCGGTAGTAAGGGTTTGTGCGGTCAACTCAATCATGGTGCCACCGGTAAAGTCGACGCCATAATGTAAGCCAGGCTTAGCAAACAAGCCGATTGAAAGCACGGTTAGCACTACCGAAACAGCGAGTGCAGTTTTACGCTTTGCCAGAAAATTAATACCGCTAAGCTTATCGCTTAACCGCAAAAGAGGTGATGAAAAGCGCAAAGGAACACGCTGCTGCGCGCGATCTTGAGTATTCTTTTGCTTCGACTTAACCACTCTTAGCATTAACATTTTAGTTAAGGCTACAGCAGTAAATACCGAAGACACCAGACCAAGGGCAATGGTAATTGCAAACCCTTTAATAGGGCCGCTACCAAACATAAACAACAAGCTTACCGCTATTAGTGTGGTGAAGTTCGAATCTACTATTGTTGCAAATGCTTTTTCAAAGCCCAGTTCTATTGCACTGGCTGCCGGACGACCTTTCTTACTTTCTTCACGAATACGTTCATTAATCAAAATGTTCGCGTCTACCGCCATGCCCATGGTCAGGATTAAACCTGCAATGCCCGGTAACGTCAGTGTTGCGCCAAACAGGGTTAAAGCGCCAAACACCAACGCCATATTGATACAAAGAGCAAAACTTGCGATAGCGCCCCACCTGCCGTAAATCGCCACCATAAATGCCAATACCAGTAACGCGCCTGCCACGCCGCTTTCCACTCCGGTTTGAATGGCATCGCTGCCTAAATCTGGCCCCACCGTGCGTTCTTCTATAATGGTAAGTGGCACAGGTAGCGCACCAGTTCGAAGCATTAGTGCAGTGTTGCCCGCCTCGGGCAATGTAAAGTTACCGGTTATTTCACCACGACCACCTGGGATCACGCTATTTATGACGGGGGCTGTAACCACTTTGTCGTCAAGGACGATAGCAAGTACACGGCCGATGTTGTCACGTGTCATAGTGGCAAACTGCTTGGCACCTGCGCTGTCTAATCGGAACGTCACTACTGGCTGGCCATTTTCACTACTTAAGACACCTGCCGCATCAGTAATATGCTCACCTTCTAGCGCCACTTTTTGCTCTAAACGATAGGTATTACCCGCCGCATCTTGCTTATTCATAACCTGCTCAGACTGGCTATTCGCGGCCCAGTGAAAAGTCATTTGTGCGGTAGTGCCCAATAATTTTTTAACTTGGGTGGGGTCAGACATACCCGGCATCTGAACTAAAATGGCATCTTTACCTTGTAGCGTAACGCTAGGCTCAGTAAGCCCTGTTTCGTTCAAACGCTTTCGAACTACTTCAACACTTCGGCTTAACGTGTCTTTAACCAGTTGTTCGGTATATAGCTCGTTAAGCGTAAGAGTAACGGTGCTTTGCTTTATCTCTACATCAAGTGCGCTTGAACCATTTGGCTGAGCGGAAATTTGATATGCGGCGTCTTTAACCTTTCTCGCATCATCTGCATTACGCAAAGTAAAAACGATACTTCCTGAGCGACTATCACTTCCCGCTTTATGGTTAAGTGAATGAGAGCTTTTTGTATAGCGCACGTTTTGACTGCGCAATTCGCTAAGTAAGTCACTCGAAAAGCTGTTGAGTTGCTTTTCAAACAAGGCGTTGGTGTCTGCGGCTAATAGTAGATGCGAGCCTCCTTGCAAATCTAAGCCTAAAGATAGTGTTGAAGTGGTGTACCACGTAGGTAGTTGCTGTTTAATTGATTGTGGCAATATGTTGGGCGCTGCGCTCAGCAAACCGAGCATAACGACGAGCACATACACAAAGCCACGAAATGAAAATCGTGCCATTTTGAAATCCTGAATAAAAATGCTTTTTTAAGGTCGCCAAATTTAAGATCACAACAGGTGTGCTCCCGTGTTGACGCATATGAGTTGTTAAATCAGGATAAAGGGTGGTGCGCGAGGGCTTGGTTTAACCCACCTTTGTGGCCGAAAAGAAACGTCTGCTGAACGTGTATTGACAGCAAAAAGGCCGGCATAAACCGAGTGCAACGAAGCAGGTATTAGCCCTAAGAGATCGGCATCGGTAGGCTGCTCACTGCTGTTGTCCGTCAGCTTGCTGGCGTTAAACCGCAGAGAGTAGCTTTGCGAGTTATGAACAAACTTAGCAAGCGGTGACTGTGATGTTACCTCGGCATTACTCGCTACATCAGGTAGCTGAAACCCGGTACTAACAACCAGATACGACAATACCCACGCCATGAGGAAAGGCGCAAATGTAGAGGGGTAAAAGCGTTTAAAGGTTATATTCACCAGAGTTCAATTCGCAGTTAGAAGTAGTGATTGTGGTGTGTAAGCGATTAATAGTGGGGGCTAAAAAAGCAAATTCAATTGCTGTAGTAAAAAGAGCCCATCCTAAGGGCTCTTTTTACATTTCGTGTTTACGAGTGACATGGGTTTGCACTAAACATCACTTTAATAATGAAAGTTACGCGATTGCAATAACGTCTTCTTTCGCCAAGCGCGCTTTTGGAAGGCCGTAATTCCAATCTTTCTCAGTATCTGGGTAACCAATCGCTAATGCGACTTCACACACGTGACCGTCCAGTTCATCTCTAAACAATTCACCAAGTAACTCAGGATCAACCCCTTCCATTGGCGTAGATGCTATGCCTAAACGCGCCAGCGTGTGAAGAACATTGCCTAACGCTAGATAAACTTGCGCTTTGGTCCAAGCCGCATTATTACCGTCTTCGTCGGTGTTCGCTTCAGCAAAGGCATAAGCGCCCATGAAGTTTTCACGCATATCATCAGGTAAATGACCTGACGATACTTCTGCATCGACTCGCTTCACAAATTTCTCTTTTGTAAATTTAGGGTCATAGGCAAACAGAATGGTATGCGATGCTTCTTTAGCGTGATGCTGATTAAACTGATGTTTATTAGCAAAGCTATCGTGTAAACGCTGCTTGGCTTGATCACTCTCAACAACCACAAACTTCCAAGGTTGTGAATTAATTGAAGACGCCGATAATCTCAAAGCCTCAAGTATTGTCGCCAAATCACCTGCTGAAATGCGTTTATTTGCATCGTACTGCTTAACTGTGTAACGCTTATTTAAATCTTCAATAATTGGATGAGACACTACTAACTCCTCAATAAAGTCGGGATTAAATCAAAAGTTGTGCGCATGATATCGATTCAGCTTTTCAATGATAAGCCCGATAAAAGATGAATCAGTTTCAAATTTATTTTGACAATAATTTGAGTTAGGAAAGCTAAATGATAAGAGGGTAATATAAAGTTCTGTTGATACTCGCTTAGAATAGATTACTCCTTGCAGAACATTAAGTTTGAAGGGCTAAAATTAGAAATTTCTTATGTAAAAGTAAGTAAATTCAGTACTTTTCATGCCACTCTCATCAACTAAAGGTTCATTGATAAGATCACATAACTCACCTACTATTACTAAGACATTCTCAATATCTTAAGACTAACGCCTCTAACTTCTTCATACGGAAATCTAATAATCTTACTTTGATATGACCCAAACCCACGAAACCACCACAGGGCAACGAGAGATGATGCAGGTTCGTCATCGACGTAGGTTTACGCTTTGTCAAATCTTAACGCTTATCGGCGTACTTTTTCTGTTCGCATTAGGTAGTCTAAGCCTATACAACCACGCCTTATTGCTTGGAAGCATATTGATAAGTAGTGCGCTAGTTGGTTTGGTTAACCTTTATCTTTTGAAGCGAACAGGTAATGTAGAAAGGGCCGCCATTGTATTAAGCGGCATCTTATTTGTTTTATGTATTTGCCTGCTTATTACAGGTGGAAAAGACAACACCGGCATGTTGTGGATATATCCCATTGCGGCAATTAACTTATTTATTAATCGTTTTTGGCCTGCGGTTGTCGTCTTCTGCATTTTTAGTATTACCAGTATTCTTCTTTTATTTACGCCACTTTCTAGCTTATTGATGACGAGCTACACGCTTGTTGAAGCAATACGTTTTATTCTAACAACGTTGGCCTTGAATCTAATTTGTCTTGCCGCACTGCGTTCTGAAGAACAGTCATACGAGACGATTATTAAACTGCACGATGATGACATCAGGCAAATGGCGTTCTACGACAAATTAACCGGTCTTCCGAACAGGTGGAATTTCAAAACAAACTTACAACGAGTTATTGATAGAGCCACCAAAGATAAACAAAAAGTAGGGCTACTTTATATAGACCTAGATAACTTCAAACAGGTTAATGATCAGTATGGTCATGAAATGGGTGACAAACTCTTGCTCAAGTTTAGTGAAGAGTTATGGAGTGAAATCCGCCCGTCAGACCAAGTACTGAAACCTCTAGAGGAAAGT
Organism: Alteromonas sp. 5NW40-0090; assembly: GCF_057552975.1. NCBI lineage: Bacteria > Pseudomonadati > Pseudomonadota > Gammaproteobacteria > Alteromonadales > Alteromonadaceae > Alteromonas > Alteromonas sp. 5NW40-0090. The sequence goes on from NZ_BAAJLT010000010.1 coordinate 238,858, forward strand.
ATTGCCAGGCTTGCGGGTGACGAATTCGTGGTACTGCTACCAAATATTAAAAATACGTTCGATGCGGGTACAGTGGCAGCACGGATTTTAAACATTTTTGACGGTGGCTTCGAGGTGGATGGTATTACTCACCTAACTTACGCCAGTATTGGTATTGCGGTTTTCCCCGATGACACAGTAGAGCCCAGTGAACTACTTCATTACGCTGATACAGCAATGTATGACGCGAAACAAAACGGTCGAAATTGTTATAAATTTTTTACCCAAGAGATTGCGGAAACCATCAAACAACGCCAAAAAATGGAGAATGGATTAAGGGCGTCGCTGGAGAGCCACCAATTCACTTTGGCATTCATGCCCATTTTCAATTGTGATAACGACGACATTGTTGCCGTTGAAGCACTGCTTAGATGTAAAGCCCCAGAGTTAGAAGGTATAGGGCCTGATCAATTTATTCCGGTTGCTGAATCAACAGGACTTATAAAAGAAATTGATTTGTGGGTACTAGAGCACGCTTTGCAAAGACTTGTAGTATTGCAGCAGCAACATAACTTCACAGGAAAGATGTGCATCAATATATCTGGCGTGGAGTTAACCAACGAAAACTTTCCACCTCTGGTTAAACGTTTACTTGAAACACACAAGGTAAATCCTTGTAGCATAGAATTAGAAGTCACTGAAACCGCATTGGTTGCTGGAGATAAAACCTGTTTAGAAACCCTTAATGCGTTAAATGAACTAGGTGTTTCCTTAGCACTCGACGACTTTGGAACGGGTTATACTGCATTCAGCCAACTTATCCACTACCCCGCCGACTGCCTTAAGATTGATCGCTCTTTTGTTAGTGATTTATTTTCTGAAAAAGAGCCACGAAGCAAAATGGTGCTAATTATACAAAACCTTGCTGAGCTTTACGGTTTACGGGTTATCGCGGAAGGGGTTGAAACTGAAGAGCAGTTAAACTACTTAAAGAGACATGGCTGTGACTGGGCACAGGGGTATTTCTTATCTCGCCCCTTACTTTGGGATGATTTAATTAAGCGTCTAGCTGGATAAAAGTAAAACTAAGATAACATCCTTTTTATAACGAAAAGCCCCTCTATTGAGGGGCTTTCACATTAAAAAACGAAATATATTCGCATTTTAATGTTTACAGTAAATAAGTCGTTTAATACTGCCCAGTAAAATCAATAAGTGGGTGGAACCTTATTTTTAATAAAGATGTTTAAAAAAATCAATCTCATAGTCGAAACTTTGTCAGTAGCTGCCTTCCCCAAACTAGTACTTAAGCGACAGCTATGAGGCCTTTAGCGGACGTTGGACATAACTTTTGCGAAAGTCCGCTTCAGAC
>NZ_BAAJLT010000011.1:0-199238 GCF_057552975.1 Alteromonas sp. 5NW40-0090
AGCGCACTTAGGTGCGCTTTTTTTATGCCTTTTTTTCTACAGCCTCTTGGCTGTCATTTAGTTTGTCGCAACTTTTTAATCAAAGCTTAGAAATAGAAGAGACTCGATTTACCAAAGTGGATAAATATGGGGAATATCTGTCGCCTAATGATGGTCCATGGCATTGTGTTTATGACAGCAGTACTAAATTATATTGGATGGTTGGAAGGGATGATGAGTCACCTTTCGATAGTTATTGGAGCTACAGCTGGTATAGCGAAAAACTAAATGTAGGTGTACCAGACGCAGGGAGTTGCTTCTACGAATCCGCTGGTTGCGGAACGCATCACCTTATTTCGAAAGCAAATGAGTTGGCGCTTTGTAACAATAAACATTGGAGATGACCTTCTCCAAATGAGCTATTAACGCTCGTACAACCTTCACCCAAAGCAGGTGGGGCAACAATACATCATGCATACTTTCCGCAGACTAAAAAAGGTGATTACTGGACTGCATCCCACTCACAAGACGTCACCACGAATGCTTTGAGTTACCTTAAAGAGGGCGCTGTGGCGGTCAGCTTTCAATCTGGAAATATTAAGGTACTTCCTTATCGAACTGCTGCTTACGTGAAGTTGGTGAGCAGTGAACGTTAATTATATTGGTTCTTTACAAATTGTTTACATATAGGGGTTGCTCCCTATGTCAAAAAAATATCGTTAGGAGACTATAACCCGGTTGAAGAAATGAAATTCTAATAAAATATAAAAACCGGAGAGCTCAATGAAATCTACATTGTTCAAATCATCACTACTTACTATTGCGTTAGCAGCTAGCGGGCTTGCACATTCTGACGCGTTGATCGGACCGAATCTTACCGAAGCACTCACTAGTGGCGAAAGTACTTACAAGGTTATCGTTACTGGTAAAGACAAAGCGGGTGTGTCTGCCTTAATGCAAGAATTGCACGTACCGTATTTGGCATTGCAAACTATGCCAATGGTTGGAGCAACACTAACAAAATCTCAAATTGAAGCACTGGCTGCAAATCCCAACATAAAAAGCATTTATCAAGATGTGCCGCTTGAATATTATAACTACACATCGGGCGAGATTACGGGCGGCCACATCGTACATGATACGTTAGGTTTGACCGGAAACGGTGTAACGGTTGCTGTGCTAGATTCTGGCGTAGATGCAACACACCCAGATCTGCAGCTTGGCGAAACAACAGTTGAAAACGTAAAAATTGTTGGCGATTTAGACTTGCTTGGCGGTATTAACGTTTTTGTTGAAAAAGTACCAAATAGCGATACTTCTTCAGGCCACGGCACACACGTTGCGGGTACTGTAGCGGGAACAGGTGAAGCATCTAAAGACGACAGCCGCCGAGCGCACGCGGAAGATGGTATCGCGCCTGAAGCAGGCATTGTTGGCTTAGGTGCAGGTGAAGGGATATCTATCTTATATGGTCTATTGGGCTTTGATTACGCAATTGCCAACCAGGACCGTTTAAGTATAGACGTAATTACAAACAGCTGGGGTGGTGGCGATGGCGCTAACTTTGACCCCAATAACCCAATTAACGTTGCATCTTATGAAGCGTATCGAAATGGTATGGTAGTAAGCTTCGCTGCATCTAATTCTGGTCCAGACGAAAATACCCTTAACCAATATGCTATTGCGCCATGGGTAATTAATGTTGCGGCAGGTACAAGCGAGAAGCTATTAGCAGATTTCTCTAGCCGAGGCGTAGCTGACGTACAATATAAGCAACCTGACATTACGGCACCAGGTCAAAGCATAACGTCAACACGTGCACCCAATACAGTCATCGGTGCAATGGGGCCAGTTATTGATCTAAATGATCCATCGTACGCGCTTTACTATCACACTATCAGTGGTACTTCTATGGCTACACCGTTTATTGCTGGTGTCGCTGCACTTATGTTGGAAGCAAATCCTGATTTATCACCAGATCAAATTGAATCAATCATGATGGAAACCGCAGAGCCAATGCCAGACTACCAACCACATGAAGTGGGTGCTGGTTACATCGATGTTCCTGCTGCTATTCAATTAGCTATGGAAACGACAGGCAATATGCGTGCTTTTATGGACGGCGACACAGTATGGTCAAGTAAAGGTGAATGGACAACGATTGACAACAACGATGAAAAGCTAAACTACGAAGGTACATGGCGTGAGCTTGCAATAAAAGACGCGTATGAAGGTTCGATAGAAATTGGTACTTCTACATCGTCTTCCGTAAGCACTGTTGTAAACGGTGATCGTGTGCGCTTCACCATCGTTACACGCAGAAAACGCCCTGGTACCGTTGAGTTTTACGTAGATGGTAAGTTAGTAGAACGTGAGGTTGTTCACGTTCCGGGTACCGATAAGTTTAATCCAGGTTTCGTCACTTTTACTTTAGATAATATGGGTGAGGGCGCACATAATGTTGCATTGGTTACGCGTTCAAGAAATATTGCTTTAGACCGCATTGAAGTAGATGGTTCTTTCCTTTCGAACGATGTTGTGTTCTCAGAGCGCACACAGTCGGACGAAGGTCTAATGGGTCCATCAGCTGAAAACCTTGAGGTACAAGAACTTCCGCTCGAAATTCAAGCCGGCGATACAAAAATTGAGTCAACACTATCGTGGGACGCGGTAGCAGACTTAGATTTTTACCTTGTTGATCCTAACGGTGAAGAAGTTGCTTCTAGTGCTTCGTTAGCAAATCCAGAAAGCCTAGCATTCGAACCTACTATGGCGGGTACCTATCTGCTACGAGTAACCGGTTTTATCAGCGTTGCAACACCATTTACCATTGAAACAACGGTAACAAGCGCGTCAAATAACTAATACAAATTGTTACGCGTAATCATAGTGAAAGCCCTTCGGTACCGACTGCGGGGCTTTTTTATTGTTATTTAGGGGTGACGCTTGTTCATTCTATAAAACTTGGCGGTAGTGAGAGTACACCGTAAAACCCCTCCAGCTTTTATATAAGAGCTCCGACACCAGATCACTGCAGTATCGGATTTAAAAAGGCTCAGCATTCAGTTCCTTCTATCGGTGTAAGATATGCACGAAGCGAAGAAGTGGAAATTTAACCTCTTTGTTGTGATACTGTAACAGTTAAAGGGTACTATGCTCTGTTTATCAGTTTTGCGAGATTTTCATGATTACACGACGCCAGTTTTTAGTGGGTTCTTTGGCATTTGGTGGCCTAGCTAGCAGTGCTTTTGGTAAAAAGTTGGATTTGGCGTCTATGCCGATTAGTGAAGGCTATGGCGCGTTAGTCGCCGACCCTCAAAAGCTGCTCGATTTACCTAAAGGCTTTAGCTATAAAATTATATCTGGCCTTGGAGATAGCATGTCTGATGGTATGCATGTACCTGACAGAGCGGACGGTATGGGTTGTTTGCCTGTAGAAGGCAGTAGCGACAAAGTGGCGCTTATACGTAACCATGAGCTGCACCCCAAACATATAAGTACTCAGCCTCAGTCTATTCAAAAGCATGCTAGCGAGTTGGCCTACGACAACTATCATAGTGGGGTTGCTTTACCAGGCGGTACCACAACAATGGTGTACAACCTTACCACGCAAAAGGTAGAGCGAGAGTTTATAAGCCTTACTGGCACCGTTAGAAACTGCTCGGGCGGCATTACGCCTTGGGGGACGTGGCTAACCTGTGAAGAATCTGTAGATCGACCTCATGGTCCTAACGGCGATGTAGTAAACAAAGATCATGGCTACATTTTTGAAGTACCCGCAAACGCTGACTCACTCATTGAAGCTAAACCGCTTAAAGCAATGGGTCGTTTTAACCATGAAGCGGCGTGTGTTGATCCCAAAACTGGTATTGTTTACCTGACTGAAGATCAGGGTGACAGCTTGCTATATCGCTTTGTACCTAACGAGTACGCTAACTTGGCAGCTGGCGGCCAATTAGAAGCCCTGGTAGTAAAAAATAAACCTCAGTTTGATACACGTAACTGGAGTTCCACAACTATGCCATTGGCTACGTGGTTCGACGTTGAGTGGATAGCGTTAGACAACCCAGAAAGCCCGAACGATGACTTACGCGCTAGAGGATATGAGAAAGGTGCTGCTTTATTCGCTCGCGGTGAAGGTATACATTGGGGTGAAGATGAGCTTTATTTTTGCTGTACTAATGGCGGCCAAAAGCAGCTCGGTCAGGTGATGAAACTTGTTCCTTCTGCTGATGGTAAACAAGACAAGCTTCAGCTATTTTTAGAAAGTGAAGACAAGAACTTATATAATTTTGGCGATAACCTAACCGTATGTCCAAACGGGCATCTATTGGTGTGCGAAGACCAATATACCGACATTGTTGATAACCATTTACGCGGTGTTACACCTAGTGGAGAAGTGTATAACTTTGCAAAGCTCCATGCGCAAACAGAACTAGCTGGCGCGTGTTTCTCGCCCGACGGCAATACACTTTTCGTGAATATTTACTCTCCAACGAAGACCTTAGCTATAACTGGGCCATGGCTTGAAGGTTAGAGATCAGAGGTTGGAGACCAGGTATTAAGGGTTATCTAGTAAACTGGCGTCATTTATTCTTATTGCTTTCAAATGGCGCTGCTATTCCCCAAATGTGAAGTGCAAACTTCTATCAACCTTTCTTTCGTCACGCATCATTTACTGACTTTCATACCTTTTCTCGATTAGCTAGTATCTTTACAATCTAATAAATTAATTATCTGAATCGTTTTAACCCGTTTTAATAGTTTTGCTCAATTAATGATAATGCTCTCAACTTAAGAAGGAGAGCCAAATGAGCGCACTATTAAAAAAGCTAACAACGGCGAATAGCCACCGTGTTTCCTCCACAACGAATCAACCCATTCGAACGCAATGCAATTACGCTGATAACTATTATGGCGACCAAGTTTGCGTAGAAGTCAAAGCCCCTAAACCTCGTACCAACCTTCATGTGGGAGTACAGCTGTGAGAACCTCAATGAAATCAACGTTAACCAAGTTTATCCTAGGCGGCGTAGCTGCCAGTATGCTTACCTTAGGCGTAAGCGCTGACACACTAACCCGTCAAAATGGTGCGCCAGTAGGCGATAACCAAAACTCGCAAACAGCAGGCCCATGGGGACCGGTTTTACTACAAGACTCTCACCTTATTGAAAAGCTAGCGGCATTTGACCGAGAGCGTATTCCTGAGCGTGTTGTTCACGCCCGTGGTACAGGCGTCTATGGGTATTATGAGAACCTAGTCGACCTTTCAGATGAAACACTGGCTGCGCCGTTCCAATCAGCAGGTAAAAAGACCGACGTTTTTGTTCGTTTTTCATCGGTAGTACATGGCCATTTGTCACCAGAGACATTGCGTGACCCTCGAGGGTTTGCGGTGAAGTTTTACACTGAACAAGGTAACTGGGATCTAGTAGGTAATAACTTCCCGGTTTTCTTTATTCGCGATGCAATCAAGTTCCCAGACATGGTTCACGCATTTAAACCATCGCCGGTAACGAACAAGCAAGAGCCTAAACGCATTTTTGATTTCTTCTCGCACGTACCAGAGTCAACGCACACGTTAACTATGCTTTTCTCTGACTACGGCACACCGGCAAGCTATCTAAATATGGATGGTTCAGGGGTTCATGCTTTCAAGTTTGTTGATGACGAAGGTAATTACAAGTACGTGAAATTTACGTGGAAGTCTAATCAGCCAATTAAGAACTTCACCAATGAAGAAGCGATGAAAGTGCAGGGAATGGATATGCAGCCGCATACAACCGACATTTACACGCGAATTGGTGAAAAAGGTGAAACAGCGTCTTGGGATCTTTATTTACAAGAGCTAGAGCCTGAGCAACTGGATGATTTTGAGTTTAACCCACTTGATACCACTAAGATTTGGCCTGAATCGCTCGTCCCGGCTAAAAAGATTGGTCGCCTAGTGCTTAACCGTGTTCCAGATAACTTCTTTGAAGAAACTGAACAAGCGGCATTTGCTCCGAGCAATTTAATTCCTGGTATCGAGCCGTCAGAAGACAGAATGCTTCAAGGTCGCTTGTTCTCGTATGCTGACACGCAGCGCTATCGTTTAGGCGTTAATGCGTACCGTATTCCGATTAACGCGCCGAAAAATGCCGTTATCAATAACCACGAGCAACACGGTCAGCTTCGCACAACCAGCTCTAATCGCGATGTGAACTATCAGCCAAGCCGTCGTCTTGACCTAAACGAAGACCCAGCGTTTCGTTATTCAAGTAAGCCACTTGCAGGTATGACACAACAAATTCCGTTCTATAAAGAACAGAACTTCAAGCAAGCGGGTGAGTTTTTCAGAAATCTGACTAAAGAAGGTCAAGCGCACCTAATTAGTAACTTAGGTGGTGCATTGGCATCGGTGCCTGAAGAAGAAATTCGCGTCATTATCAGTGCTTATATGTACAACGCTGATAAGGACTATGGCAAAGGCGTAGCTAAACTAGCGAAAGTACCAATGTCTAAAGTTCGTCAAACGGCGAAAGACTTGATGGAGCAACAGGCAGCACGCGCTGCAAAAGCAAAGCAGGTTGCAGAAAGCCTAACGGCACTTATGCAATAAGCTAAGTAGCACTAGGGTTGGGAGTTACATCACAGTGTTGAGTAACTCCCATTTTTCTCAAACAATTTTTCTTCAACAACCTTTCTGTAACAGCTTTGCTGAAAACAGTTTTGTAGTAACCAAATTTAGATTTACCAGTAAGGGGGCACAATGTCTTTTTTAAAGCAAACACTTACGGCAGCACTGTTCGTTGTTGTCACCTTTAGCAGTTTTTATACTAGCGCGGCAACTGAAACATCCACTCAAACTAATACACAACAACGTGCCACTATGCCTAATATGGAGGCTTTAAAAGCACGCTATTTCGACGCAGCGCGAGAAGGTGATAGCGCCATGCTAGGTGCATTTTATCAGGCCGGTCTAGATGTTGATGTAGCCGATGACAAAGGCTATACCGCGCTTATTCTAGCGGCGTACCACGGGCACACCGAAACCGTGAGTTTTCTAATCAGTAAAGCTAATGCCAACCCGTGCCAGGAAGACAATCGCGGTAATACTGCGCTAATGGGCGCCATCTTCAAAGGGCATGTAAGTGTAGCCAAACAGCTTGTATTTGCCGATTGTGATATAGACGAAGAGAACGCACAGGGGCAGACCGCATTGATGTTTGCGAGTCTTTTCGATAGACAAGAAATTATCAATACGCTTATCGATAAAGGGGCTAACCCAGCTCACATGGATAAAGCGGGCAATTCGGTAGCGGATATCGCTCTTTCGCAAGGTAATTACGAATTAGCAAAAGTACTACGCGAACAAAACGCTAATTAAACCACGTCATATTAGATACCATTGAATACAACTAGGGGGAACTCCCTATTTGTATTCAATGCATTAAGTTCAATACTAAGCCCATAGGAATTTAGACGTGGGTTTACTATGAAGTCATTATTTGCCGCTGTGTTCGTTCTGTTTTCTGCGCCTTCTTTCGCCGGCGTAATCACCTATGATTTCACTCGATTAGTGTTAGGTGACGAAGCTGACCAAACCAGCTTAATTGGGCAAATCACTTTTGATGAAAACGAAACCCAGTTCAATATGAACACATGGCTATCGTTTTTCTTTCAGCTAGAGTTCGATGGCACCGTTTACAATATTTTCGAAGCTGATATTGCTGAAGATGCATTTGCAATCGTTGATTTAGAAGATGGTGTGTTTGGTGATGAAAGCGGTGAAGGTTTTCAATTTTTTATAGAAGACTCAAGCGTTCCATACGAATTCACTATTAGTTCAGGTTTAGCCGGGCTAGGAGCATCAGACTCGTGCGTGTTTTTTGAAAATGGCGACCGCTGCGCAGGTGGCTTGTTTCAACTGGTTAAAACTGTTGAGTCTACAAATGGCTCAACACAAGTTAGCGAACCTGCTTCATTTGCCAGTGCGATGCTAATTTTGCTCGCGCTTACTTCTTTCAGAAAGCGCAAACTATAAGGCTTCTTCAATTCGAGAGAGTGGTTTATTTCCTGTACCACGTTCGTTCCCTCCAACTTGTCTATGTTTCTCGATAGTTGGTGTTTTTAGCCCTCCATTTGTGAGGGCTTTTTTCTTTTTAAATTTCTGATTTTTCAACGCTTTTATAAATTACATCGAATAGGGGGAACTCCCCATAGTTTTGCTTCTTTGGTTGTTAAATACTCAAGGGGTACTCAAAGAGAGGTGTATTATGAAGTTCCTTAATAACAAAACAGTATTATCAGTAGCTATTGCTTGTGCCTTACCAGCGAGCATGGTGAATGCAAAAACTTTCGATAAAACATTGGCTGATGCACTTGCTGCTTCGCCACTAGAACTACAACAAGTTATTGTTACATTTGAAGGTAAGGGACCTGCCACAACAGAACAAATTACAGCGCTTGAATCGTTAGGTATCACTGGCGGTGTTAGCCTTCGCAACGTGCCTATTGTTGGTGTGCTAGCGAACAAACAGCAAGTTGAAGCACTTTATCAGCGCGATGACGTGGTGTCAGTGTGGAACAACGACCCACTAGAACTAGAAAACCATGAGTCTACCCAAATTACGGGTGTACAGGCACTACAAGCTGACCGCGATATTCGCATAAATGGCATGCCAGTATCAGGTAAAGGTATTGGCGTAGTGGTAAACGACTCGGGTGTTGACGGTACACACAGCGATTTAGCATTCCCTGATCACGTTGTTCAAAACGTTCTGGCGCAGGTCAATCTAAATAGTTACAGCGGCATTTTACCGATTACATACCAAGAAAACGTATCTAATACCGATATTCTAGGCGGTCACGGTACTCACGTGGCAGGCACAGTAGGCGGTAACGGCGCTAAGAGCGGTGGATTGCATGCAGGTGTAGCACCGGGCGCAGACATCATCGGTTATGGCTCGGGCGCAGGTCTATTCATTTTAGATACGATCGGTGGTTTCGACTACGCGTTAACACACCAGTTCGATTACAACATTCGTGTTATTTCTAACTCGTTCGGTAACACTGGCGATGTAGGTACAGAATTTAACCCAGATGATCCAACAAACGTTGTGACTAAAGCACTGGCAGACAACGGTATTATTACCGTGTTCTCGGCAGGTAACTCAGGCCCAGGCGAATCGACAATTACCGGTAACTTCAAAAAGGCACCTTGGGTAATTACAGTGGCTGCGGGTAACAAGCAGGGCGAGCTAGCTGACTTTAGTTCTCGCGGTGTCGACGGAAAAGGTGGTCAAGCGGTCGTTGATGGTGAAGTGTTCACGTGGGAAGACCGTCCTACCGTAACAGCGCCAGGTGTAGACGTTATTTCTGCTCGTGCATCACTGTCTAGCTTAGGCGGTTTAAGTGCAGCTGATGACGCGGAAATGATTGAACCACAACACCTACCGTTTTATACCGTATCTAGCGGTACATCAATGGCTGCGCCGCATGTGTCAGGTATTGTTGCACTAATGCTAGAAGCGAATCCAAACCTTCAGTGGGAAGATGTGAAGCGTATTCTTCAGGAAACCGCAACACCAATGGCAGGCATGGACGAGTGGGAAGTGGGTGCTGGTTATGTTAACGCTTATGCTGCGGTAACTGCAGTGCTTAACGGTGAAGAAGTATTTGGCGATACCGTGAAGAAAAATCGCGAGTTTAACGCCTTTGCTAACGTAGCTGAAGGCAAAAGCTTTACGCTACCTACGACTTACCTACCCGTTGGTGAGTCACCTGTAGAAGAGTTTGAAGTAACGTCTGACGTATCTATGGTGGTGGCGAGCGCGTCAATCGAAACGGCAACAGCGTTCGTATTAGAAGATCCTGCAGGAAATACCTACGGTTCTGGCATCGGACTTCCTGTTTTAGGCTCTTCTGTTGGCACAGCTGCCCCAGGTATGCCGGGTACATGGAAACTATATAGCCGCGGAATTGGCAGCATTAGTGGTGTGTCAGTTGACCCACTAGGTGTTACAAACGGTGTGGGTATTCCTGGCACTAACGATGTGAATATTCGCTTGTTAGTCACATCTGGTTATACAGGTATTGATGATGCACAAGGCCATCCAGCTAAAGCATTCATTGAATACGTTGTTGCCAATGAGCTAATGGATGCAAAAGAAAGTGGATTTGCGCCAGACGCTCCACTAACTCGTGTAGAGCTTGCTGATACGCTGGCGCTTAGTGCAAACCTTCGTCAAACCAACGACGGAAACACGGTTAACTATACCGATGTAAGTGCTGAGCATGCTGCAGCGGTCAACTCTGCCACGGCGACTGGGGCAGTGTTGGGAGATTTAGAGATGAATACGCAGCCCGTAATGCAAGCTGACGGTGACTTCTTTGGTAGCAACATGCAGGTGAGCAAAGAAGAAATGGCGTACTCTATGGTTCAAGCATTAGGCCTTGAAGATGCCGCGAACAGCTTTGACTCTGAAAAGGTTATCGCTATTGTGCTTGGTGAAGCGGTGGAAGTTGAAGATACTGATGAAATTGCGCCTGAGTATCGCGGCTATGTTCAACAGGCACTGGCTGCAGGGCTAATGCAGGTGGAAGTAAAAGTAGAGCAAGGTCCATTTGACCTACAGCCTACAATCAAAGCTTTCTTCAACCCACAAAGTGGGGTATCTAGAGGCGAAGCCGCGTTTATCCTAACGCAGTACGCAGAACTTTAATTTGTAGTGTAAGAGGGGCCTTGTTTCAGATGAAGCAAGGCCCTTTTTTTTGTTTGGGATTTACATACTGCAATCAGTATTCGCTGAAAATGCAAAAAGAGGAAAGGAAAAGAGTTCTAAACTGTAAATAAATACCAGTTACTCTAGCAAGCCTGCTTTCCCGGCCATTCTTATAAGCTCTGCAGAGCTACTTAAATTAAGCTTCTTGTATATGTTGCTTCGGTGGTTTTCTGCGGTTTTTAAGCTCATATCTAAGAGTTCAGCAATCTTCTTGCTGGTGTTGCCTGCAGCAACTAAGAAGAATACCTCTCGCTCTCGTCTAGTTAATACGCTTAGCGGCGATACGTGCTTCTGACATTGATCGCTAGATGATTGGGTTAATTCATTGGGAAAACAGGTTTTGTTTGAGGCCACTTTCTTAATGGCTTCAACCAGACTCTCGCCGGAGGATTCTTTTAATATATAACCTTTTGCGCCAGCATCGCGCATGGCTTCAATGTATTCCACTTCGTTATGCATAGACAGCACAAGAATTTTTGCGTCGCTGCGCTGAGATAAAATTTTATCAATCGCCACTAGCCCGCTCATTCGTGGCATTGAAATGTCCATCAAAATAACATCGGGAGAAAGTTTCAGTACAGCAGTAATAAGCTCAACACCATCGTCACATTCTCCGATGACGGAAATATCTGGGGTCGCATTTAGCATCTGAGATACGCCCTGACGCATAAGTACATGGTCATCGGCAAGCACTACACGAATTGTCATACGGGTACCGTTACTGTTGTTCTTGTGCCTTGCCCAGCAGCAGACTCTATTTCCAGCGTTGCGTTGAACGCTTCGGCTCTGTCGCGAATACTAGAAAGGCCTATGCCAGGCTCTATTGTTTTACTATCAAACCCTACACCATTATCAATGATATCTAAACGAATAACATGGTGATGGTAAGAAATTGATAAAGTAAGATTAGTGGCCTCACTGTGTTTTATAGCATTAACCAGCGTTTCTTGCGCAATTCTAAATAATAATGTGCTTATGTCTTTGGACAGATCAGGCGGTACGGTTATTTCGGTATGATATTCAATATCTTCACCACTAAGCAAATTACGACACAGCCAATTAAGTGCTGGTTTAAGACCTAAGTCATCAAGAATTGTTGGACTCATTAGCCGCGATAATTGTCTAACATCATTTAGCGCCATTTCCGCGATGCCGTGTAGTGCTTCAAGTTCAGGCGATGAGGTTGATAATGCTTGCAGCCTGCGTGTCAGCCCTGTGAGCAACTGACCAATCCCATCATGTAATTCTCGAGAAAGCTTCGCTTTTTCTGATTCTTGTTGAGCCCATAGCCTTTTCGCCAACTGCTGCAGCATTTCTTGGTCAGCATCTAATCGAGCCTGAAGTGTCGCTTGTAACGCTTTAATGTTCTCTATCTCGGTGGCCAAGTCAGTCAAAATAGGCGTTCCTGTAGTCTCCAACCTGTTGCTCAGGTAATTGAGATAGCCATTTGGATGTTAAGTCATCCACCGTGTCTTCTTTACCTGGTATGGCGCGATAGTAAAGGTGGTTCCGCCAATAGGTAGGATATAACGCTAATTTTTGCTTTAACTTTTCGATGGACTCTTCATCACCAGACGACGCTTTTATATATAGCCACTGCAAGTATTGCTGGTAGTAAGAGGGTTTAATGAGCGAGCGAAGCTTCTCCATTGCGCTGCTATTTTCATTCAAAGAAAGCCGCTGCTGCATGTCGAGCAGAATTTTAATTTCAGTGATTACCGGCACGTTGGTGTTATCGACAAGTGTAGTGTAGATCTCGTCACGTTCGTTATTTAGTGTGCCTTTATGATGCTTCAATCCCAACGTCAACCATTGATAAACGGCAAACTGCTCGTGGCGATCTTCGCTAATGGTAGGCGTCACGGTTTCAAGACTGTTTTCTAGGCATAACCAGTTTGCGGTAAGTAAACACATCTCTCCATGCCATAGTAATACCTCGGTTTTTGCTCTGGCATCTTCAGAAGACTGAGCTAAGCGTCTTGCGTCAGCGGCATGCTGCGTGGCTTCAGTCAAGTTTCCGTTTGCAAAGTTTAAGTAGCTGAATAGCAGGTGGTTTATCATTCTCTCTTGGTTATGCTGATTTCCAAGCTTTTTGTCGACGGTACTTAAATATTGAGAAGCAGTATTTTTGTCCCCTTTTACCAAACTCAACTGTGCAAGGTTTTGATGGGTTCGAAGTAAGTGGGATTCGTCCCCATTTCTTTCAAATAGTATTTTCGCCTGCTGCCAGTAAATCTCAGCAAGAGAGATATCTCCAATTAGAAAATGCATGTAGGCCACATTGCTCATACTTTGCGGCTGAAGCACCTTGTCATCGGTTTGCACACGAATATCAAGACCGCGTTTGTAGTACTCTAACGCTCTTGCGAACTGGCCTCGCTCTTCAAACATAAAACCTAGTGTATCGTTTACATGGGCTTCTTGTGCCAAGTCACCTAAATCGTGGAGTAGTTTTACCGCTTCTTCTAATGACGCCTCTGCGGTGGCATAGTCGCCCGTAAGAGATGTGGCGATGGCAAGGTTGGCTAAGGTTTTAGCCCGCTGAGAGGGCTGCGTTTTTGCATCACGCAATGCCAGTGCGTCTTTAAAATACTGCGCTGCAGCCACATTGTCAGCTGTACGTAGGTAAGCAATGCCAAAAGCGTTAAGTACTAAACTCTCGCCTCGGGGATCTTTGGCTTGACGAAACGCTACGAGTGCTCGAGTTAATGAGTCGCTGGTGGCAGTTTCAATGTCCCCATTAATAATTTGCAGACGAGCAAGTTCAAACCAAAGTTGTCCATTATTGGGGCGAAGGGCTAAAGCCGCTTTATAGTCGGACATTGCTTTGGCATCTTCGCCAGCCCACTGATATATGTCTGCACGCATCGACAGCAAGTCTGGTCTGTCAGGGAACTGAGAAACAAGCGCATCTATTGATTGTTGAGCAAGAGATAGATCTTCGTTTAGCTCTGCTCTTAATAGCTCGCCTTGTAAACGCCAATACACTGCCAAGTCAGAGAGTTGGAATAAGGTTTCTACCGCTTGCCTGGCACCGTCATAGTCGCCCGTATTTAAATCGTTTCGAGCCTTTGCCACCCATCCACCCGGATAGTCCGGTGTGGTTGCTATAATCGCCTCAACGGTGTCTGCGCTATTTAACGCTTCTCCTTTTTGCCAAGCGGTATCCAAGGCATCAAGGTAGCGTAAGTCAGGAAGTGGTTGAGGCGATTGCGTTTTGATAGCGTCAAATAGCGATTGAATGAGCTTGTTAGCAAATACACTTAAATCATCGGACAGGGTGTTTGCATTTACATTATGCGACACGGTAAAAATAGGTTCGTTAGCGGGCATACTAAGTACGCTGGCGTGAAGTAAGTAACTATCGCTACTGGTAGGCGTAGCATCAAGTAATAATACGCTGTTTACCGACGTGGAAGCCGCTAAATCTACTCTGTCATTGTCGTTATCAAATGGGGATAACGCAAGGTTTGACACCAATGATTGGGTTTGCGCTTTATCATCTAAAACAATGTGAGGATGAGTAGACAGGGGATAGCGCAGCAACGTGTTTATCGTATCTAAAAGTGGATATTGAGGGTCATTTAATACGAGTAGCTGAATAGGAGTATCAGAGGGCAGACTGGGTTGCGTTTTTTGATACCAAGAGTAAGAAAAAATGCTGGCGCTAATCACAAGTACCAATATGGCAATGGCGGAAAAGGTGACAAGGGTTTTGTAAGTCACATTAGCACTGCCATTATCGCCTGATGAGCTGATGTTAAGCGCTTGCTCCAAAGAGAGTCTCTTCGCTGGCAAATGGTGTGTTAATTGATCAATACAAGCATTGCGTTTTTTCGTCCACAGGTAATGAGAAAAGCCCAATCCTTCCTTTTGAACACACCCCAGCATATCTTCTAAAACTCTTCCTAAGCTGTAGGTGTCAGAGTGTTCGCTCGCTTTTCCAGTTTGGATGACTTCAGGAGCGGTATAGCGTTGGTGTCCGCTCGTTTGAGCGCCAGACGTAGCGCTCTGCCCAATTCCGAAGTCGATCAGTTTAATGTCTGCATTGTGATCAAGAAGAATATTGTCTGGCTTTATATCGCCATGTTTAATGCCTATCGATTTACAGGCTAGCAGTGCCTCAACGAGCTGTTGCTGCCACTTGTCGAAATCGGCTTTGCTGATAGGTTGTTGAATGCGTGTATACAGAGGCTCGCCTTCAATAAACGCCATTGTAAAAAAGGCGGTATCTCCATCAGAGAAAACGTCATGAACACGGATGATATTAGGATGCTGTAGTTGCCTAGCGATGTTGACTTCATTGCGGATGGTTTGCATTTTAACAGGGTCGCTGGCACCACCCTCAATGACCTTAAGTGCAACTTTCACATCAAGTAATTCGTCGATGGCGCTGAAAACGGCGGCCTGAGCACCTGAACCAAGTTGTTCAACAATCCGAAACCGGTTAGCTAGACGGGAATTTGGCGCAATAGGAGTCCCTAAAGCTAGCGCCTCAGTTTTAAGAGAGTTGTTTTGCGACGAGAATACATCGGGCCTGTTCAAAGCCTTCTCCACACTTCACTAACCACTACAGCAACGCAATCGAATAGACGAACTGCGTCACTAAATTGTTATTTTTATTCTAGCTTATAAGTGAAAGTTTATGCTCAATTGTGTGGAATAACAAACGCATCGAAATCATATTCGCTAAAGAAGTGGCAAAATTTATGTCCGTTTGGGTGAAGTAACGGCGTCCCAGCGTCGAGTCTGCGTATAATACGCCAACGGGCTTTTCATCAATACAAACAGGTACACAGATGGCAGCCTGAATGCCGTGACTGATTATACTATGCTGCTTGTTTAACGATTTATCGCAAACAATATTGCCAATGGCACGAACAGCGTTAGCTTGCATGCACTGGTTGATGATAGTACGGCTACCGGTAAAGTCCTCACCTTGCATCCAGCTTTCATAGCCTACCCCGAGTTGATAGTTATTTATCTTATCAAACAAAATGAGTGATGCCCGTTCACACCCTAATGATTGGGTTAAACATTCTCTGGCAAGGTTAATAAGAGCAGTACTGCTATTACACTGTTGAAGCTGCGTTTGGTACTGCTTTAGTTGTTGCTTTCTCCACTCCCGTTGGCTGTCAAGTTTGACCACATTATTGAGCGCAAGGGGAGTAAATTCACAGGGTACTGGACCAAGCTGTAATACATGTGGCTTGTCTAGCGTCAGGTGCTTTATCTGAATTCCCGCACTGAAGCACCCTGTAGAGCTCATGTCATTTAGCTGCCAAACGTGATCGTTGTCAGCTTGTTTGCTAGCTCGTAATACAATATGAGAGCGAGAAACTTGGGGGTGGGGAATAACGATGTCCGCGCTTTCAGCGCGGCCGACCTGATACTCGCGACCTTCAAAAAGCAAGTGCTCACTTACGCTTCCGTTATTCTCGGTAAAGGCTATTTGTAACGGCATGGCATATTCCTCGTCGCGTCACTGGTGCCATTTCCTCCCATCTGTTTGTATAAAATCACACAAATAAGAGAGTTTCTTGCTTATCAGTGACGCCAAACGCTAGTTTAATTGCGTAGATTTCAACGCAATTAAACTTGTCAAAGACTGTTGGTCTATGACTTACAATGTTCTTAAACTAAAGCGTAATGTTTGTAGCTGAGTAAGTAGTAAACCTTTCACATTCACAACATCACCACTTGAGCGCCACACATCTGCAATTTCACTACCAGACGCATTATCAACAAGCGATATAAGACTATCTACAGCAACCAAAGCCGCATCGTCATCGTTTACCGCCAATGCGGACTGGACATCGTTTATTCCACTGTCTATCGCTGCTTCTAGTAGCGCCGAAATTTTATCGCGATTACCATTTACTATCGAGCTTAAAGAAGCAACTTTGTCATTGATAACAGATGTTGCCGGGCGATTGTCTAATAAGATAATAAAATCAGAAAATTGACCTGTGCTGCCACGCGCGCGGATACTACCTGATGACATGAGTACAGTTATATCTTCAAATTCGCCACCGTCGTGAGACGTAAACAAGCGCCATGGAATGGTTGGCGTGTAGTGAATAGCTTTAGTGTAAAGCTCAACCGTCGCTAAACCTTCAAATCCAAAACCGGCGTCAGCTTTCGGAGAGATTGATACAAGAACCGGGAAACCCGAAACAGCGCTTGTTAATGCTGAGGGCAGGCGGTCTGTAATGGTTAAATCTGTGGGGTCAAGCAGCTCAGCGGTAATGTCAATGTTGTTAGCATTAAGGCCAATACTGTTTTCGAACTCTACAGTTAAATCTACTTCAATTAAGCTGCTTAGCGTCAGTTTGGCCTGAATCTTATTGTCGTCGACAGTGAGAGTTGCAGGCGTGACTACCTGTGCTTGTGCAGTGGAAAACAAAAGTAGAGCTGTGGTGGCAACAACGGTGGTAAGTTGTCTGAATTTCATCGCAGTAAACATCATAGGATGACCTCTTTCAGTATTGGTTAAAATTTAACCTAAAATGGTGCCATTATCAATATAAATAATGGCACCCTTTTCAGTGGTTTGCGATTTTATTCAAAGTATTGGGTAAAGAAGCGTGAAGCAAGCACAGCATAATGCGCTCTAGTTATCACTGTATCTGGCGAGAAGCTCGCAGTGATCGTTGGTGTAATGCTAAATGGGCTCTGCTCTACACCAAATTCAGCGTTAATTAGTGACAAGGTAAGGGCAAGTTGCACATAGCCTTTCATGTCAGCTGGAATGCTGTCTTGGTCTTCTAGCACGACTTGCTCGCCATTATAGTCAACAACGATGTCGGCGCTTGGGTCAAAGCTAAGTGCCGCTTCCTCAAGACCTAACATTTGAACAAGTGAATACGCAATGTCTAATTTGGTAACACTTGCAAACGGGTCTGCGCTACCGTTTACACTTCTTAATACAGGTGCTTGTGTACGAAGCTTGTCTTTAAGCGCGCCACCATTAACCATTACCGACTCGATGAATGCCTTGTCAAACCCAGGTACTGAACCAATGTTTGGGCGTTCTTCGTTCAGTAGGTCACGGTACTGTCTTACAGCACCCCCCATCACTGCATAGCGGGCAAAATCTTTGCGTTTCAGGCGAGCATCTGGTGAAAAGCCACGGCTGTTGATGGCGTCCATTAGGCGCTCACTAACAGCGAACTCAATGGCATTTTGCTGAGGATGACCTTCAACATCGTCCATACCTTCAAAGCCGCCGCTATTTTCAAACGACACAGTCACGTTAAATGTTTCAGGTAAACCTGGGCCGTTAGTTAAACCCAATGGATCAGCTTCTACACCAGAGAGTGATGTTAAACCATAAACGTATACGCCCCATGTGCCAGGCATTGCAGGTGCAGCGACACGCATGGTAGTAGTAAGTACTGGCGTAGTGAGGTTGCCACGATACTCAGTGCCGTCTGGCGCGACTAGCACAAGCTTGGTCAGATTTGCGAAACTGTCGGCAGAGGCCTTTACAAGTACTTCTTCTGTACCTACTTCAAACTCAATGACTTCAGGTGCGCCTACTGGTGAGTAAAAAACATCGAAGTTTTCTACACGGTCGCTGGTGGTCACTAAAGCGTTGGCTTTAAAGGTCTTAGAGTCAAGGTTATTAACCGTCACCTTATGGTCCATATCTTCAAGTAGCGCAGCAGCAACCGCAGAGCGTGCATTAACATAACCCGCACCCACTTCCCAACGCTCGTAACCAGGCATATTTGTAGCGGTTTCTTGAAGCAGACGCTTAATAGTTAAGTTATCAAGATTTGGGTTAGCTTCTAGCATCAACGCAATAATGCCTGACACATGCGGTGTGGCCATAGAGGTACCAGAAATCATGGTGTAGAAAGGTATGTTTTGAGGCTCTATCGCACCAACATCACCATCACCACCATTGGCTGCTGCGTTTAATACAGCGCGTGTAGAAATGATATCAACACCAGGAGCAACAATGCTCACTTCGTTAGTGTACGTCCATTCAGTGCCATCTGGCATTGTGAAATCGCCGGATTCACCTTTAAGACCGCGAGACGAGAAGTCAGCAAGTTTGCCGAACTTATCTCCCGCTCCCACAGAAATGCCCCAAGGAATTTGCGCGTATGGGTTATGCGAGTCTTCACCTGGGCCGCTATTTCCCGCCGCGAAGACACTGATCATTCCCATTGTGTGTGCTTTATAGCTTGCTAATGATACTGGTCCAAGCGGTTCATACTTGCCGCTTGAGCCCCATGAATTGCTGATGACTTTGATAGGGTTGTCAAAGGTGTATTGCTTGCTAATTGCGTAATCAAAACCGCCGATGGTATCAAGTAGCAGTACCGCTGCCCCTGAACCATAACCAATAATATCTGCATCGGGTGCTGCGCCTCGGTGCTTGCCGCCAGACATAGCGCCAGTACCTGCAATAGTGCCTGTTACATGAGTACCGTGACCTGAGTTTAAGTCTGTATTAACCTGGTTTGATAATGTAGGGCCGGTTATACCAACAATTGACAGCGCGCCAGGATTTAGAATTGCTTGCACGTTATCAACCACAGTGTCACCGAAGAAATGGTCCTGGTGCGACGCATCAATACCAGAGTCAATGACTAAAACCGTTGAACCTTTACCAGTAAACTCCACGTTGTTGCGCGATGCAAATGCCTCGCCCTGCAAATCAGCTACACCTGTTATTTCCCGTGCGTCTGCGTTGAAAAGACTCATTTCACGGTTAGCGAACACTGAACGTACGCCGTCGAATTGTGCAATGGCCTCAATTTGTGACTTAGTCGCCACTACCCCAATAATAGGTAAGTTTTTAAATTGAACGCCTTCGGTAATACCCAAATTCAATAGTTGCGTTATTTGAGACTCGGCAAGAGGTGACATTTGATCATAGGTCACCACTGCCATTAATGATTCTGTAGGGGACAAAGACACTAGTTTATCGGCCATTTGAGAGCCGATGTAAGCATCAGCTAACGTTTGAGCTGATGGGCTTGCAAGCATTGCAGCAGCTAAGGTAGATAGGGCGAACTTCTTCATATTCTTCTCCAAATTCTTGAGGCTGCGGTTTTCTTTGGTACTACAGAGAATATCGTCATCAATATTGTCATCAGCACGATTGAACGCGTTGTATATAACGGAAAGCCAGTTATATGTTGTCACGCGGCGTATATCGAATTACGTCATCGCAGCAAGGTACGCCTTAATAGTGGCTTTTTGAAAAGGTGCATAACATAGGGGTTTCACCCTAATTGTGAGATTATTTTAGTTAAAGGAATGCTCAAAAATGCTACAAAGGTTTAATAATAAAGTACCTGTGAACGATCTATATTGATGACGTATGTTGATGTGTTTTCAGGGTTTATTAGCTTTTTGTTATGTGGCTGGTGCCCGCTTTTCTCCCCAGAGGAGCTTGTCATGAAATTCGATTCTATTAAATCTCGTCTAGTATTAATGACCCTTGTTTGTGTTATCGGTATGGGCGTATTGGTGGTTAGCCAGCATTATTTTACACAGCGACTTATTGGGTTACACCAGCAGCGTGATGTGTTGCTAAGGATGGGGCAGGATCTGCTGCAAATGCGGCGGCACGAAAAAGACTTTCTTCTTCGCCACGAGACGGTTTATTTCGATAAGTTTCTTCAGCAAGCCTATGAGTTTCAAGGTCGGCTATCGTCTGTTGTTCCCCTGTTTGACGAATATCGATTACCCGTGGCTGACGTTGAAAGTTTGTCGTCTTCTATGGAAGCCTATAGCGGTACATTTCGACAAGTGGTGTCACTGCAAGAGCGAATTGGATTAACGCAAAACGACGGTTTGAGAGTGCGTATTACCGAGTTAGAAAATACACTTAATGAAGGTGAGCTGGCACGAAGCCCACAAGCAAATGAGCTGTTAACCCGCATTCAACTTTCTACGCGTAACTTTCAGATTAGCCAAGAGGGAACTTACGCGAAGCAGATGATGACGTTAAGTGAGCGTTTAATGTCAGAAAGTGGAGGCACCGCTTTACTAAAAGGCACCTTGGTCCAGTACAGAGAAGCGCTTTTACAGTTAATTGACGCATTCACTACCTATGGAGTAACCCACAATGAGGGGCTTCGTGGGGAATTTAGACAAAGCGCCCATAATGTTGAAACTCAATTGAAAGCCGTTGATGCTGCATTGCAGCCGGTGATTGAACAACAAGAAGCGCAAGTGCGTATTTATAGCTTAAGTATTGCCGCGCTTACGTCTGTCGTTTTAATTCTGGTGCTGATAAAGAGTTTTGCGACATTTCATCGTGCATTTGTTAACTTTCTCACTTTCTTTTATCGCTGCAAGCGTCAGTATCAAGTGATTGATACCAGAAAGTTAGGGTTTGCAGAGTTAAAGTCACTCGCAGAGCTGGCGAATGAAATGGTCGAGTCGAAAAGAGATATTGAGGCGCGGCTCGCCAGCGTAGAAGCCGAGTTGGCCAATAAGAAAGTCTCATAGCTTTCATTTAAAAGCTAAAAGTAAGTAGATTTTCTAAAGCGGCCGACTCACTATTGCATTAACAAGGTATAAGCCAAGGTAGAAGCAAAGATGAAGTTTAACCGCTTAGGAAATAGCGACCTACAGGTGTCAGACATCTGTTTAGGAACAATGACATGGGGCATTCAAAACACTCAGCAAGATGCAGATGAACAAATAGCTTACGCCCTTGATAAAGGCGTGAACTTTCTAGATACCGCGGAAATGTATCCCGTTCCTCCCAATGTCGATACGTACGGCGATACAGAGCGCATTATCGGCAATTGGATTTCGCGAAATGAAGCAAAGCGCTCTGATATTGTATTAATGACTAAAATCGCCGGCAGTGGCTTAAAGTACATTCGCAATGCAGGTCCCATTACATCTGACGCTATCGCTAATGCGCTTACCTATTCGCTGGAGCGTTTAAAAACTGACTACATTGATGTTTACCAGCTACATTGGCCAAACAGAGTAACACCACATTTCGGTAAACATTGGCCTGATGGTGCTGACCCTACCAAAACTAGCCGGGAAAAAGAGTTGGACGGTATGCGGGATATTCTGATGGGAATTAAGCGCACATTAGATGAAGGAAAAATAAGACATTGGGGGCTATCGGACGACACCCCTTGGGGTATTCATGCCTTTCTAATGCTCTGTAAAGAGCTCAATATGCCGCTACCTGTTTCTATTCAAAATGAATTCAGTTTGCTCCATGCGAAAGACTGGCCATATTTAATCGAAATGTGTGAGCTGGAGAATATTGCGTATTTACCGTGGTCACCGCTAGCAACGGGTATGCTGAGCGGCAAATACCAGAACGGCGCAAGACCGGAAGGTAGCAGGTGGACACTGGCGCAGCGCATGGGACTGTTTAGAGATAAAGCGCCAGCGCAAGCAGCTACATCGGAATATATGAAAATTGCGGAAAAAGCAGGAATAATGCCTTCGCAACTCGCATTGGCGTGGTGTCAGCAGGTGCCCGGTGTTACGTCTACTATCATTGGGGCTACAACAATGCCTCAGTTAAAAGAGAACATTGATGCGTTTGACATAGAGCTCTCAAGCGAGACGTTGAATGAAATTCACAATGTATTTAGAAAGTATCCTTTAGGCTTTTAATAATTAGTGCTTTTTTGATGAATAATGGCGGGTATATCCCGTCATTTTTGTGTCACACGGTCGTAATAGTATGGTTTTTTCTGTCTTAACTCGTACTCGTTATCTTAATGATTGACCCACAAATACTTTCAGCCAGCACCGCAGAGAAGAACAATAACTGGCACCGATGGCTGCTTCTTACACTTCTTGTTTATGTCATGCTGCTTGCGGTGAGCATGATTGGAAGTGGTTTCAAATATGCCGCTGGTGATCACGCTAGAGAACTTTTTAATTTTGCATCAAATCCAATAATGGGGCTTATCATTGGCATGGTTTCGACTGCGTTAATTCAGTCTTCAAGCACGGTGACTTCTATTATTGTTGGTATGGTTGCAGGTGGTTTACCTATAACCATTGCGGTACCCATGATGATGGGGGCGAACATCGGGACTAGTATTACTAATACCTTAGTTAGCCTAGGGCATGTCGCTAAAAAAGAAGAATTTCAGCGTGCTTTTAATGCAGCCACTATTCATGACTTTTTCAATGTTCTTTCGGTACTTATTTTTCTACCGCTAGAAATGGCCTTTGGTATCTTAGAATATTTGAGTGGCCAGATTGTAACACTTATTCATACCCCAGAGGCGCTGGGCGTAAGCGGATTTAACCCGATAAAGGCGGCTACGCAGCCAGTAACCGACTTAGTTTCTCAGTTCCTTGAGTTTTTGCCTTCTGTCTACCCAGGTATCGCCAAAATTCTAATTGGCATTGGGCTTATCATGGTTTCTATCACCTACATGGGAAAGATCATGAAGTCGCTTATGGTAGGAAAAGCAAAGGATTTACTACACAGAAGCATAGGGCAGGGGCCTATATCGGGCATTACATCTGGCGCGCTAATGACGGTGTTGGTGCAGTCATCATCAACGACGACATCACTCATGGTGCCCTTAGTAGGAGCTGGCGTATTAAAAGCCCGTGAAATCTACCCGTTTACTCTTGGTGCTAATATTGGAACTTGCATAACCGCCCTTATTGCAGCGTTAGGCGTGGCGGGTGTGAACAGCGGTTTTGCGTTACAGATAGCGCTGGTACACCTTATTTACAATGTGTTGGGTGTCACACTTATTTATGGGGTTCCTGTTTTACGTAATATTCCTATCAATCTCTCGTATCAATTATCTGTCTTAGCTGCAGAGAGAAAAATGTACGGAGCAGCTTACGTGGGTGGGTTGTTTTTTGCAGTACCACTGGGAATTATATTTACGACCATATAAAAGCGTACAAGCAATTTTAATATGCACCACAAAGATAAAGGCGGACTGACTGTTTCTAATGGTTTAATACAGGTTAGCGTGATAATTATCTGTGCGGACTGATATAGCGTAGGCGTTAAACGTATTTAGCAACCGTCCGGTAAATAAAAAACGGCGTCTCTGAGCTCAGAGACGCCGTTCTAGTTTGCAAAGCTGCTTACTTATTAAAATGCGTACTTAGCAGAAACCTGGAAGCGATTCATGTCGCCTTCAAGACCAGCTTCAATTTCGCGTTTTGCGAACGCATATTCAGCACCTACGGTAAGTGCCTTCGTGGGTGAATACAAATAGTTCACACGAGTACTGTAGGTACTTTCCGTTGTATTTAAGCCAGTAAGCGTTACATCGTTGTCTGCTTCAAACGCTGAAAACATAATACTGCTGCGTGCTTTCTCACTCCATTTGTGGCGATAAGCAATGCCGTAACCGGTTGAATCAATCGCCTCAAGGTCGCCGCTTTCAGTAAGAACCGCACCATTTACAGCGTTAAGTGCTGAGTATCGGCCTAAACCTTTACCCGTATTGAATGTGAAGCGAATGTCATCGCCATTTGAAAGGTTGTATTTACCCGTGACTGACACACCAAAACTTGTCTCATCAGCATCGATACCTGCCGCATTATCATAGGAAAGCTGTCTAACTAAACCGGCCACTTTTACATAGCCCCAATCTTGCTTAGTGGTGTAGGCCGCAACTAAATCTGGAACGCTGCTGTCATCACTTGTGATCCTGCTACCACCACCGAACGGCGTAATGGTTGATTCCGGATTTTCGAGCGCAATCTGAAGGCCGCCATTGGTATATCTCACCATGACTTGACGGCCAAACGTGATCCCGTCAGTGGTACCAATGAAATCAAGTGATTCTGGTAATGAGCCTACATCCATAAAGGTTGTCCATGTTTGACCTACCAACCAGTTTTTGTAGGTAAGGTAAGCGTGACGAACACGAGGAACATAGGAGTTACTAATACGCTCATCACCGCCGCTTGTTACAACGAAGTCGAGTTCGAATACACCATTAATAGTGTCACCTTCGGCAGTGGGTGTTGAAGTAGCAAAGCGGAATCGTGAGGTTCTGATGTGAGCGTCAAACTGAGGGTCTTCGTCAACGCCACCAACGGGAGTCAGTGAAGGTATATAAAAATCTCGACCTACGCTACCCGAGGCGATTGTGCCATCTGAATAGTCACTTACCATAGCGTCAACTTTAATATAGCCCGTGAATTTCACACTAGTGTCGCCAATTGTTGCTGCTTGTGCTGTGCCGCCTGCTGCTGCCAGGCACAGCGCTACGGCAGTAGCGGTATTTTTTATTTTAGCTTTCATCGTGTCTGTTCCAAAAAAGTGGTTAAATAAATGTAAATTCAACGTTAACATTATTGATTGTGTACTTATTATCTCAAATTTAAATAAGCCGATGGTCGCATAAGACTATAGTCGTAATACTTTTAGTCTAACCTTTTAACTAGCACCTTAGTTGTAGGCTGCTAAGACCAAAGTCTCATTTTGCTTTGCGGGTGAATAGCTAGAGTGTTTCACCATACAACAAGAATTTTACATTATTGATATTGGAGGCAATCTTTATGACCGCCAGCAAAACTTACCCCGTACCTGAGAACATTCTTCAATCTACTCACTTGACTGCATCGCAGTATGACGAGATGTACAAGCAGTCAGTAGAGCAGCCCGAAGCGTTCTGGGCTGAACATGCGTCCATGCTTGAGTGGTACCAAAAGCCAACCAAAATTAAAAACACCATGTTTGGTGAAAACGATGTGTCTATCAAATGGTTCGAAGATGGAGAGTTAAACGCCAGCTATAACTGTATTGACCGCCATCTAGCTGATAATGCCACAAAAGTTGCCTTTCACTGGGAAGGCGACTCACCAGAAGATAGTCAAGATGTGACATATCAACAAGTTCATTATGAAGTATGTAAATTAGCGAATGCGCTTAAAGAGATGGGGGTCGCCAAAGGCGATCGTGTCGCCATATATATGCCAATGGTACCCGAGGCTGCCTACGCTATGTTGGCATGCGCACGCATTGGTGCGGTTCATTCGGTCATTTTTGGTGGATTCTCGCCTAACGCCATAGCCGATCGTATTAACGACAGTAACGCGAAGGTTGTTATCACCGCCGATGAAGGTCGCCGTGCAGGAAGAAGCATTCCGCTTAAAGCAAATGTGGATAAAGCGTTAGCCGATGATGCCTGCCCGTCTATTACACATGTTTTGGTACATAAATTAACAGGCGGCGACGTGGACTGGAATGCGAAGCACGATGTGTGGTGGCATGAAGCTGTTGACGGAATGTCTGCCCAGTGTGAGCCCGAGGTTATGAACGCAGAAGACCCACTGTTTATTCTTTATACTTCGGGGTCTACAGGTACACCAAAAGGCGTGGTGCACACCACAGGCGGTTATCTACTTTATTCCGCTATGACCTTCAAATATGCTTTCGATTACAAAGACGATGATGTGTATTGGTGTACTGCCGATGTGGGTTGGATCACAGGTCACAGCTATATGGTTTACGGGCCTATGGTCAACGCTGCATCACAAGTGTTCTTTGAGGGTGTACCCACCTATCCAGACGTTAAACGTATTGCGCAAGTAGTAGAAAAATACAAAGTAAATAGTCTGTACACCGCGCCAACAGCTATTCGTGCGTTGATGGCACACGGTGACGTGCCGGCTGAGGGGTGTGATGTGTCGTCACTTCGCTTGCTCGGTACTGTGGGTGAACCAATTAATCCAGAAGCGTGGGAATGGTATCACCGTGTTATAGGCAAGGGCCGCTGCCCTATTATCGATACATGGTGGCAGACTGAAACGGGTGGTCATATGATTTTACCGCTGCCAGGCGCGACAGAATTAAAACCAGGTTCTGCTACTCGCCCGTTCTTTGGTATACAGCCAGCGCTATTTGATGCTGATGGCAATGAACTTGAAGGGGAAGCAGAAGGTAACTTGGTTATTAAAGATAGCTGGCCAAGCCAAGCTCGCACGGTTTACGGTGACCATCAGCGCTTTATAAATACCTATTTCAGTGCTTATAAAGGTGTGTACTTTACAGGTGATGGCGCACGTTGTGACGAAGATGGCTTTTACTGGATCACGGGGCGCGTAGATGATGTGCTAAACGTATCGGGTCACCGCTTAGGCACGGCTGAAATAGAAAGTGCGCTTGTTGCTCATCCTAAAGTGGCAGAAGCCGCTGTTGTAGGTTTCCCTCACGATATTAAAGGGCAGGGGATTTACGTATACGTAACGCCAAATGAAGGGGTTGAAGCAGACGAAGCCCTGACTAAAGAACTCAAAGCGTGGGTACGTCAAGAGCTAAGCCCTATCGCTACACCTGATATGATTCAGTGGTCAAGAGGGCTACCTAAAACACGCTCTGGTAAAATCATGCGCCGTATCTTGCGTAAAATAGCTGCCAATGAGCACGAGCAATTAGGTGATACATCTACATTGGCGGATCCATCGGTTGTTGATACACTGATAGAGGAACGTCTAAATAAGTAGAACTAAGGATATAGACAATGATAACCCTTCTAATCGCAGATGATCATCCGCTGTATCGCGATGCACTAAGAGGCGCGTTGTCGTTGTCACTTCCGGCCTTAACCCTTAAAGAGGCGGGAGATCTAAACACGACAGTCGATATTCTCAATAACGAGGATATCGACTTATTGCTGCTTGATTTGCACATGCCGGGAAGCAATGATTTATTTGGCTTGCTGCATATCCGTAAACTTTTTCCTGAACTCCCTGTTGCCGTGGTTTCTGGCACGGAAGACACAACTCTCATTTCAAAGATTATCAGCGTAGGGGCACTCGGCTTCATTCCTAAAACTGCCAGTGCACAGGACATAGCCAATGCCGTAGAGGCCATTTTAGATGGCGACGTATGGCTGCCTGAAAATTTAAGCGAAAATGTGGATGAAGTAAACGAAGCGTTTTCTGAACTGGCTGACAAGGTAGCGTCGCTGACGCCCTCGCAATACAAGGTTCTTTGTTACATGCGAGACGGTTTACTGAACAAGCAGATAGGCTTCAATTTAGATATTGCTGAGGCCACTGTAAAAGCGCATGTTACCGCTATTTTCAAGAAGCTGGGTATAAACAACCGAACACAAGCGGTACTTATTGCTTCACAACTTGAGTTAGAGCCGCCGGTCCAGTAGCGTCGAACTCAAGCACGGCCTTTGAAGCGGCAAACTCAGGTAAGAATTTTTCTAATGCCAATCGGCTTTGCTCACTAAGCAAAGGATTGTCAATTTCAAGGACCGTTCGCCTTTCGGTAATTGCCATCGCTTCTTTAAAGTTATCGTGAGCTAGCAATAGCATCTGAAATTTTCCCGTCTCGAAAAGCTGTAAAAGGCCTTCCGCGATCCGCCCTGCCAAAGCCTGATTGTCGCTTGCTACGAAGAAAAAGATGGGGCTGGGGTAGGAAATGATAAGGTGTTCGTCAATAGCTAACCCCTTTGACAAGGTTTTGTCGGCAAACTCTTCGCTAATTTCCATTACGCTTCTTGGGAAGATATCGGCAAACCCTTCCAAAACAATGCGGAACGAAGCGCGATAGGTCGTTTCTAATACCGGAATGTCGTTTGCGCGAAAAATCTTGGTGTCGGGCCAGTCATAGCCTAGAACCGCGCGAAACTTTTGCAGGTCCGCAAGGCTTTTCACTTCTTTTAGTCGAACATCACCTTCTTTGACAAACAGTGCACGTTTACCGAAGAGACCGGCCATGATTGGAATGCGGATAGGAAGAAACTGACGCTCTCGCTCTGTTGAGGTAACGCTCCAAGTTACGTCTAGCATATTGTGCTCTAGGCTACGTAACTGTCGCTCTTGCGCAGTTTCTTGGTCGCTAACAGTGAGTTCAAAGGTGCCGTAGTGAGGCTCTGTAACACGCAAAGCTTCAGTAAGCAGTGATTTTGCATAGGAATAGACTGCATCCCTACCAGGGTGCACGTTTGGCAAGCGCAAAACAGTATGAGGCAAGTCTGTACTTACCTCATCGAAGGACTGTTGCTGTCCACACACGTCATGTTGTGTGAATATACTGATTAGAAGAACGCTAGCACTTAGCGCTTTAGCTTTAATGTCCATATTTTTACTCACGCATTTGGTGAAAACTTGTCTGCACGCCTCAACTAAAGATTATCTAAGGTTCAATACGCAGATAAAGCGCCTTAAGACTTTATTGCTAATCTTTTCCTGTTAGCAAAAAGTCGTGTTCAGGGTCTACAATAAATTGGCCACTCATTGCTTCACGTCCTAGCAACATTAAGTAGGTCATTTCCGAACGGTCCGTAAGGGTTAATTGAATATCCCATTGGTAGCCGTCCATTATTATAGGCGTAATTATAACATATCGCTTTTCACGTGTAGCCGTTGAGCTCTTCACGCGCTTTTGTCCTTCGACGCGCGCTTCGCGGCGCACCACACGTTCAACGTTGTGAATGTCTGGGTGAATATCAAATTTAATCCATAGTTCACCGTCTTGTTCGAACTCTTCAATATTGTCTACATGAAGCGAAGAAGTCGCTGCTCCGGTATCCACACGCACGTTCAAATCGGAGATAGCAAGTTTAGGTAAATCGCACAGTTCTACCGCACCAACAATTTTCTTATTGTTCATCAGTTTTTCTACCAATGTTAAAGAACAGGCCCCTGTTCTGGTGGTAATAAATTGTCTTGTAATAGCTCTACGTGTTCAGCAACAGTATCAGGCTCTGAGAAGTATGCAATATGGTAAACGGCTTCACCTTCTTGGGTAAGCGGAATGTTTTGTTTACCAATTACAACGCCTTCAGCTGGGCTTTCAAGGCTATCCAAATAGTTGCCGAACGGGTCGGCAATAATGGCCAGTTTGTCGCCTTTTTCTACGTGGTCACCAAGTTGAGCTAAGTGTGTCACAAAGCCACTCTCAGGCGCGCGAACCCACCCACTTTGCCTTGCAATAAAGCGCTCAATACTATGGCCTTTGCTTCTACTTTTATTCAGCATTCCCAAGTGGCGCATAGTATTAATAATGCCTCTTACGCCCGCTCGAATGGAAAATTCGTCGTATCGCAGTGCCTGGCCTGCTTCGTAAAGTAAAATTTTAACGCCACTTTCACTGGCTGATTCTCGCAAGGAACCGTCGCGTAATTCAGCATTGAGCAGCACAGGTACGCCGAATGCCTTGGCCATTTCTAGTACTTCAGGGTCGTCTAGGTCTGCGCGAATTTGCGGTAAGTTACTGCGATGTATAGCCCCAGTATGAAGATCAATGCCTACGTCGCACTTACTCACCACCTCTTTGAAAAACAAGTTGGCTAACCTACCGGCAAGCGAACCCTTTTTACTGCCGGGAAAACTACGGTTTAGATCTCGTCTGTCGGGTAAATAACGTGATTGGTTTAGTACGCCATACACATTAACCATAGGCACGGCAATTAAGGTACCTCTTAAACGTTCAATAGTCTTTGAGCGGATAAGTCGCCCTACAATTTCAATACCATTTAACTCGTCACCATGAATGGCAGCGCTAACGAACATCACAGGTCCTGGTCGCTTTCCTCGTTTTACATAAACGGGAATGCTCATATTGGTGGCCGTGTAGAGCGGCGGCATTTCTAGCTCAATTTTTTTTGTTTCGCCAGGAGCAATATTTTCACCCCCAATTTTTAAAACATCATTTACCACTAACGTTTTCCTATAATTACGTTATTGCATAGGTTAAAAGGGTTAGCCTTTTCCACGGGTTTTCGTTTTATGCGGCTCGGCACTCTTTTCAATGAACTCAATAATCATGCTGGCAACGTCTTTATTGGTTGCTTTCTCGATACCTTCTAAGCCCGGCGATGAGTTTACTTCCATTACAACAGGGCCGTTGTTGGAGCGAAGAATATCTACACCGCAACAATTAAGTCCCATGGTCTTCGCCGCATCGACTGCTGTTTTGCGTTCTGCGGGGCTCAAGCGAACCAAGCTTGCTTGACCGCCTCGGTGAAGGTTAGAACGAAACTCACCAGGCGCTGCCTGACGCTTCATGGCTGCTACCACTTTTCCACCGACCACGAAGCAGCGAATATCAGCACCGCCCGCTTCTTTAATGAACTCTTGCACTAAAATACTGGCGTTTAGGCCCATAAAAGCTTCGATAATAGACTCTGCGGCTTTTTGCGTGTCAGCCAACACCACACCAATACCTTGCGTCCCCTCTAGCAGCTTAATAACCACGGGTGCGCCACCAACTGTCTTGATTACATCATCAATTTTATCTGGGTGGTGAGCAAAGCCGGTTCTAGGCATGCCAATGCCTTTGCGCGAAAGCAGCTGTAGCGAGCGCAGTTTATCCCGAGAACGGCTAATCGCTACTGACTCGTTAAGGCTATACGTCCCCATCATTTCAAATTGACGCACGACAGAGGTGCCATAAAAGCTAACAGACGCACCTATACGAGGGATCACTGCATCATAGTAAGGCAGTTTTTTACCATTGTAGCGAACAGACGGTCGCGCGCTCGTGATATCCATGTAGCAGTGCATAGTGTCGATAACGTCGACCTGATGCCCGCGAGCCTGCCCAGCTTCCACCAAGCGTGAAGTAGAGTAAAGACGTGGATTTCTTGAAAGAATAGCGATGCGCATTATGAAAAAGCCTGTAGTTTGTGATTTGTTTTGTCGTTGAATCGACGTGTCAGTTACCAAGTTAGAACGTGATTATTAATTAGACAAGTCATTTTTGCGCGCATACTAATAGAAGTGATAGAGAGTGTCTTACGAATAATTCTTGTTGTGTCGATTGCTTTTAATGCATGAACTTGTTTTTTATTCACGTTAGCATTAGAGCGCCATGGCCTTCTTTAAGTAAAAACAGGTAAGAGCGCCAATATGCATTACAAAAACAGTAAGGAAAGAGTGAATGAATGAGTGGTGGCATGGTTTTTTGGCGTGGTTAACTCAGTACCAGTCAAACGTCGTGTTCAGTGGTTTAGTTTTGCTTATCTATTTGGCAATGTCGCGGAAATTACTGCCAAAGTTAGAAACGAATATCGTAAAGTCAAAACTTAAATCTAACAGCGCCTTAAAAGGGCTTTTTGCTGCGCGTGTGATCGTAGCTACGGTCTCGCTTTCCCTTCTTTTACTGGCTTGGGGCATTGATTTCTCGGGCTTACTTGTACTTTCTACGTCTATCATAACGGTGACTGGGGTAGCGCTATTTGCAAGCTGGTCGCTTATAAGCAACATTACTGCGTACTTTATTTTATTGACCAATGTAGCCTATCGTCGCGGCAACTACGTGCGTATTCTTGATGGGGACAACTATATTGAGGGAGTGATTGCGGATGTTGGCCCATTTAGCACGCGCTTACTGACCGCCGACCGCGAAACTTTAATGTACCCTAACAATTTGATTCTTACTCGCCCAGTGCTACTCAACCCGAAAGAAAAGTGGGGCGCAATGGGCAAAGTCGTCGCAAAGTCGAGCGTAGAAACGCCGGTGGTTAAGACAGAAGAAGCCAAACCACATGACGAGTTATTGTAAGCGCGTCTTCATTAAACGTTTTTCGCTTCTCTTATATAGCGGGTCATACTTTGAAGTAGCGCACGAAGCTTCGCTGGTTTTAGCGGCTTGGCTAAAAAGTTAACGCCTTGTGCTTTGCATTGTGTAACTAGGCTCTCATCTGGTGTTGCTGTTATCAGCGCTGCCGGCACTACGATGTTTAATCGATGTCTTATTTCTTCAATCAGCGCCAGCCCGTTTTTCTCGCTATCGTGGCTTAGTTGATAATCCATTAGCAAGATTTGAGGCTGGATAACCTCACAGACCTTCAGAGCATCATCCCAGTTATTCGCTAAGAAAACGTTCACTCCCCATTTTTGTAATAAGGTTTGCATGGCGTCCAAATTTTCCCGTTGGTCGTCCACACAGAGTACATTCATTCCAGTAAATGTGGTGCTGCGTGGTTTTGCAATAACATTAGATACCAGTTTGGGCTCAGCTTTGGTAAGCGAAAATGAAAAACAGCTTCCCTTTCCAACTTTCGAGTTAACGCTAATATCACTGTTTAACTGCAAACTTAAGCGGCGTACAACACCCAAGCCTAGACCTAAGCCATGCTCTTTACTTTCGTTCGCGCGGAAAAAGTCGCCGAATATGCTGTCTTTTTTATCATTTGATATACCAATACCTGTGTCGATAACCTTGAAATAGACGGTTTCTTTCACCGGTTTTACGACAAATAAAACTCGACCCATTTCCGTGTACTTCACAGCATTTGACAGCAAATTCTGGGTTATTCGGTATAAATACGTTTTGTCAGCTTTAACCCAGCAAGGGCGAATGATGGCTTTGAAGGCCAGACCTTTCTCGCGGGCTCGCATGGCCATTTCATCAACAAGCGGAGAGAGTAGCACGTGAACATCGATAGATTCGATGTCGGGCTTCATTTCACCTTGGTCTAAACGCGCGATATCTAATAAGGTGCCGATAAGGGTTTCACTCGACGTAACGCTATGACCAAGCTTTTGAATAATAGCTTGGGCCTGATCAGAGAGTTCCTGTTCTTCCAACGCACTTACATAGAGCTTAGCTGCATTAAGTGGCTGCAGTACGTCATGACTGGCAAGGGCTAAGAAACGAGTCTTACTGGCGTTGGCGTCTTCTGCGGCTTTTCGTGCTCTTATCAATTCTTTCTCGGCCTCTGAGCGGCGTTCTATTTCAAGGCGAAGCTCGGCGTTAATGGAGTGCACTTCTTCCGTGCGTTTCTTAATACGGGCTTCCAGATCAATATTCGATTCTTCTAACGCTTGCTGAATTTCCACGTGCCCGGTGATGTCGTTGAAGCTTGTTACAAAACCGCCGCCAGGTAGCGGATTACCTACCATTTCAATTACTCGACCATCTTTGCGCTGACGAGTAAAGCGATGGGGCATACCTGATCGCAAGTGCGCCAAACGTTTTTCTACTTCAGCATCGACATTGTGAGTTCCAAACTCGCCTTGCGACGCGTTGTATCGAATGAGCTTTTCAATAGGCGTGCCCACAGCAAGTAAGTTATCTGGGTAGGTATAGAGGTTGGCGTAGCGTTTATTCCAAGCGACTAAATTCAAATGTTTATCTACCACGCTAATTCCCTGATCCATGTTTTCAAGCGAGGTTAATAGCGCCGTCATATTAAACTGCATCGCTTGTGTGGTATCGTCGAAGAAGTTAATGACCTCCGTAAAATCCATTTTTTTACCGCGCAGCGCACTGTCTAGTAATACCTTAGCGCTCGATGCTCCAATCACACCACCGAGAGCCCGTTCACAAAACGATAAAAAAGACTCATCCGGCGTATCAGTATGATTTAGCTGGCAATTATTTAACTGCTGATATTGAGTAAGAAGTTGATCGCAGCGGCCTGTTCCCATAAAGGTTGAAAGCAGGGTGATAAGATCAGACACGGTGACATTGGTCGCTTGTGATTTAACCGTATTAGTACCAGATATAGCGGGTGAAACAAACGCTTCTGCTTGCATTCTGTCAATGAGACGCTGGGGCGCAAAATGGGAAAATAGAATGTAAACAAGGCTATTTGCTGCCAAGCTAATCATGGCGCCTTGACTAATAAGCTCGTTTTGTTCCATCTGAGACACTTGTTCACTCACAATGGGAAGCACTAACCACAGTACCCAGATAACAAGCCCTACCATGAGCCCTGCGTAGACACCATGGGCGTGAGCGCGTTTCCAATATAGGCCGCCAACAATGGCAGGCATTAGCTGTATTACAAGAGAAAACGCAATAAGACCAATAGAGTGCAGAGACCGACTGCTGGTCATTTGCTGGTGGTATAAAAAGGCCATTAATAAAATGAAGGCAATAACGATACGGCGGATAAGGCGGATCCTTTTCGACACGTCTTTTTTATCATCAGTGTTGCCGGAAAATGCAAGAATACGCGGCAATATCACGTCATTAGTAAGCATGGTACTTAGCGTTAACGTGGCGACAATAATCATAGCGGTGGCCGCAGAGAGTCCTCCCACAAAAACAATGACCTGAAGCAATGCTGACTCAGAAAACATAGCGAGTGATAAAACGTAAGAGTCGGGCTCGATGCCTTGACCTGCAAAAATGGCTTTACCCGCAATAGCGATAACAGGGATAACAGCAGAAATAATAGTGAGGTACAGCGGAAACAGCCAGCGCGCAGTGCGTAAATGACCTAAGCTTAAATTATCAATAATGGCTACATGAAACTGACGAGGTAAGCAAACAATGGCTGCCGCGGCCATAATTGTTTGTGCGATGAAGCTAAATGAGCCAAATTGAGCAAGTGCTACCTCATTCGTAAAGCTTTCGAAGAATGCACCTGATTGCGTGTGTTTCCAAGCGCTATAGCCGACAATGGCGACTAACACTAAGGCAAGTAGCTTAATGGTTGACTCAAAGGCTATGGCTAGCATTAGACCACGCCTGTATTCTGTAACGTCGGTTTGGCGTGTACCAAAATAGATAGCAAAAACAGCGATAAAGCCTGTGGCTGCGATGATAATACCATTACTGTTGGGTTGCTGAGTTAACAGTTGAAAGGTAGCGCCAACCGCTTTTAACTGGAGCGCGATATAGGGGATGGTGGCGAGTAATGCAATCAGGGTTACTACCAGGGCAACGGTTTGTCGCTTACCGTAACGAGAGGCAATAAAGTCGGAGATGGTAGTAATATGCTGCTTTTTACTGACTAATGTCAGCTTATAAATAAATTTGTATCCCAGCACGTACACTAGGATTGGGCCAAGCATAATTGGCAGATAAATCCATGTATCTCTGCTTGCTTGCCCCACCATGCCAAAAAACGTCCAAGCGGTACAATATATTGCTAACGCCAATGAATAAATGGCGGGATGGGAAGTTAATGCTCTTGCTGTAGGCGAATTCTTCTCTCCCCAACTTGCCAATGAAAACAGCAAAAAGAGGTACAAGACTGCAAGCGTTACCCAACCAAAAACCATAATCTTCCTTTAACTTAGTTTTAACAACTGTGCCGATATTATAATCATTTCGACCATGGTCTACCTACGACCATGGTCTCATTTTGAAATTCACACCTCAGGTCTAGAGTAGTAGCTGACCTCCTAGATGCTTGACTTTTGCTGCTTTGATTCTGCTTTATGCAAAATTTTCAAACGCAGCAATAACGTTAACAAAGCCGAGCGTTAGGGAATTGTAAAATCATAACAACTAGTTAACCTGACATGAGGGTGAAACAATGGCATTTAGAAACGAAGAGGACAAAAAAGCCTACTGGAGTGAAAACCTAGCACTCCTAGCTAAGCTTTTAGTCGTTTGGTTCATCGTATCATTTGGTGCCGGCATACTGTTTGTCGATATCTTAAATGAAATTCAGTTTTTTGGCTTTAAATTAGGCTTCTGGTTTGCACAACAGGGCTCAATTTACGTATTTGTTGCATTGATCTTTGTCTATATGGCGAAGATGAACGCCATGGACAAACGCTACGGCGTAGATGAGGAGTAAATCATGGACGTTCAAACTTTAACATTTATTATCGTTGGCGCGTCATTCGCGCTGTATATTGCAATTGCAATTTGGGCCCGCGCCGGGTCGACAAATGACTTTTATGTAGCAGGTGGTGGCGTACCGCCTGTTATGAACGGTATGGCTACAGCGGCAGACTGGATGTCGGCAGCATCATTTATTTCGATGGCGGGTCTTATCTCATTTATGGGATATGATGGTGCGGTATACCTGATGGGTTGGACCGGCGGCTATGTTCTATTGGCACTTTGTTTAGCACCTTACCTACGTAAGTTCGGTAAGTTTACGGTACCTGACTTTATTGGTGATCGTTACTATTCACAAACAGCACGTACCGTTGCGGTATTTTGTGCAATCTTCGTTTGCTTTACCTATGTAGCAGGTCAAATGCGTGGCGTAGGCGTGGTATTCAGCCGCTTCTTAGAAGTGGATATTGTGTCTGGCGTAGTTATCGGTATGGTTATCGTGTTCTTCTACACGGTACTTGGTGGTATGAAAGGCATTACTTACACACAAGTTGCACAGTATTGTGTAATGATTTTCGCCTACATTGTGCCAGCCGTGTTTATCTCTATGATGGTAACAGGGCATATCCTGCCGCAAACCGGTTTTGGCGCTACTTTAGCAGACGGTTCGGGGGTGCATATGCTGCAGAAACTCGATAATTTATCCGTCGAACTCGGGTTCAACGAATATACGTCGGGAACGAAAAGTACTATCGATGTATTCTTCATCACTTTTGCACTAATGGTAGGTACAGCGGGTCTTCCACACGTAATCGTTCGCTTCTTCACTGTGCCTAAAGTTCACGATGCGCGGAAATCTGCAGGCTATGCCTTAGCATTTATCGCCATTCTTTACACTACAGCACCGTCGCTAGCAGCGTTTGCCCGTGTGAATATGATTGAAACTATTAATGGGCCTGAAATGACGGGAACCAGCTATGAAGAAGCGCCGTCGTGGATTAAAAACTGGGAGCAAACTGGCCTTATATCATATGAAGATAAGAACGGTGATGGCAAGATGTTCTATTCGGGTGACGAGCGCAACGAAATGAAAGTTGACCGCGATATCATGGTATTGGCTAACCCTGAAATTGCGAACTTACCTGCGTGGGTTATTGCACTAGTTGCAGCGGGTGGTGTGGCAGCAGCACTGTCAACGTCCGCAGGCTTGCTGCTGGTTATTTCAACCTCCGTTTCCCATGATTTACTGAAACGAAACTTTATGCCAAACATTACCGATAAAGCCGAGCTTATGTATGCGCGCCTGGCTGCTGGTGTGGCGATAGTGATAGCGGGTTACTTCGGTATTAATCCACCTGGATTTGTGGCGCAGGTGGTGGCATTTGCCTTCGGCTTGGCTGCGTCGAGTTTCTTCCCGGCAATTATCATGGGAATCTTTAGCAAGCGCATGAACGATAAAGGTGCTATTGCTGGGATGATTTCAGGTATCGCGTTTACTGCGGCTTACATTATTTACTTTAAGTTTGTAAATCCAGCAGCGAATACGCCTGACAACTGGTGGTTTGGTATCTCTCCTGAAGGCATTGGTACTTTGGGCATGATGGTGAACTTCATTGTGGCTTTCCTTGTGTTTAAAGCAACAGATGAAGCGCCAGAAGAAATCCAAGAACTGGTTGAAAGCATTCGTTATCCTAAGGGAGCGGGTGAAGCATCAGCGCACTAAGCTAATGTTGCCTAAAGATAGGCTTTAGCAAAATAAAACCAATCTACTGGCGAAAGTGAGTAGGTTGGTTTTTTCTTTTTGTGTACCGGACAATTTCTATGACTGCAATGGCTAAGCAAGTTGAAGACTTTCTCAATACATCAGCGCCTTTTGAGCTACTAGATAATGATCAGAAACACGCGTTGGTGAAGCACACAGAACTTATCTATTTAACGACTGACAATGTCAACGATGTTCTCAAAGATAAGGTGTCGCTATTTCTTATTCAAAGTGGACAGTTTTCTGTGAAAGATTCCGATGCTCCCACGCGCCATTTGAGTGATGGGGACTATTTCGGTTATACGAATATAATGGAAAAGGGCAATTTTCCACTAAGCATAACGGTCGACAGCCCAGGGTTGGTCTATTGTTTTGATGCGTTTGCCATTGAGCCTTTACTAGAGATACCAGTAATACGGCACTTTTTTGATGGGCTTAGAAATAATGCACTTCAAAGTCACGCTATAGCAGATAGTAATTCAATGTGGCTCTACAAAGGCCTTACTGATGCTATCGAAAAAGCCCCGGTTTCCGTTGATGCTCAAACGCCCATTACGGTTGCTGCTCAGTTAATGACGTCGCAAAAAGTTTCTTCTTTGCTGGTTACGCAAGAAGAGAAGCTTATTGGTATTATTACTGATCGCGACTTAAGGTCGAGAGTAGTTGCGGCATCTTTAGACACTCATCTTCCTGTTAGTCAGATAATGACGGCTAACCCCGCCCAAATTATGGGAAACAGAACGCTTTTTGATGCATTAGCGCTAATGACAGATAAAAATATTCATCATTTGCCTATTATCGACCACCACACGCAAGTGCCACTTGGAATGGTAACGGCCAGCGATATTATTCGTCATCAGCGGGGGAACGTACTGTTCATCATTGGTGAACTAAGCAAAGCCGAGAACTTATATGAACTCACGCGACTCTCTTGGCAACTGCCTCACTATTTCTCTGCTCACGCGAAAAAAGCGGGGGATTACGATATTGCTGGAAAAATACTGTCACAAGCAACCGATATTATGACCAGAAAACTCATTGGCTTTTTCCAACAAGCTAACGGTAAAGCTCCCATGATGTTTGCGTGGTTGGTGTATGGCTCGCAAGCGAGAGAAGACCAAACAATGGGCTCAGATCAAGACAACGGTTTGCTTCTTGCAGAACGACCTACCGAAGCGCAATCCGCATACTTTTCAAATATGGCTCAGTACGTGTGCAACGGGTTAGCGAAGTGCGGTATTAAACTGTGCGATGGCAATATTATGGCCAGTAACCCCAAGCTTAGGTTGTCATTGGATGAAGCTTTTGAAGAGGCGAAACAATGGGTAAAAGCGCCCACCAAAGATGCGATTATGCATTTTAATATTTTTCTTGATGTTCGATGTGCAGCGGGAGATATAAGCTTATTCAAGCAGCTTCAAAAACGGCGTGCGCCTTCGATGCAGCAAAACATGTTTTTAGCTGCACTTGCCAGACATAGTAATGAAATATCGGTGCCGCTTTCCATGTTTCAGAAGTTTGTTTATGAAAAGGGCAGAAAACAAAAAGACGTTATCGATCTTAAAACCCGTGCCGTCGCTTTAATTAATAATATCGCCCGAATTTACGCTTTAGCCGATGGCGTGACTTTACCTAATACACTTGCTCGTCTGGAAGCTCTGTCTGACCGCTCTCAGTTATCAAAGCGCGATGCAACAAATCTTCGCGATATTTGGCTTTTCCTGAATCGCCTGCGCTGGCGCCATCAACTTGAAAACAACGTTACCGACAACCGAGTGTCGATATCCAGCTTATCCTCCATTGAGAAGCATCAGCTTAAAGCGGCATTTAAAGCGATAGAGAGAACCAATCAAGCCATGGTGATGAAGTTTTCTGGCGGCGTAAGTTAACCAATATGATTAAGAAGTGGATAAAGGCATGCTCACAGACGCTCTCTAGCAAAGCTAAGCTGAAGCAGCGCCTTAGCAATCTTGACGTTTATAAAACATCGTTTACCGCAGTTGATTTAGAGCTTACGTCCCTAAACCCTTCTACAACACAAATTACTTCCGTGGGTTATGTGAGTGGTATAGGTAGCCGTATTGATTTGTCTTCTTGCGGTTATCATGTCATTAACACAACCGCAGATTTAGGGCAAAGCCCCGTGATTCATGGATTAACCCTTGATGTTTTGCAAAAAGGAGAAAACCTAGCGGGGGCAATTGATGCACTCGTACCGTTATTTCAACAACACGTACTTATTTTTCACAACGCTAGGCTGGACTTAATGGCTTTAAACAGAGCTTTTAAACAGTGCGGTGTACCAAAGATAAATGTGCTTTACATTGATACCCTGCAGCTTGCGCTATATCAGCTAAATAAGCGGCATCAAGTTTTGCCAAGTAATAGCGCTACGCTGAGTGTCTGCCGTCAACGCTTAGGCCTTCCTGCTTTTAATGAGCATAATGCGCTAGATGATGCGTTAGCTACACTGCAGCTCTTCCTAGCTCAACTGACGGAATTAGGTATATCGAGAGAAGCTACGCTGGACTGCTTAATTCACACTGGAGCAGTTGGACGCATTCAATTAGGCGATAGCTAGACACTTTTCATTGGTTGTGAAGAGCCGGTAATTTTTTCTTTTTTTGTAGGCGAAAGTGAAGGGGACACTAACCGATTTCTGCCAGAGGTTTTAGCTGAATACAAGTTTTTATCTGCTTCAAGCATTACGTAATCAATCGTTTTATCATCGTTGGCGTTTTTTATCGCTAAGCCAGCACTTAATGTTACACGCCCATACTCAGAGGAACTATGAATAATATTGAGGTCGTAAACGGTTTGCAATAAACGTTCGGCGACAGCTACTGCCCCCTCCACATCAGTGCTTGGCAAAATCACTAAGAACTCTTCACCACCAATTCTAACTAACTTGTCCATAGGCCGAAGGAGTGCGTCACTTATCGTTTTGCTGACCTTCCATAAACAGCTATCTCCATCTAAATGTCCATACATATCGTTAAACAGTTTGAAGTGATCAACATCAAAGATTACAAGAGCCAAAGGAGAAGCGTTACGCTCGCTGTCTCTTACAAGTCGGGGTAAAAAGTCATCCAAATAGTGCCTGTTGTAGGCCCCGGTCAGTTTGTCGAGATAAATCAGCGTTTCTAAGAAATCGCTTCTAAGTTTGTGTTGAATATGTGACTTAACGCGATTGCGCAGCGTACAGGCGTTGACAGGCTTTACTACAAAGTCTACACAACCCGATGCCCAACAGCGTGACTCTTCCTCTTCAGATGAAGAAGACGTTACGAAAATGACCGGTATATGTTCGCAAGAGGGGGTGGCGCGAAGCAGCGCAGTGGTACGGTGTCCGTCCATTTCTGGCATGGAAACATCCATGAGGATCAAGTCAGGCGTGTTGTGCTTGCAATACTCTATAGCCTCCTTACCAGAGTCAACAGAAAAACAAGTTACTGTTTCTTCGAGTAAAGTTTCTAATACGAGCCTGCTGCTAGCTTGGTCATCGACTATCAATACGTTGCAATCAGCTAACGTACGACCGCCGACTTGGTCAATATACACTGGATCTCCTAAACACATGGGCATGGTCGAGTGTTCAAATAATAAGAATACGCCTGAATCACGAAAAGAACATTAATCAAAAGTGTAATATTTAGGCGCTGAATTTAGCTTCTGATTTATCTGCCTTTTCTCAAAAAACTTTAATGACCTGCAGCTTTTTTTTCTAGAAAAGAACGCATCTATTCAGTTTTCACGACGAATTTGTGCTTTAGATAAATAGACTAGTAAACGCGAGCCCATAAACGCCAAGCGTGCAAAGCGCTCCTATCATGTAAAAATAGCTTCTTGGGCTAGGG
This sequence comes from Alteromonas sp. 5NW40-0090, assembly GCF_057552975.1. Classification (NCBI taxonomy): domain Bacteria; kingdom Pseudomonadati; phylum Pseudomonadota; class Gammaproteobacteria; order Alteromonadales; family Alteromonadaceae; genus Alteromonas; species Alteromonas sp. 5NW40-0090. Next base: position 41,797 of record NZ_BAAJLT010000011.1, read on the forward strand.
TTCTTTTCCGTGGCAACAGCATAGTAAAGCGCCATATGAATGATACGACTTACTGCGAATGCCCAGACCAAAATGGCGAGCACGTCTGTTTGCGCTCCAAGGAACATGCAAAGTAGGGCGGGCAGGGTAAATTGATGAATATTTTCAAGCGAGTTATGAAAGGTTCTGTGGCTTCTAAATACAAAGCTATCATGGCTTAATTCTTCACTGACTTTGCCAGGAATGTAGCGAGACTGCTTTCTATGTGCAACAGCGGCTACGATGTTTTGAACAAACACAGTTAAACTAATGACTAGTAGCCCAGCAATACTATATGTGTAAACCGCAAACATTTGAACTCCTTCTCTGGTTCAGTGATAGACCTTTGATATTTATAAGTCTAGTGACATCGAGTTGAAGGCCTTTATCTATTTTCCACTCTTAGGTTTTGACAAGGTCATTTAAAGGCTTTTTTTGAACTGTCTTTATTTACGCGGTAATTGTTGGAAGAGATCTATGTATTAATTTAGAGGAGCAAAGACCAAGCATCGTCGGTCTATGCTCTTCTTTTACATTTTTGTCGGATAAATTACAGTGACGCCTTTACATCGGCGGGAAGTAATACTGAATCGATAACATGAATAACGCCGTTGCTGGTCATCACATCAGCTTTGATAACTTGCGCGTCGTTTATCATTACTTTTTTCATGGTAGTAGAGACCATGACCTTACCACCTTCTACCGTGGTGGCATCAGTCAGTGCTGAAACATCCTTTGCTGTTACTTTACCTGCCACAACGTGGTAAGTAAGAATTTTAGTTAACGTCTGTTTGTTCTCTGGTTTGAGCAGCATTTCAATTGTACCGTCAGGTAATGCAGCAAATGCATCATCAGTCGGGGCAAATACGGTAAAAGGGCCCTCTCCTTTTAACGTACTGACCAAGTCGGCAGATTTCACAGCGGCGACAAGTGTTGAAAACATTTTATTGCTTGCAGCTGTATCAACAATGTCTTTTTGCTCACCTTCGGCATGATGCCCAGCGAAAACGTTGGTGCTCAGAAAGACGATAAATAACGCACTCATTAATTTTTTCATAGTATTTCCTTCAACATGTAAATTAGCATTAAGTGAAATTCACTATCCTTCGTATTGCTTACTACCTAGCGAAAGTTACTGAATTGAAGGTAGTTACGGCGCTATCCTGTAATTTGATGATTAACTTTATGTAATACCAATAAAGAGACAATCAGCAATGATTGGATGGAAGTAGTAGGCCTGCCAGTAAGCCCTATTATTACTGTTTTCTGCGCTGAAAGTACGTCTTTATAGGTTGTAAATAAAATGTAAAAAATCGTTTTGGTGCTATAATTTTAAACTATCGAGTAACTAGAAAAGGTGCCTAATATGAATACTCGACTAGTTTTCTTTCTACTATTTTGTAGCTTGCTCGGCGCTTGTCAGTCTACCGACCGTACACATACAGTATCGCCGCCTACTCTATTAAACGACAGCCTCTTCCCGTCCTACCATTTGTTTCCCGTAGAGACCATCGACGAAATTTTTCGTTTAGGTGAAGACGCTCAGCTTTTTGCTGAAAAAGCGGTATATGTCAAAAGTATTTCGCAGAAAAATGTTAAAGGACTTGTGAAAGCAATCTTCGATCATTCAGATTACGGCATGCTATATCGCAATAGTGCAAATACTACTGCGGATTCAACGTTTAATAACCGAGCCGCAAACTGTTTATCTTTATCAATTATGACGTACGCGCTGGCAGAGCATGTAGGTTTAGACGCAACTTTCTATGAAGTAGATATTCCGGAATACTGGACGCGAAGAGAAGGATATAGCTTACTAAACGGGCATATTAACATGCGTATCTCAATGCCTAGTGACAGCCAAATAGCATTAGTCGGAGGGACGTGGGCAGACGTGGATTTTGACCCACAAATGCTGCGAAATTATTTTCCTCGCAGGCCTGTGTCAAAAAACAAAATAGTATCTATGTACTACAACAATAAGGGGGCAGATGCACTGGTCGCCAATAGCTACACTCGTGCTTACAGCTATTTTCGCGCAGCCGCTCAGTTATCTCCCGAATTACAGCAAAGCTGGGTGAACTTAGGTGTGCTATATAGAATGGTCGATGCTTATGACCAAGCAGAGTTGACTTACAAACATGCACTGTCGCTCAATGATGAAAATCTTACTGCATGGGAAAACTTATCTATTCTCTATACTCACCAAGATAGACGTGAGGAAGCACTGCTCATTACACAAATGGTTGAAAAAAAGAGAAAAAGTAACCCTTTCTATCATTATATATTAGGGGAGCAGGCTTTTGAGTCTGGCAACATTGCAGTTGCTATAACGCATTACGAACGAGGGTTAAAACTCGATAGCGTTCGTCACGAGATTCTGTTCGGTATGGCCAAAGCATATCATGAATTAGGTGATGCCAGCGAAGCACAGCGTTATCTAGAAAGGGCTGTGAGACATTCCCCAAATGAACAAGAAAAGCAGCGCTATTCGTCGAAGCTGGCAGCATTGGCGAGCAGCTAAAAAAAAGCCGCAGACTAGCTGCGGCAAAAGAATAACACTACAAAAGGAACTTAATTTATATAACGCCCAGCTCACGAAGGCGCTCTTGCAGGTATGACCCTGCGGTATGACGTTCTGAAAGAACAACATCCGGTCTTGGGTGTAAGAACAGTGGCAGTGAGATACGAGATTTCGTCATATCTGCGCCATCTGGGTTTACAACCCTATGCGTAGTTGATGGGAAGTATCCGCCTGATGCTTCTTGAAGCATGTCGCCAATATTCACAATCAAGTTCCCGAAATCACATGGAACTTCAATCCAACTACCGTCTTTAGCTTGTACTTGCAATCCTGGCTCGTTTGCTGCTGGCAAGATAGTAATCAAATTAATATCTTCGTGTGCAGCTGCGCGAATTGCGTCTACTTCTTCATCACCTTTTAGTGGTGGGTAGTGCAGTATACGTAGCAAGGTTTGATCAGAATCTTTGATCATGTCACCTAGCGGTTGACTGTACTTATCGCTCACCTCTGAAGGAGAATGTTTTTCTATCCAACCCAATAGCTCTTTCGCTAGTGTATTTGCTTCCCCATAGTACTGGGAAATCTGCGGGTGTAGTGCTTCTGGACACTGACCCCACGGATAGAAGTGGTAATACTCTTTAATGTCTTTTTTCGTAAAGCCTTTGGCTACCTCAGAAACGCTCTGAGGGAAAAATCCGTCTTGTTTACCCTTGTTGTACAGGTAATCATTCTTCTCTTCACTGTCGAAGAAGCCCTGCCAATTGTCGTAAATACCTTGAACTAATGACTGTTGGATAGGGTGATTTTTTAAAACACCGAACCCTGTCTCGCGAAGTGACTTCACGAATTCTTCTTGTGCGTTTTCCGCTTGATAATCAACAGCAACTAATTGCATAACTTTATCCCGTATATTTTGACTGCGGCATTATAAAGGTAGACGGGCTACAGAAAAAAGTCGCAGAAATTGACATGAATCAACCCCGCGAAGAATTTGCGCGTAATTTACAGAAACCTGACCAGTTAGTCTAGTAAAATCTTGACCAACTGGTCCAAATTAATGAAATTTAACCAAGAGAGAGGTAAAAGCCCGCTAGCGCGGCACTCATTAAGTTAGATAACGTTGCAGCAATAACAGCTTTTAACCCCAGTCTCGCAATTTCCTTTCTGCGTGTTGGTGCCATAGCACCAATTCCACCCATCAAAATAGCGATAGAAGAGAAGTTTGCAAAACCACAAAGTGCAAAGGTGATAATGGCCTGAGATGCTTCAGATAGCTGCGATTGGTTTTCTAGGAAGTTAAGGTAAGCAACGAATTCGTTGACCACCATTTTCTGACCAATGAAGCTACCTGCAAGTTGTGCTTCCTCCCATGGTACGCCGATTGCCCATGCGAGAGGTTGAAGTACATAACCCAGGATCCCTTCAAACGTAACGTTTTCATAGCCAAATAGCTCTGCTGTCCAGCCAATAAGGCCGTTGAACATGGCAATTAACGCTATGAAAGCGAGCAGCATGGCGCCTACGTTTAACGCAAGCTGCATGCCTGACGCTGCGCCACTGGCTGCAGCATCAAAAACATTGGCGTAGCCGGTATCTTCCGCATCTACGTCATGTAAATCTTCATTGGGTTTACTGGTTTCAGGCAAGATGATTTTTGCCATCAACAAGCCACCTGGCGCAGCCATAAAACTTGCCGCCAGTAGGTATTTAAGGTCAACGCCCATACCGGCATAACCAGCCATCACAGAACCTGCAATTGACGCAAGCCCGCCTACCATAATGGCAAACAGCTCAGAGCTCGTCATATGTGGGATGAAAGGACGAACTACTAAAGGCGCTTCGGTTTGACCGACAAAAATGTTGGCAGCAGAGGACATGGATTCAGGGCGACTGGTACCCAGCGTCTTTTGTAAGAAACCACCGATTACTTTGATGATGACACCCATCACTTTAAGGTGATAAAGAACCGCGATGAGAGCAGAGAAAAAGACAATAACGGGAAGTACGTTAAAAGCGAAGATAAACGCAATTGACTTGTCGCCAATAGGGCCAAACAGAAAGTTTATGCCCTCTTGGCTGTAAGCAATGATGTTGGCAACAAATTTGGTTGCACTCAACAATACTTCTTTACCTGTTTCAGAATACAGGACAAACGCGCCAACTGATGCTTGAATAGCAAATGCGCCGCCAACGGTGCGCCAATTTATACTGCGTTTCGCCGATGATAACGCGAAAGCAATACCCAGAAGGACTGCAATGCCCAGTAAACCTACCATAGTAATGTTCCCTTAAAGAAGCGCTTGCTGAATGTGTGATTTAATCACATCTAATGCAATTTGGTTTTTGCCACCTTGCGTCACTACTACGTCGGCAGTGAAGCGGCTAGGTTCGATAAATTGATGATACATAGGCTTCACAGTTTCTTCGTACTGCTTGGCCACTGATTCTATGCTACGACCTCGTTCTTTCAGATCGCGCATCATCCGGCGCATCAAACAAATATCAAGAGGAGTGTCGATGAAAATTTTCACGTCGTACAAGGGTAACAAGTCTGTTCGAGCAAGCAACATAATGCCTTCAAGAATGATGACTGGGGCGGGGTTTAGGCGCTCCGTTTCCGGTAAACGAGTGTGCGTTTTATAGCAGTAGTGCGGGTAGTCGATGGGTTGACCGTCACGCAATGCTTGCAAGTGTGCTTTTAATAACTCATGTTCAAACGCATTGGGATGATCGTAGTTATTCTTCTCACGCTGCTCCATGGGAAGATGATCTTGTGCGCGGTAATAGTGATCTTCACGCAGCACTTGAACAGGGCGGCCTTGAGCACTGAAGCCGTTAAACAAATTTTTTGTAAAAAGAGACTTCCCAGAGCCGGAAGCTCCAGAAATGGCAATAATTAGTGGCGATTGCATAGTACTATAAAGCTGGTTTTGTTGGTGCAAAGATACGCGTTTAGGCCTCGCGAATCAATGTTATATTCACAAGTTATTACTTTTGGGCGCGGTCTTTGCTAGAACTTTATTGTGTTTTCAAGGTATTGCGGGCTGTTTTTTAAACTCGCCTAAAATACAAAAAAGTTCTCCAATTGGTCAGTTTTTAATTAATTACCAATAATTTCGATATCCTCTTCTTTTATCGGTGGCAATGCGTAAGAGTGTTGCTTTGAACGCGAACCTTCTCCCTGAGCACGAGGCGGATAATACTTTTCTTTTTCTTCGTTGTAAGACGAAAACACTTCATCGAGGGCGGCTCTTATTTCACTAAGGGTTTTGTCCAGGTTCGCATTGAAATCAGGGCGTTTGCGTTTAGTATGCCCAAGCTCAATAAGCCGTCCAAAACTTCTGTTCGCTAGCGTAAGTAATTCAGAAGGTACATCCTTATGCGGAGGAAGAGGGGTATGTGGGTACTCTATACAATATTTGACTAACGCAGTGTAAAAGCATAACGGCTTGTTTTGGAGCGTAACCACTTTATCGTCTATACCATTTGAAATGGTCTTGTCTTTTAAATTAATTACAAGCTTAGGCGCAGGGGGGATGACTTCTTCAAGCGCTTTGCGAGCCTTTCTTGTTCTATTCGAAATAAAGAATAGCGGCGCTACAAAGAGTGACGCAATTAAAGCAATCCAACTGAACGTTAAGGCGCTTGAAGGAAGTTTATGACGAAGTTCGACGATAATGTCTTGTTCAGCATTAACGAAACGCGAAGACAGTTTACCGGGGTATGGGCTGAAGTCTTCAGAATTCGTTTCTATACCTTGAATACCCTTTACCAGAACTGGATAGTCTTTTTCTTTGAGGCTGCTGTTCAATCTACTCAGATATCGGTGAATCGCGAATTGATTGACTGGCGTGTTAAGTGTTTTATTACCCACATCTAAAAAGGCGCTATCTAAACTAATTCTTCGCTGAACATTATCAAGCGCTTGATGAACAGAAGATTGGTATGAGAAATATTGTGCGGTTATCGCCACACATTGTAGTGCTACTATCAAAGCTAAAACGTTAATAGCAATTAGGGGCTTGGACTTGAAATAAACCTTTTTATTACCCATTAGTTACACCCCTCTTCCAATGTAATAGTTTTGTAATAGGGTCTGGGGTGAGACATCGCTATATCGTGAACGACGGACTGCATTGCACAAAACAAGTCTGTATTCTGCGTTTGCATTTTCAAAAACCATTGCATTCCGCTTACGCTCTCTAAAAGCGGCGTGGCGTAGTTTCGTGAAAACCTTTCTTTATCTTCTTCAGCCCAGTAAGAAGAAATTATGTCCACATCACCGGCAAGCAGCGCGCGTCTTAGTTCTTGATGAGAACTAAAATATACAATGTCGACATTATTGTCGCTCAGCCCTAAGTCTTGCATCACAGTCTTCGGTACAATATGGCCTGAGCGACTGCTAGGATAGTCCAATAAGCCAATGCGCTTTCCTAAAAGATACTCTTTTGAAAGTTCGGGTCTTTCTCGTAAAGCAATGAAAAATGCCGAATAGTTAGGATGCGACGCGATCTTAGTTAAGCCGTAAATCTGATCTGCTCCGAAAGCATCAACTACGTTGCTCTTGACCAACGCCAAATCGACAACGCCGTGATTGATATAACGAAACGTGTCGTAATCGCTTTGTCCGATGATTATCTTTACTTCGCCGAATTGTCGCTTAATAGTTTGGTCGCTGCACAGTTTCTCCTTTGCCATTTCAGCTATTCTGCCGTCGGTTACATAAACAGAAAAAACATCGAAATTTCCCACAAGGTCTGTCTTGCAGCTCATATTTTGACCAGTTTGAGGGGCAATATCAGTGTACGTGGCTGAGTGTTGGAAATAGTTCACCGCACCGCAGGTGATTGCAGCGATAATAAAAATTATCCATTTCCCGGAGGCAACAATTCTGAAATTCGTCAAAAAAACGACCAAATGAATTAACGATTTATAGTGTGATTTCATCAGTTAAGGTTATTTATTGCAATAGGTAAGTTTATTTTAAAGAGTTATGTATTTGATTTTTAGTTTATTTTTATGGGTAAACCTGATTTTTATTAAACGCTGTTTATTAGTCGTATATCTGTCAAGAATAGGTCCAGCTAATCGTTATGGATTGACAATAATAATAACAAGTAAATTAACTTGACCATATGGTCAAGAAATAATTTTCAAACTCAATAGCCTCGGGCGATTGCTGTTAAATAAAAATGTAAAACTGTAATAAAACTGACACGAACGTTTAAGACAATTTAAAACATTCGGGTATAAGCACAGGCTAGATGTGATATTTTTGCACTACACTAGACCGTGTTAAAAAAAGAATTTTAAACAAAAAGGGAAACACACACATGAGCTCATCAGCTAAATTCAGCCGCATTGCGGCTGCGGTTGCGCTGTCAATCGGTTTGTCGACCACTGCAATGGCGCAAGAAACGTCATCTGCAATGGAAGGCCGCATCCTTACCCCTACAGGTGCACCTGCTGCGGGAACATCTGTTACTGTTATTCACGAACCTACTGGTACAGCACGCGAAGTAGTTGTGGGTACTAACGGTACGTTTAACCTTCGCGGCCTTCGCGTTGGTGGTCCTTACAGAATCGTTATTGATTCTGACGAGTACCAAGACACTACTATAGATAGCGTATTCCTTGAATTAGGTAACCCATTTGGTGTTAACCTTACGCTAGAAGACGCAAGCGATATCGAAGTTATCTCTGTAAGCGGTAGCGCATTAACAGCTACAGCGTTTGGTGCAACAGGACCACAAACAGTATTCAACCTTGAAGCGCTAGAAAATACGCCTGCTATTAACCGTAGCATCGGTGATATTGTGCGTGTTGACCCTCGTGTTTTCGTTGATGAAAGCTTCAACGACTCAATTAGCTGTGGTGGTGCAAGCCCGCGTAACAACAGCTTGACCCTAGATGGTATTCGCATGAATGACAACTTCGGTCTAAACAGCAATGGCTTCCCAACTGAGCGTATGCCTTTCTCTTATGACGCTATTCAACAAGTAGCGGTTGAGCTTGCTCCTTTTGACGTAGAATACGGCGGCTTCACTGCGTGTAACATCAACGCAGTAACCAAATCAGGTACAAATGAAGTTCACGGCGGTGTTTTCTATGACTTTACGTCTGATTCTTACCGCGGCGACGAAGTTGACAGCGTAGAGCGTGACAACGGTAACTACACTGAAAAACGTTACGGTTTCAACGTTGGTCTTCCACTAATTAAAGATAGCCTTTTCCTTTTTGCTGCATACGAGAAGCTTGAAGGCGTTCAGTTATATGATTACAACGCGCTTGGCGGCCGTGTAACTCAAGACGACATCGACCGCGTATCACAAATCGCGCAAAACGTTTACGGCTACGATGTTGGTGGAACGCCAGGCTCTGCACCAGTTGAAGATGAAAAAATTCTTATTAAACTAGATTGGAACATCAATGCAGACCACCGCGCTTCATTAGTTTACAACTGGAACGACGGTTTCAGCGTAAGCCAATCTGATGGTGGTTCAACTAACCTTTCTCTTAGCAACCACTTCTACGAGCGTGGCGCTGAGCTAACTACAATTGTTGGTTCACTTTACTCAAACTGGACTGACGATTTCACGACAGAGCTTCGTATTGGTCACACTGACCTAGATAATCGTCAGCAGTCGCTAGACGCTGCATCTGGTTTTGCAGAAGCGCAAATTGTTACTGACGGCGGTGGTCGTATTTATATTGGTCCTGATGACTCTCGTCAGTCAAACGACCTTAACTACGAAGTGTTTAACTTCAAGCTTGCTGGTACTTATTTCTGGGGTGATCACGAAATTACAGCGGGTGTTGAATACGAAGAAACTGACGTATTTAACCTGTTTATGCAGCACACGGTAGGTGAATACCGCTTCAACAGCATTGATGATTTTGAAGCAGGCCTAGTTGACCGTATTTATTACAATAACTCAGCGGGCACAAACAACCCAGCTGACGCAGGTGCTTCTTTTGCATTTGACGTAACCACGTTCTACGTACAAGACGAGTTCTATCTAACTGACGACCTAAAAATTATGGCCGGTCTTCGTTACGATACGTACGGTTCTGACGACACGCCTCGCTTGAATGAAAACTTCACTGAGCGTTACGGCTTCGAAAACACGGCAAACGTAGACGGTATTGACCTTCTTCAACCGCGTTTTGGTTTTACTTACACAGTTAACGAAAGCTTAGAGCTACGCGGTGGTTTAGGTCTTTACTCTGGTGGTAACCCTAACGTTTGGATCTCAAATGCATACTCTAACGACGGTGTAACAAACATCGGTACTCGTGAACGTCAAATCAATGGCTTCGTAAGTGGCACTACTTCATTGTTTGACCTAGAGCTAACTGGCCAAGGTCGTCCGATTTACGACGTACCACAAGAGCTATTTGACGTAGTAGCGAACACTAGCCTAACGGATGGTGACGGTAACACTAACGCAACTGACCCAGACTTTGAAATTCCGTCTGAGTGGAAATACGCGCTAGGTTTCACCTACGTAACTGAAAATGACTACCTAATTAACGCTGATATGATCTATACCGATCGCCAAGACTCAGCGATTGTTAGAGATGCAAACATCGTTTACTCAGGTCAAAATCGTTTTGACGGTCGTCCAATTTACGAGCGCATTGACGCGGACCGTAACGAGACGTCTGACTTTATCCTTGGTAACGTAGATTCAAGTGACGACGGTAGTTCACTTGTACTTTCAATTGGCGTAAGCAAAGAGTGGGACAATGGCTTCGATATGGGCGCTTCATACGCTTATGTTGATGCAGAAGATGCTAACCCAATGACTAGCGCAGTTGCTTTCTCGAACTACGCGAACTTTGCAACTAGCGATCCTAACAATCCTTCTGCGGCAACGTCTGACTATGCTGTTGGCAACCGTTTTAACTTCTCACTAGGCTATACTGCTGAGTTCTTTGACGGTTATGCAACGCGTTTCAACTTGTTTGCAACGGCTAACGAAGGTAAGCCTTTCTCTTACGTTCATAGCAACAATTCAGCATTCCCATGGGATGGTGTATTTGCTCGTCAGCTTATTTACATTCCTGAAGTAAATGACGCGAATGTTGTGTTTGTAGATCAAACTAACCGTGATGGTGACGTGCTACAAACAGCAGAAGAAGCAGAAAGACTGTTTAATCGTTGGGTTGAAAACAACGGCTTCGAACGTGGCGAGATTCTTGAGCGTAACAGTGAAACTGCTGACTGGTGGTTCAAAGCTGACTTACGTGTTTCTCAAGAGCTTCCTGGCTTCTATGAAGGCCACACAGCAAGCGCGTTCTTCGTAATTGAAAACTTGACCAACTTGATCAACGACCAATGGGGTGACTTCCGTCAGGGTAGCTTCGGTGGTGATGAAGTGTTAAATGCAAGCTTCAATGACGCAGGTCAATACGAGTACAGCGCTGTTTCTCTTCCAGAGCAAAGCGTGTCTCGCAGTCCTTCTCTATGGGAAATCCGCGTAGGTGTTAACTACCGCTTCTAAGCTGTAGTAAACACCAACTACAAGTTGTAGTGTTAGGTGCCACTCTCCTTAACAGGAAGTGGCACTTTTTTATGCCTGCGACTTATCTCACTCATTTGCTACTAATCGTTCCTCCTCTTTTTTAGTGATCTAAGGCCCTTCATTAAACGAAATAATTAGCGTTACATTTTTTAAATGCTCGCAAGGAGGGCTTATGTCAAAACGTATGTTAATGATAATGACATCTCACGAAATTATGGGTAACACGGGTGAGAAAACAGGTATGTGGCTTGAGGAGTTTGCCGCACCCTATTACGCATTTAAAGACCAAGGCTACACAATTACGTTGGCATCGCCGATGGGAGGTCAGGTGCCTATCGACCCTAATAGTTTATCTGACGATGCCATGACTGATGATGCAATTCGATACACGAAAGATGAATTAGCGCGTAGCGCAATCGCTTCGACTATACCGCTTGAAGATGTACGCGCAGATGAGTTCGACGCCGTATTCTACCCAGGTGGTCATGGTCCTTTGTGGGATCTGTCAGATAACGCCCACTCAATCAAACTTATTGAAGACACAATTGCGGCAAACAAACCTGTTGGTGCCGTGTGTCATGCGCCAATTGTGCTTAAAGATGTGAAAACTCCAGATGGCAAGTACTTGGTGGACGGAAAAGCTGTGACAGGCTTCTCCAATAGCGAAGAAGCAGCAATGGAGCTTACCGATGTTGTCCCATACCTAGTTGAAGACGAGCTAGTGAAAAAGGGCGGTAAATATGAAAGTGCAGACGATTTCGCCGTAAAAGTGTGTACTGATGGTTTACTGGTGACAGGACAGAACCCACCGTCATCACGCCCAACTGCAGATGCGCTTATCAAATTACTGTCTTAAGGAAGCATTCGCTTAGGAGCTAGTTGGAAACCGCATCATGTATGCGGTTTCTTGTTTTCGGTTACCGAGTTCTTGACGAACTAGCTAGACATTTTCGAATAAATCTTCAACGCGTTGTCTTAGCTCTTCAATTCTTGTTACATCCGCTGGCGCGATGAAAATAGTGTCGTCACCTGCAATGGTGCCCAAAACCCCGTCTTTCTTACTCAGTGAGTCAAGCAAGCGCGCAATAAGCTGCGCAGCACCAGGGCTGGTTCTAATGATTACCATTACATTGTTGTGAACGATATCCAGTACCAGCTGTTTAAGAGGGCTTTTAGCCGTAGGCATACCTAGCTCTGGAGGCAGGCAATACACCATATCACCTCGGGCATTTCGCGTGCGTACCGCGCCGAATTTGCTTAGCATTCTAGAGATTTTAGATTGGCTGATGTTGTCGAAACCTTGTGCTTTTAAAGCATCAACAATCTCGCCCTGCGAACCATAACTTTCCGCTTTAAGAATTTCTTTAAAAGCCTTGATGAGTTGCTCTTGTTTTGCGTTTGCCATTAGCGCTCTTTTCTATTTTAAGGGTTATCGTTAGGAATTATATTTAGTATGCGCTTATTGTGCCGTACAGGTAGACTTTGCGCAATTTCTTTGCATAATCATTCATGATAATGAATATCGAATGAAAATCGCCATAAATAACGTTAATAAGACGATCCGGTGATTGAGTTTTCCCCCGCGTTGCATTAGTGTGACGTTCCGTTTAAATACGTGAAGTAATCCCATAGGAGAAATGGTATGAAAGTAGCCGTGTTAGGTGCTGCCGGTGGTATTGGTCAGGCGCTGTCTTTGTTGTTGAAAACACAATTGCCAGCAGGTTCAGATTTAGCGCTATACGACGTTGCGCCAGTTGTTCCTGGTGTTGCCGTTGATTTGAGCCACATCCCCACTGCGGTAAAAGTAACCGGTCACGGTAAAGATGACCTAGCTGATGCACTAACTGGAGCAGACGTTGTTCTAATTCCAGCTGGTATGCCTCGTAAGCCAGGTATGGATCGTTCTGATCTGTTCAACATCAACGCCGGCATTGTTAAAAACCTAATCGAAGGTGTAGCTGATAACTGCCCGAACGCGTGTGTTGGTATCATCACTAACCCAGTTAACACTACTGTTGCTATTGCAGCTGAAACGCTAAAAGCAAAGGGCGTTTACGACAAGAACAAGCTTTTCGGTGTAACGACACTAGACGTTATCCGTGCTGAAACCTTTGTTGCTGAACTTAAAGGTGTAGACGTATCTTCTGTGCACGTACCGGTAATCGGCGGTCACTCTGGTACAACTATCCTTCCTCTACTTTCACAAGTTGAAGGCGTAGAGTTCACAGACGAAGAAGTTGCTAGCCTAACTACTCGTATCCAAAACGCGGGTACTGAAGTGGTTGAAGCTAAAGCGGGCGGCGGTTCTGCAACCCTATCTATGGGTCAAGCAGCGGCACGTTTCTGTCTATCTCTAGTCGCAGCAATGCAAGGTGAGAACGTGGTTGAGTACACTTACGTACAGACTGACGATAGCGACGACGCAGCATTCTTCGCACACCCAGTTCGCCTTGGTGCAAACGGTGTTGAAGAAATCTTGCCATACGGTGAGCTAAGCGCGTTTGAAGAAAAAGCGAAAAACGACATGCTTGAAGGCCTACGTGGTGACATCAAGCTAGGCGTAGACTTCGTAAACGGCTAATAATGCTTAAAGCGGATGCATTAGCATCCGCTTGAAAAGGCTGGATACGTAAGGCCTACACAGACACGCCGAGATTCCATCCATGGAGGCTTGGCTGCGGCATCCCTGCTGCAGACAGTCTGTTACGACCTTACGTATCCAGCCTTTTTTGTTGCGTCTTTGTAGGCTTTGTCGCGGCATCCTTGGTACAGGAGCTTATAAGCTCTTCGCGTTATTTAATGACAGTCGGTGGCAAGTAAATAGTAAACTCATTTATGGGTTCTATCAGGACGCTGTAAGGCGAATGTTGTTCTGACTCTTTAACAATGTCGAGATCAGATAAAAGCTTGAAACTCGCAGATACAAGTTTAGCGGGTTTAACAGCTAGTTCTTTATGCCAGACGCGATAAGTCCCCAGTTTGTTATCCCTTCGATAATAAAAACCAGCGAGAGGGTGGGTTAAATAAACTAAAGCAGATTCTGTGTCGGGAAAACCGGGGAAATTAAGTTTGTCATTTTCATCTTGTACTAACTCTACCGATGCAGGGGCCCAATCAGACGCCGTAATCATTTGATATTTGTTGTAGAGGCCACTCACTTCATCTCGTTCACAATTAAAACTTACCCTTCCTGAATGCCAAGGTAAGTTCCAAACGTATCGAGGAACGGCTAGCGTCCAGGAATCGAGTGTAGTACCAAGAAACCAGACACAACGCTCACCTGTTTCTTTATCGATGATGTAAATGCGATAATTGGTTTGCCCCATTGTAAATTTAGGGAAGGGGAACACGGCGGAAGTGAAATCAACGTCAATAAAAGGTACCACGGATATAAGCCCAAGTTCTTGACCATTTATTTCAATTGTGTCGAGTTGAAACCTCTCTGGGAAAATTCCTTCAAAACGTTTGGCTGGTACTGCATAAGTAATAATTGCAAAATTCTCTAAACTGCATAGCACATCAATTCCACTTGGTTTAGGTCTACCGATCAAATAGTCTTCTAGCTTCCTTGATTCCTGCACAATACCTCCTTGCTTTAATAGATAAATACAAGTTGAAAAAGAAGAGTAACGTTTAGTTTCGTCTACAAGCAGAAACCTGCTTCGCTATTGGCTGTTTAATTCAATGCACAACGACAAATTTTGTTACTAATCAGGTTCGTATTTTGTTGAGTCGCATACGTTTTCGTTATTTACTAGACTCATTCTGACTGTTTTTTATTTGCATTCAACAAGGATGTTTTATGAGGCTTTTAAAGCGCACTGTTTTACTTTCCATCGCACTTTCAACTTTGTGCATTAACGCAAATACTGTTGCTGCTACAAGCAATACAGCGCCATTTGCAGACACTGCGTTTGCTCAGTTGCCTGAAGCATTCACGCTCAAAGGCGATGCACTTCCCTTTATCGATTACAAAGCATGGTTTGCACATGTGCAAAGTAATAATCAAAAAGTTACGTTTGTGGATCGATGGCAAAAAGCGGTCAACCCTAAAAAGTTCAATGCACTCATGAAGGATACAAGTGCCCAGTGGATTGAATACGAGTCGGATGGATTGAAAATTTCAGGTGTTATGGTGTCGCCAAAAAATGTTGGTGACAAAAAACTCCCTGTGATTATTTATAATCGCGGTGGTAACCATAAGCATAATGTAACGCGAATAGCCGTTGTTGATCGTTTAATGCCGCTTGCGCAGCAGGGCTATGTTGTCTTGGCGAGTAACTACCGCGGTGCTAAATTTAGCCAAGGGAAAGATGAATTTGGCGGCGATGATGTAAACGACGTTTTGCGACTGATTGAAATAGCCAAACAGTTACCTAATGTCGACTCTAACAAGATTGCCTTATATGGCGTGAGTCGTGGCGGCATGATGACATGGCAGGCGCTTCGAAAGAACACAAGTGACATTGCCAGCGCAGTTATTGTAGCAGGCCCGTCTGATTTGCATACAGCTGTGGCACGCCGTCCAGACATGCGGGCGCTGCTTAATAAACTTGTTCCGAATATGGAGCAAAACCAAACAAAAGCCCTTGATGAACGCTCAGCGGTAAAATGGATTGATGAGCTAAATCCGAATGTACCTATTTTGCTAGTGCACGGAAGTGCAGATATGCGCGTTGATGTTTCCCATTCGCTTAAGGCGGCACAGCATCTAAAAGACAATAACCACTCGCATAAGCTGGTTGTTTACGAAAACGGCGATCACAGTTTAACTTTCTATCGCGATGAGGTGGAAAGCGAAATCAATAGTTGGTTAGCGGTGCACTTTCAGTAACGCAATAAAAAAGCCCGCAACGAAATACGGAGCGGGCTTCTTTGGTTTAAAGGATTAGCATACTTAACCAGTATTACGCATACCGATGGCAATACCGGCAATGGTAACCATCATGGCGCGTTCTAGACTGGTGTTCTGTGCATCATCACCGGCTTTACGGATACGATCTAGAAGCTCAATTTGCAGGTAATGAAGTGGCTGAAGGTATCCTGCACGGATCTCCATCGACTCTTTACCCTGCGGGTCGTTCTTCATAATGTCGTCATCGCCTGTGATAGCCAAGAGTGACGAGATGCTTTCTTTAAGCTCGCTACGCAATGCTTCACCAAAGTGTTTAAGCTCTTTTGGTACCAAGCGCTCGTCATAAGCTTCGCTAATACGTGGGTCAGCTTTATGGAACACCATGTCAAGCATAGAAAGACGTGAACGGTAGAACGGCCACTCGCTGAACATCTCGTTAACCACTTTCTCGTTCTCAGGGGTCTTCACGCTATCGATAGCACGCATAACGCCTAACCAGCTTGGCAAAACTAAACGTGTTTGTGCCCAGGCAAATATCCATGGGATCGCACGTAGGCTCTCAATACCGCCTTGAGGCTTACGCTTCGCAGGTCGGCTACCTAGTGGTAACTTACCTAACTCTTGCTCTGGCGTTGCTACACGGAAGTAAGGTACGAATTCTTCATCATGGCGTACTGTTGCGCGGTAGTTGTCGCGACCTTGCGCTGCCATTGCGGTAATTAGCTCTCGCCATTCTTCTTTCGGTGCCGGAGGCGGGAACAACATGGCTTCAATTATAGCGCTAGCGTAAATACCTAAGCTGCGTTTAGCCAGTTTAGGCATGCCGAACTTGTAGCGAATGGTTTCGCCCTGTTCTGTTACGCGGAATCCACCTTCTAGTGAGCCAGGGGGTTGTGAGTAAATAGCAGCGTGTGCTGGCAATCCACCGCGGCCAATTGTACCGCCACGTCCGTGGAATAGCGTTAGGCTTACGTCGAATTCTTCTGCAATGGCAACCAATGCTTCTTGCGACTGATACTGTGCCCAGCCAGCAGCTAACGCACCAGCGTCTTTCGCTGAATCAGAGTAACCGATCATAACGAACTGACGGCCCTTCACGTAACCGCGATACCAGTCAATAGACAGCAATTTACGCATTACGTCAGGTGAGTTGTTCAAATCGTCTAGCGTTTCGAACAATGGCGCCACTGGCATTGGCCAATCTACACCGCTTTCTTGAAGTAGCAGCTGAACGGCCATGACATCTGACGGCTCACTGGCCATAGAGATGATATAAATACCAAAGCCGTGCTTGCTGTGCTTCGCAATAACCTTACACGTATCAAGTACTTCTTTTACGTCATCAGACGCGTCCCATTGAGCAGGGAAAAGCGGGCGTTTAGAGCCAAGCTCGCGCAATAAGAATGCTTGCTTGTCGGCTTCGCTCCACTGTGCATAGTCACCAAGACCAAGATAGCGAGTTAATTCGCTAAAGACGTCAGCGTGACGCTCAGAATCTTGACGAACATCAAGGCGTAGAAGGTGAATACCGAATACTCGAGCACGGCGAATAGTGTCTAGTAACAGACCATTCGCAACGACTTGCATACCGCAGTCTAACAATGACTGGTAGCAAAGCATTAACGGCTCGATTAGCTCATCGTCGCTTTCTATCCAGTTTGAAGTATCTGGGTTTTTACCTGCTAAGTAGTCGCTAATGCCGTCGCGAGTTGCGATGAACTTGTCAACAATAGGGCGAAGTAAAGCGCGATAAGGTTCGTTTGCATCACCAACTTTCTCGCGTAACGCGTCGTTGCAGTCGTACATTGAAAGCTCAACTTGCAAGCGATCAAGATCAATAGCGAAAAGCTTGGCTGCACGCTTTCTGGCAAGCAAGAGAACTTGCTCAGTCACTTTTGACGTTACAAATGGGTTGCCGTCTCTGTCGCCGCCCATCCAAGAACTAAATTGAACAGGAGAAGCATCTAGCGGCAGTGAAACTTCATAATCTTCATTTAAACGGCCGTCAAGCTCGCGCATGAAATCAGGTACCGCTTCCCACAATGAGTTTTCAATAACCGAGAAGCCCCAGCGCGCCTCATCAACAGGAGTAGGGCGTACAGAACGAATTTCTTCAGTGTGCCAAGCCTGTGCAATAAGGTCGGCAATGCGGGTTTCAATTTTTTTACGCTCAACGTCATTAAGCGATTCTTGGTGAATGGCCTGAAGGCAGTTCGCCAATTCTTTATGTTTGTGGATAAGTGTACGGCGCGTAACTTCAGTAGGATGCGCGGTCAGTACAAGATCGATGTTTAGCTTAGCAACCGCATCTTGAACTTTCTCTGCGGTTAACTCAGCTTTATCTAGGTGTTTGAACAGTGCATCTATCGATGCATCAACATTCATTGCTGCGTTGTATTCTTGCTCGGCAATATTACCTAAGTTCAAGAATTGTGCGAAGGCACGGCCAACAGTAAGCAAATCGCTGTCAGACATTGTTTTGAAAGTTTCTTTCAGTTCTTCGCTACAAGTAGCGTCTCCCTGATAAGAAGCTCGGCCGCCTTTTCGAATCTTTTCAATACGGTCTAGCCACTCCTGACCTAATTGATTTTTGATTGTTTCACCAAGGGTTTTACCAAGGTATCGAACGGTATCTTTCAGTTCAGCATCGTAGTGTGTTTGCATGCTTTCCTCCTAAATATATGGGCCTAACCATACTGTGTCCTTTGCGACTTGTCTAACCACTTTCGGTTATAATTTACAACATTTTGATACTTTTGCACCCTAGTTAATATTGCTCAAAGCAAGATATTTTATGGTGTGGTACACTCTTGCACCGGAAAATGCAGAAACATTCTCGCGATATGCGTTTTGTTTGAAATTTGTACTGCATTTGTAATTTAATTTCAGGAGTTCTTGTGACTGATACATTCAATACAGTAGAAACCCAAGCGAGTTACGGCATTGGTTTTCAAATGGGTCAACAATTACAGTCAAATCCGTTTGACGGACTAGCGATTGACGCTGTTGTAGCTGGCCTAAAAGACGCCTTCGCAGGTCAAGCCCCTCAGGTTGACAACGACACACTGCGTGATGCGTTCGGCGAAATTCACAAGCGTATGCAAGCGGCTAAAGAAGAAGCGAGCAAAGCGGTTATTGAAGAAGGCACAAAATACCTTGAAGAAAACGCAAAGCGTGATGAAGTAACTGTAACTGAGTCTGGTCTTCAGTATGAAGTTATCGCTGAAGGCGACGGTGAAACGCCAGTTGCGGCTAGCACTGTACGTGTTCACTACCACGGTACACTTATTAACGGTACTACGTTTGACAGCTCTTACGAGCGCGGTCAGCCAGCTGAATTCCCAGTAGGCGGCGTAATTAAAGGTTGGACTGAAGCGCTACAGCTTATGAAAGTAGGTGCTAAGTATCGCTTATACGTGCCACACGATCTTGCCTACGGTGAGCAAGGCGCGGGTGCAGCTATTGCTCCGTACAGCACGCTTATCTTTGACGTAGAGCTACTTGACGTTCTAGGTTAATGTGTTGTTCACAGGTGTGCAGTTCTGTACACCTGTGTTCCATCTCTTCTTATTCATAGTTCATAGCACTTTAAATATTAGCCCGCACTTCGCTAAGTTTAGCGTTATGGCCTAATGTTTCTTTCTCTTTTCTTCTCTTCTCTGTCTTTTCTCTTAATTACAAAGCAAACCTCAATTTGGTACGTTGTTTCATTGGTGTCGCCTTGCGTTTGCGATATGCTAGGTTTCATCTGCTCCGAGTTGTTATCAGTGGCTTCGGCATTACAATAGCCCCACGCTCAAATAAGGAAAATTATTATGATTATCAAGCCTAAAGTGAGAGGCTTCATTTGTACAAACGCGCACCCTGTTGGCTGTGCAACGGCGGTTGACGAACAAATTGCTTATGTAGAAGCAAAAGGCGACTTAGGCGAAGGCCCTAAAAATGTATTGGTTATTGGTAGCTCAACGGGATATGGCTTAGCATCACGCATTACTTCTGCGTTTGGCTATGGCGCAAAAACGCTGGGTGTGTGTTTTGAAAAAGCACCAACGGAACGCAAAACGGGTACTGCCGGTTGGTACAACACGGCTGCATTCCACGAAAAAGCCAAAGCAAAAGGTTTGTATGCAGAAACTATTAATGGCGATGCGTTTTCCGATGAAATCAAAAATGAAACTATCGAAAAAATCAAAGCTGAAATGGGCAAGGTTGATTTGGTTATTTATAGCCTTGCATCCCCGCGTAGAACCGACCCAGAAACAGGCGTTACGTATAAATCTACGCTTAAGCCAGTAGGGCAGGCGTACACTACGAAAACCTACGATACTGATAAAGACAAAGTGCATGAAGTGTCGCTAGAGCCAGCCAACGATGAAGAAATCCTTAACACCATTAAAGTAATGGGCGGCGAAGATTGGGAACGTTGGATGGACTTCTTACGTGAAGCCGATGTGCTTGCTGAAGGCTGTAAAACCACCGCATATACCTATATCGGTAAAGAACTAACATGGCCTATTTATGGTCAAGCGACGATTGGTAAAGCGAAAGAAGACCTAGATCGCGCTGCCGCAGCCATTATTGGTAAAAACAGTGATTTGCTTGTGCAAGCCAATGTGAGCTCGTTGAAGGCATTGGTAACGCAGGCAAGCTCAGCCATTCCCGTAATGCCTTTGTATATTTCACTTATTTACAAAGTGATGAAAGAGGAAGGCACGCACGAAGGGTGTATTGAGCAGATCCATGGCTTGTTCACACAGTGCCTGTTCGGCGATACACCAACGTTAGATGAAGCAAATCGCTATCGCATGGATGGCAAAGAAACTAACGATGCAACACAGGCAAAAATTAAGGCGTTATGGGATCAAGTGACACAAGAGAACTTTCATGACTTAAGTGACTATAAAGGTTACAACCATGAGTTCTTAAAGCTGTTTGGTTTCGACATTTCAAGTGTTGATTACGACAGTGAAGTTGACCCAATGGTTAATTGGTAAAATCTAAACTTATTATTAATTAACCTAATGCTTATATGCGCAAAAGCCGTCTGAT
Source organism: Alteromonas sp. 5NW40-0090 (assembly GCF_057552975.1). Classification (NCBI taxonomy): domain Bacteria; kingdom Pseudomonadati; phylum Pseudomonadota; class Gammaproteobacteria; order Alteromonadales; family Alteromonadaceae; genus Alteromonas; species Alteromonas sp. 5NW40-0090. The sequence continues at coordinate 62,771 of NZ_BAAJLT010000011.1, forward strand.
TTGACGGCTTTTTTGTACCTGATTACAAGTTGATACGGCGTATGGATCCGCAAAATGTAAATGAATAAGACCAAAGGTTTACATTAAATTGTAGAAAAATTTGCCTTTATCTTGAAATAGCGTGGCACAAACGTATGGGTTAATGCTAAAATCCCGAAATTAAGTAGGGGCCTTTTCTGCCTCTACCAAAACAGCAGTAGCGATTGCAGCTACACAACAACAATAATAAGTGTAAATTTCTGCTGGTGGTCTATAAAGAAAGGGCGAATTAAGCGTCCGCAAAAGGAATTATGCGTTACGGCTTCATAACAGGCTGACCGTAGCAATTGCAGCAAGTTCCATCAATCAACAACGAAAAGGTGTTCTACACCTGTTAATAGTGCGCTTTTGCATGCTGACAGGCAGGTTTTCTGCGGTCATGCAAAAGGGTATTTCTATTAGAGTAGTGCGATTACATATGATAAAAATCAAGAAAGGTCTCGACCTCCCAATTGAGGGAGCGCCAAAGCAGGAGATTGCTGATGCATCTGCTGCAACGCGCGTTGCCATTCTGGGAGAAGAATATGTGGGTATGCGCCCTACCATGCACGTCCAAGTTGGCGATGTAGTGAAGAAAGGTCAGGTTCTTTTTGAAGATAAAAAGAACCCTGGCGTTAAATTCACTGCCCCAGCTGCGGGTGAAGTGGTAGAGGTTAACCGTGGTGCAAAACGTGTTCTTCAGTCTGTAGTTATCAAAATGAACGGCAGCGATGCTGTGATATTTGATAAAATTGCAGCTGACCAGATCGCGAGCGCAACACGCGAGCAACTTCAGTCAATCCTTGTAGAGTCAGGCATGTGGACAGCGTTGCGTACACGTCCATTTAGCAAATCTCCTAAGCTAGACTCTGTTCCAAGTTCAATTTTCGTTACAGCAATGGATACCAATCCACTAGCAGCAGATCCTGCAGTGATTATTGCTGAGCGCCAAGACGATTTCGTAAATGGTCTTAAAGCATTAACGCAATTGAGCGGTGGCAAGACTTACGTTTGTAAAGCGGCAGGTGCGTCTGTTGCTACTGGCGATGCGGCAGTTGATGTTGAAGAATTTGGCGGTCCTCACCCTGCGGGCCTACCGGGTACTCACATCCACTTCCTTGATTCTGCTGGCATGAACAAAACGGTTTGGCACATCAACTACCAAGACGTTATGGCAATCGGTGCATTGCTGACATCTGGCGAGCTAGATAACCGTCGTGTTATTTCACTTGCAGGTCCTGCAGCAACCAACCCACGCCTAGTGCGCACCGTAATTGGCGCAGACTTGACCGAGCTTACTGCTAGTGAGCAAGTAGACGGTGAAGTACGTGTTATCTCTGGTTCTGTACTTAGCGGTACGACAGCGATGGGTGTTCACGGCTTCCTTGGTCGTTTCCACACCCAAGTTTCACTTCTAAAAGAAGGTCGCGAGAAAAAGCTATTTGGCTGGATCACTCCAGGTTCAGATAAGCACTCAGTGACTCGTGCTTACTTAGGTCACCTAAGTGGCAGCAAGAAATTTGATATGACAACAACTACCAATGGTTCTGAACGTTCTATGGTTCCAATTGGTAATTACGAACGCGTTATGCCCCTAGATATCATTCCTACGCTTCTGCTTAGGGACCTGATTTCTGGTGATACTGACGGTGCTCAGACGTTGGGTTGCTTAGAGCTGGACGAAGAAGATTTGGCATTGTGTACTTATGTATGCCCTGGCAAATACAACTACGCTCCTATCTTACGCGACTGTTTGACCACGATAGAGAAAGAGGGTTAAGTCATGGGTTTAAAAGCGTATTTAGAAAAAATCGAACCAAACTTCGAACCAGGTGGTAAACATGAAAAGTGGTATGCGCTTTACGAAGCTGCGGCGACCATTTTCTACACCCCAGGTAAAGTAAACAAAGCCAACACGCACGTGCGTGACAGCATTGACCTTAAGCGCATCATGATCATGGTATGGATGGCAACATTCCCAGCTATGTTCTTTGGTATGTATAACATTGGTTTCCAAGCGCAAGAAGCAATTGCTGCTGGTGCAGGAACACTACCTGATACGTGGCAAGCAGGCCTATTCGCTGCCCTTGGCGGTGACTTGGCAAATGCGGGTACATTAGGTCTATTCTTCTATGGCGCATGTTTCTGGCTGCCAATCTACGCGGTAACGTTCGCGGTAGGTGGTTTCTGGGAAGTATTGTTCGCGTCTGTGCGCAAGCACGAAGTTAACGAAGGTTTCTTCGTTACATCGGTACTGTTCGCACTAACACTTCCAGCTACTATTCCTCTATGGCAAGTTGCACTAGGTATTACTTTCGGTGTTGTAATTGCTAAAGAAGTATTCGGTGGTACAGGTCGTAACTTCCTAAACCCAGCATTGTCTGGTCGTGCATTCCTTTACTTTGCGTACCCTGCACAAATTTCAGGTGACCAAGTATGGGTAGCGGCAGATGGTTATTCTGGTGCAACGTCTCTAAGCCAAGCGGCTTCTGGCAACCTTGATTACGCGAACATGGATCAGTGGATGAACAGCTTCATCGGTACTATTTCAGGTTCAGCGGGTGAGGTGTCTACCCTTGCTATCATTCTTGGTGGCTTGTTCATCATGTACATGCGTATAGCAAGCTGGCGCATTGTTGCTGGTGTAGCAATTGGTGTGGCGTTCTTCGCAACCTTGTTAAACCTAATCGGCAGCGATACTAACCCTATGTTTGCAATGCCTGCACATTGGCACTTTGTTGTTGGTGGTCTTGCTTTTGGTATGTTCTTTATGGCGACAGACCCAGTTTCTGCGTCGTTCACAAACCAAGGTAAGTGGGCTTACGGTATCTTCATTGGTTTCATGACGGTACTAATCCGCGTCCTAAACCCAGCCTTCCCTGAAGGTGTAATGCTAGCAATTCTATTTGCTAACTTGTGGGCGCCACTGTTCGACTATTTCGTCGCACAAAGCAATATCAAGCGGAGGGTAGCACGTGTCGGCTAAGAAAGAATCTTTAGGCAAAACGGTAGGTATTGTTGTTGCCGTATGTTTAGTTTGTTCAATTGTTGTTTCTGGCGCGGCTGTTGGCCTTCGCTCTCTACAACAAACAAACGCAGCTCTAGATAAAAAGAGCAACATTCTTAATGCTGCAGGCCTTTATGAAATGGGCATGAGCAATAGCGCAATTGAAAGCACGTACAGCGAGCGAGTAGAACAGCGTTTTGTTAATCTTGACGAAGGTACTTTCGTAGAAGCGCCTAAGCCAGATTACGATATGTATAAAGCAGCCAAAGAAACTGAGTACAGCACAAAGGTAACTAACAGCAATGTTGGTTTCCAACGCCGCCCTAACGTGGCAAGTGTTTACTTAGTTCGCGACGACGCAGGTGATGTTTCTCGTATCATCCTTCCTGTACACGGCAGCGGCCTTTGGGATCTTATGTACGGTTTCTTAGCGGTAGACGCAGACGGCCAAACGGTTCGCGAGCTTATTTACTATCAGCAAAAAGAAACGCCAGGACTAGGTGGTGAAGTGCAAAATCCTGCTTGGCAGGACAAATGGGACGGCAAAGAGCTTTACGAGAATGGCGAAGTTGCTATTCGTGTAGTGAAAAATGCTAACCCTAGCAATCCTCACACTATCGATGCGCTTTCAGGTGCAACCCTAACCAGCAACGGTGTTGAAAACACTATTCGTTACTGGGTGGGCGAGCAAGGCTTCGGCCAGTTCCTGAAGAACCAAGCATGGCGTTCATAAGGGAAGTCTCATGGCAGATACTAAAGAAATGAAAAAGGCCCTCTTTGGGCCAATCCTGGACAACAACCCGATCGCCCTACAGGTATTGGGTATCTGTTCAGCACTGGCAATTACCACTAAGCTGGAAACAGCATTGGTAATGTCGCTTGCGCTTACAAGCGTTGTAGCGTTCTCAAACTTGTTTATTTCACTAATTCGTAACCAGATTCCATCTAGCGTTCGAATTATTATCCAGATGACCATCATTGCATCGTTGGTAATCGTTGTTGACCAAATTCTGAAAGCGTATTCGTATGAAATATCGAAGCAGCTGTCGGTATTCGTTGGTCTGATTATTACTAACTGTATCGTAATGGGTCGTGCTGAAGCTTACGCCATGAAGAGCCCACCTCTGATGAGCTTCCTTGATGGTATTGGTAACGGCTTGGGTTACTCTTTCATTCTAATTGTTATTGGTACAATTAAAGAGCTATTTGGTTTCGGTACTATTTTAGGTTTCGAAATCCTTCCACTGGTTCAAAACGGTGGCTGGTATCAGGGTAACGGTTTGTTAATCCTACCATTCAGCTCATTCTTCTTAATCGGCGGTATGATTTGGTTTATCCGTACTATCCGTCCAGAGCAAGTAGAGCCTAAGGAGTAAGTCATGGAACATTATTTGTCGTTATTTGTTCGCTCAATTTTCGTTGAGAACATGGCGTTATCACTTTTCTTGGGTATGTGTACCTTCCTTGCGGTATCTAAGAAAGTTAAAACTGCTATGGGTCTTGGTGTTGCTGTTATCGTGGTACTAGGTATCTCTGTACCTGTTAACCAAGTTATTTATGTAAACATTCTTGCTCCAGGCGCACTAGCATGGGCAGGTTTCCCAGAAGCTGACCTAAGCTTCCTTAACTTCCTAACGTTTATCGGTGTTATCGCGGCGTTGGTACAGATTCTAGAGATGAGCTTAGACAAGTTCTTCCCTGCGCTTTACAACGCACTAGGTATCTTCCTTCCGCTAATTACCGTTAACTGTGCAATCTTCGGTGGTGTGGCGTTTGCGGTGCAGCGTGAATACAACTTCAGTGAAAGCATCGTTTACGGCGTTGGTAGTGGTATGGGCTGGGCACTAGCAATTGTATTGCTAGCGGCAGTACGTGAAAAGCTGAAGTATGCTGATATGCCTGATGGTGTTCGTGGTCTTGGTTCTGTATTCATGATCGCTGGCCTAATGGCACTTGGCTTCCAGTCATTCACTGGTATTCAGCTGTAATAGAGCTCGGGAGCATATAAATGAATAACGTAGAAATATTTCTTGGCGTCGGCATGTTTATTGCCATCGTATTGGCGCTAGTATTTATCATTATGTTTGCCAAGTCTAAATTGGTACCAAGTGGTGATGTAACTATCACTATCAATGGTGACCCAGACAAGGCAATCAAAACTGCACCGGGTGGCAAACTTCTTGGTGCACTAGCTGACGCAGGTTACTTCGTATCGTCTGCTTGTGGTGGCGGTGGCTCATGTGGCCAGTGTCGTGTAGATGTACACTCAGGTGGTGGTGAGATTCTTCCAACTGAACTAGACCACATCACCAAAGGTGAAGCGCGCGAAGGCTGCCGTCTTTCATGTCAGGTTGCTATTAAGCAAGACATGGAAATTGAGCTGGAAGAGTCGGTATTTGGTGTTAAGAAGTGGGATTGTGAAGTTATCTCTAACGATAACAAAGCAACCTTCATCAAAGAACTGAAGCTTAAAATTCCTAACGGTGAAAGCGTACCTTTCCGTGCAGGTGGTTATATTCAGATTGAAGCGCCAGCTCACCACGTTAAGTACAAAGAGTTCGATATTCCTGAAGAATACCGCGGTGACTGGGAGCGTTTTGGCTTCTTCGACATCGAGTCTAAAGTAGACGAAGAGACTATTCGTGCTTACTCAATGGCGAACTACCCAGAAGAAGAAGGCATTATTATGTTGAACGTGCGTATCGCTACGCCGCCACCTAATAATTTAAGCCTACCTGCGGGTAAAATGTCATCGTACATTTGGAGCCTGAAAGAAGGTGACAAAGCAACTATCTCTGGTCCATTCGGTGAATTCTTCGCGAAAGAAACTGAAAACGAAATGGTATTCGTAGGTGGTGGTGCAGGTATGGCCCCAATGCGTTCACACATCTTCGATCAGCTTCGTCGTCTTAAGTCTAAGCGTAAGATGAGCTTCTGGTACGGTGCACGTTCACTTCGTGAAATGTTCTATACAGAAGACTTCGACGAGCTAGCAGCAGAAAACGATAACTTCGAGTGGCATGTAGCACTTTCTGATCCTCAGCCAGAGGACAATTGGGAAGGTTACACTGGGTTTATCCACCAAGTACTTCTAGAGAACTACTTGAAAGATCACCCTGCACCAGAAGACTGTGAGTTCTACATGTGTGGACCACCTATGATGAACGCGGCCGTAATCAACATGCTTAAAGATTTAGGTGTTGAGGACGAAAACATCATGCTAGATGACTTCGGTGGCTAGGCGTTTAATTTAAGAGCTACTCGCTTAAAAGTTATTAAGCATATTAAAAGGGGCGAAAGCCCCTTTTTTGTTGAAGCACAACGTTTAATGCACATTATTAGTGAATTATGTGCAAATTAGCTAAGGACAACATCGTGATCCGATTCGGTATTCGAATTTTTCTCGCTTTTGTTGCTATTGGTATTCTTGTACTTGCAAGCTGTAGCGACGAAAAAACGCCTGTAGTGCACCTTCAAGGGCAGACAATGGGCACAACTTACAATGTTAAGTACCTCGTAGTGGAGACACCGGTAGAAGGCTTACAGGCTGAAATAGATGCTCGCCTTGTTGACGTTAATAAGATGATGTCTACTTACGACCCAACGTCGGAGCTATCCAGGTTTAATCAATATCGCTACACCGACAACTTCGCCGTGTCGCCAGATACGTTAACCGTGGTAAATGAAGCGCTGCGCTTGGCTAATCTTAGTGGCGGTGTACTTGATGTTACCGTTGGCCCATTGGTTAATTTGTGGGGGTTTGGCCCAACTAAACGCCCTGAAAAAGTACCAAGTCAGACAGACATCGACGATATTCGCGAATATGTGGGTTATAAGAAGCTGTCAACTACGCCTACAGGTTTAAAGAAAAGTCACCCAATGCTTTATGTCGACTTGTCGACTATTGCTAAAGGTTTTGGCGTTGATGAAGTGGCAGAGATCCTTGAAAAGCACAACATTGAAAACTACCTTGTAGAAATAGGTGGTGAAATGCGTGTGAAAGGCGAACGCGGCGACGGTAGTGAATGGCTTATTGCCATTGAAAAGCCAGTTACCACTGAACGCGCTGTTCAAAAAGTTGTCTCAATAGGGGAAAACGCGGTTGCTACATCGGGTGACTACCGTAACTATTACGAAGAAGACGGCGTTCGCTACTCGCACCTAATCGACCCCACGACGGGCAAACCTATCTCACACAACTTGGTGTCGGTTACTGTAGTACACCCTTCATCTATGACGTCAGATGGTCTAGCCACGGCGTTTAACGTAATGGGGTGGGAACAAGCGATAGCGGTCGCTGAGCAAGAACAACTTGCTGTATTCCTCATTCGTCGCACAGAAGATGGATTTGAAGAGTATGCGTCGCCAGAATTTGATAAACTGGTCACAGTTCATAATTAGGGGGTAGCAATGTCTACATTCATCCTTGCTTTTGGTTTCTTTCTCACAATGGTACTGGCTATGGCCGTAGGTTACCTTTTTCAGAAAAAATCAATTTCTGGAAGCTGTGGTGGCTTAGGTGCACTAGGTATTGAAAAGGCCTGTGACTGTCCAGAACCGTGTGACCGTAAGAAGTCACGCATGGAAAAAGAAGAAGCCCGCCAGAAAAAGCTAAACGAGTGGAAGCAAAACCAAATACTGTAATGCTGAAACCATTGTTGGCTTAGGGTTTAAAAGCGCTGTTTGAGTCAATCGACAGCGCTTTTTTTATTTGGGGAGTATGCCAGCAGCCTCGTTTACGTCGTTTTGGTTGTTATATTTACTTGAAATCACCATCGCTTCTATAAATTCGCTCGTACTTCTACTTGGTTGGAATGCCATTGTTCGAGCTATCAATGCTATTTAGAACCCATGATTAGATAGTGTAATTCAGGATTAATAATAATATACTGTCTTTTTGTACAGTTTTATTTTAAAGCTAGAGTAGAAAGGCAGGTAATGCGAAAAATTATCCACGTCGACATGGATTGTTTTTAAACTTTAGGGTATTAATTTGAAGGAAAAATTGTATGTAATTCGATTCTTCTACTATGCTTTGTCTATATTAAGAAGAAACTAAAAAGAGCGCATGTTTAGAGAGTACGATAATACCATTAACAAATGTCATATTTACTTAGATAACTCATATGACCCCTTAGTCCTGCCTTGTATTTTTGCTCGTTACACCGAAATTTTGGGATTAAAAATAATAAGAAAAAAAGTAAGAAATGAGGTGACTGGTCGATACAATGATTTCATTGAGGAAAAGGAAATAGGCCACGATGCTGGCTACAAGATTTGTAATCACCTCGGAAGGTTTTTAGAGTGGATTGATAACTACACTTCTGAAGAGCATGTTTCTCTTAACACTCACAGTGCTTTTCCCCCCGAGTTAATCAACACGTACGTTAACGAATATCTCATTAATGAGTGTAATAAAAGTGAACAAGTTGTCCTCGATGCAGCTGATTCACTTACTTCTTACTACAATTTTCTGGCCTATTATTTTGATAACAGACATAAAGAAATTTTTATAAAACCATCACTGAGGCCCATTGCACGAAACAATTCAAAACGTTCCTCTCACATTAACTATCTTTTACCGTCAACTCGTGAATTATTTTATAGAAAGGCTGAAACACTACTTCATGAAATAGTGTTAAGAAATGGGGGGGACTTAGGGTGTAGAGCCAAAGAAAATCAAGGTTTCTTACTCAACGATTTCTATGCTAACAAGAAGAGATACAAAGGCTTACTTAGCTTGTTTAAAGAGCTGAAAAGCAATCCAAGTAAAGATGAATTTGAGTACCATCTGAGCTCGCTTTACACCAAAATGGGTCGCTCAAGAACACTTTACATTCCAAGGCAACTACTTGAGAAAATGTATCGCTACTATAAGACTGAACGTCCGAAAACGGATTCCAACCATTTACTTGTCTCAAACTCAAATAATGATAGCAATGGCAGATGTATTAGTAAGGGATTTCCTTCTGATGTGTTTCTTAAAATTAAGAGTGAGTTAATAGAAGAGACAAGCAAACATAAAGAGCTGTATAGCAACTTGCAAAGAATTGATGTTGACTGGAGTTATCACACTTTACGTCATAGTTTTGGAACAGATCTTTTTTACAATCTATGCGAAGGTCAAAATAAACGAATTGAATCGATAACCACAACATCTAGTGTTTACATCGAAACAGCAAGAAGACTGGGACACAAAGTTGATGGCCGAGGGGCTATAGAAGTAACTAAAAGTTATATACATTCTTGTGGATATAGAGAAACATTGCTTCGAGAAGTGACTGATGTCTTTTGATAAAAAACTAGAGAAGAGCGTACAACGGGATTCAGATATTCTTGAGTCAGAACTTAGTGAAATGTTACTGCGCGACCGTCCGATCGCAATGATGCGACGACCTCTCAGTGATACTTCATTATTGATTCCAAAACTTCGGGATTGTCCAGAACGGCTTCTTACTTTGGATAGTGAACACGATAAAGATAAAGCTCTACTTTTCAGAGTCGTAGTAGCGGCATATAACTTTGCATTTACTTCTGAATCTGCGGCTACATCGAGTAAACCGCTCGTTAGTCAAACAGCGAATCATTTTGTTGAGTGGTTAAATGCAACCAACATAAACAGTCGATACAGAGCTTTGAAAGAATATGAAGCTTATATGTTTGATAAGCTAAATAATCACGGAGGGTTAAGTGGATTAGTCAAATTAAAAGCATTAATTGAGCTAGCTTTTAGAGATATTGAATTTGACAGCACTCTTTCTTCAAACGAAAGACTCTATCTACTTGATTTGTTAAAAACGAAAGTTAGTCCAAATATAAATAAAGCTCAAGTGTCTTTAGCAAGCTATTTTGGTGCTTTAGATTGGTTAAGAGATGAAAACATAGGTGTTGGGAATGAGCTATACAATGTTTTTGCCTCGCCAAAACTTTCCATTAGCTCTCTACAATGTGTTGCCTCAGTTGTTATACTTGAGATCTATAAAGCGAAGCTAGCCTTACGTACGCTATTGAAAGAGAGCGGTATACTGCCAGCGGGTTCCAACTTTGATAGTTTCAAAAAGATGGATAGGCATTCTAGGGCTAAGTTTATTGGTAAAGTCGTTTACCAATTACTGATGACGCATAAAAATAAAAAAAATCCATCCACGTATTCAGAGTTAGCCGTAGCTTTGGTAATTCAGTCAAATTCTCCAGATCAATATCTAGAAGAGAATAAGTTAGTTTTGTATAGCAACGATTCTTTAAGACAAACGTTTCTGACTCGCCAAGGCGATTTAAGCCCATACAAATTAAGACAAAACTTCACCCCTAGCGGGCTAGGAAATTTATTCTCTCTTGATATCCTTTATCAACTAATAAACTCAAACGACTCACTTCCTGTTACAGAATTGGAGAGTATGATGTTTGCTTGGTTGATGGCGTGTTTGACAGTACAGCCGTCTGATATATCAAAATTGAGCAGGGAAGATTTTCGACTTGTTGTTGTTGGAGGAAAGGTAAGAAGTATTGAGTGTGAGTATTTCAAAGGCAGAGCAGATGCTTTTTATAACACACGTTCCTTATCGACTAAGAAACTTGAAGGGAAAGCATTGCTTACCTACATTGAACAAACCGAAGCTCAAATAATCCCTTCACTTGAAGCACAAAAGTTAACTAACATAGCTTTATCTAAAGGAAATAGTTCGTTAACTGGTGAATTGTACAACACACTCAGCCAGCCTATGATTGATGAAGAACTGCGTCATGCTCATTACATAAGTGGTGAGGTTCCTATGCTGATGCCCATGGCTCTCAAGGCTCTTATTAAGAATGGCATCCACGTACAAAATGTCGTGCGAGTACCAAAAAACACACCACTACCTGAAAGAAAGGCTTTGGTCGCAGAATCGAATGCCCCATGTATGCCTTCTATGTTCGGTTTACAGGCAATAAAAAACTCTGCCGTACATGCATACAGCGACCCCTATACATTACATTACTTGATTAATTTTAACTCTCATACAAATAAAACTGAAAAGACTAGTTATCTTACCCCAGATAATGAAGAGTGGATAAATTCTTCTGGTCGCATTACCCGCTCAGTCATGATTGATCTAATTAATAACGTTTTTGATCTGGATTTTTCTGGATTAAGCAAAGAGAGCGAGGAGAAAGAAAAAGCATCCTTCAATCACGAATTCGCGAGCATCACTGATACCATCTCATATAAAAAAGAAGAAATACTTTCTCGTTTACGAGTTGTCACAAATCAGAAAAAAGGCGCAATAAATGAAGTCGGGGTAATGTCATATTCAGCTGATGAAAATGAAGCCTTTGCTCCGATTTACGTTTTGGATAGTCCTGTGACTGTATGCAAGATGATGAACTTCATTTATGAGTTTGAACATAATTACAAAAAAATCTTATGCAGAAATCCAGATTATTTCTACAGGTCTGCACTTCCTACTGTTGAGTGGATGGAGCATGTTTTATCGAGTCTAAGCAAAGCTTCAATATCTGAAGGGCAGGAACTCTTTAAAAAAATGAGAAATGCAGGAGTGTGTGTAAGTGTATTTCACTCAATATGAAATAAGGTAGGCGTAGAATGGGTAATTTAAGTCTTAAACGACATAAAAGCTCCTCTTGGATGAGATTCTGGCAAGACCAAAATGAAAAGCTTTGTTCTTTCGATTCTTTTCGTGATGACTTGGGAAGCATTTTTGATGAGGTATTGATATTCAAAAATACCAAAGGTAGTAAAACGAAATTAGATTTTAGCGTTTTTGATCTGCCTCACATAATGTTAGGAGAAATTTGTACACTAACTCTAGAGGGCCAATCTTACTCTTTAACTTTAAAGGAATACGCTAAGCTAGCCGTAGCCAATAGCGCAAGACAAACTCACTCGCACCCTCCGTTAGCTACTTTCAATATTCTGATGCAATTGGGCGGCTATCTCAATTTTAACGAAGCGAGAACGCTAAATAAAAACAATGCAGAAGACTTTTATATTAACGTACTTACTCAGAAAGTGACCGAAAAGGGATGTTACAACCGCCTGTCTCCTCCTGCTTATAGGGCGTGTTTTACGGATTGTAACTTCGTAGATATACGTTCCAAAATGCACTCGCTCGGTGTTGATGGTTTGATAGAAATTGGTTTAACTAAAAAAGTTTTAGAAAAAAAAATAGGCATAGCGTGTGAGGGAGCGTTGGGGCTTGCTTTACCTGAATATAAACAAGGAGGCAGCTTTAATACGTTAACATTAGAAATGGGGCAGTATTATGTTGACCACTTGAGAGGAGTTTTTCACCGCGACTACTTTTACACCCTGATTTGTAAATCAACTATAAGAAATTTGCAGACTCCAGACTGGGGAGCTAGACATCGAGAGGTGATATTAGAAACGATGCTAGGCACATTTGAACAAGCGAAGCAGGGCATCATACTAGAAGGTAATCAAAACTATAACGATTTCTATCAATGTATTAAGTTTTCACTATGTGAACAGTATGAGATGCAGTTCAATAAGGTAGAATCACTCGATGAGGAGAATATTCATCGTTTAGTGCTAGAGTTGGGATTAGGAATGCGATTCGATGCAATAGAAGTAATTCGAGTGCTAATGTTGCAGAAATATTATGATTTTGGTGGTGCAAAAAAGCCAAAGTCTGTATGGGAAGGCTATTTACGGTCACTAAACAAAACTGAACTCAATACTGACCAGCTTAAAAAACTCACTGTTGACGATATTTATACGAAAATGGATGAAGTAATAGGTAAAGGCAAGCTAAGTAGTGACTTGTTTATAGCTTCATTAAATAAATGGATTGCAAAACTGTTAAAAAATAAGACTCGAAGCTACGCCTCTTTAGTCCAAGAGTTTGACCGCGTAGGAGATGCAATGACCTCACTAGTCGTCTCTTGGCTTGGTTACCGTAAGTCTGAGTTCGGTTTTCCGTTAAAGGCAATTTCTGGTCACGCTAATTTGGACATACTAGATAACTCTCATGTCCCATTTCGCTTTAAATTGAAATGGTATTGTCCTAAAACAAACGGTACTAGCAAGATAGACCGCGAAATTACGTCACAATGCTATCAAGTTGCAGCCCAATTAAACGAGTTATTCAATTCCGCCGAAGATCAACCGTGCTTGTACATAAATCGGGGGCGCGCACTTAACCAACCTACTTCGAATGAATCAGGTAGAGCGATCTCAACCCGTATTCAGAGTAATTGGGGACACTTCGCTCTAAACTACAAGCCTTTTAACGACGCGCTTGAATTAGAAAGATTATCTAATATTCCCACCCAGGAAATGTCACTAGATGAAAAAAATAAATTTAGCGTTTTACAAGCGTCTTACGATTTATCCAGTTCAAGAGTTCAACATCTTATAAATTCCGGTAAAGAAATAAAGTCAAACGCTGCGAAAATTGAGCTCGCCCGAAGTACAGAACTGAAAGAAAAACTTGTAGAGTTCAGTAAATCAGGAAACATAGAGGATTTTGATTATAAGCGGTTAATAGATGAATCGATGCCAGAGGATACCAAAACGTGGCTGAAGTCTAACAAAGATGACATAGAAAATATTCTCGACAGAGCTGCGATTACCACCATCATTGGTGAATTGCTAACTGATATCCGTTATCCAACCCCACACTCATTTCGCCATATATGGGCTGAAGCTGTGCTAACACGGTATCAGGGGGACATTGGTGCAGTAATTCGTCACCAGTTTTGTCATCTTGATGAATCGTTTTTTATGGCCTATTTACGAGAAAAAGAGGCAAAAAGTATAGTTAAAGTGGCACGAATAAAAGTGCTCAATTCTCTGGTTGATACTATCATATCGGACTCTGACAAAGTGGACAGTGAATATCTCGGAGGGTTTGCTCGGTATGTAAAAAAAGCTGTATCTATGACAAATGCAATTACAAATAATTCAATTCGAACTCTGAAGGAATCTATCGAAAGACGTGTTATTTCTCTTAATCCTTCCTATTTTGCAACGTGTGTACCGCGTGAAGGTGGAGAGATTCGAGCTAAATGTGCAGAAATGGGAGATATTCAACCTCATAACGCGAAACCTGTGTTTTGTTTGAGCTGTACGAATGCTGTAATTACTAAGGGAAACCTCAGGGGAATATGGCAAACAGTGTTGCCGTTTGTGAAAGAATGCCTAAATGAAGATGTTATGGGGTTTATGGTTCAATCTCATCTGCCTACATTACGCTCTAGCTACAAGCGAATTAATGAACTTAAATCCTCAGAAAATAACGAATCAGTTGATAAAATTCTGTTAGTCATAAGAAAGGCAATCAATAGTGTAGAGAAAAAGCTGAAAGCTGAGCAGGCAATGTATGCGTAACGAAGAACTAGATAAATTAGAATCGGAAGAGTTCCTGAACAGTCTTGATCAACAAGGTGAGCCTCAAGAAGTTTTAGAGCCAATAGGAAGAAGTGAGCCAAGCTGGCTCCCCAAAGACCAAGCCCACTATCTATACAGGGCTTGGGCGACAATTAATAAATTATATTTTGAGAGAAAAGCTGCTATTGATGACTATAACAAGGTTGCTTCTCCTAAAACTCCTAAAAGCGTCTACTCAATTAAGAAAAGTGATGTAGGTAGAGCTATTGAACAAAGCGCGAATAATATATTTTATGGGAGGGACAAAGATAGTGATGCGAAAAAAGGAATCAGAGAATATTTTGACATCATAAATGAATCGTTGTTCTCACTTTTCGAAAGAAAGCAGGACTCTTTAACTGACCCTCAGTCAAGAACAGGTATCAGAATAAAAAAGAAAGAACGGATTGTTGACGAGCTTCAACAGCTTCGAAAAGAAAACCAGACTTTGAAGCGCAAACATGTAAAAGAGACAGTTGATATGGCGATAGGAAGGTTACCGTTAGACTTACAACGGAAGTTTACAACAGGTTAATTCACTTGAATTGTATTCACGTTTTTATATCAAGTAGATTACCATTCAAATGAAATTTGCTCGTTATAATTTTTACTTGGCGATAAACCAATCTGAACTCCGAGAAGGCGAACTCGTTTGCCATTCCCCCTAGAAAAGGCTTCTCTAAGTAATTCAGATAAGATGGAACCATCGAGTTTGTCTGTTGCGAATTCTTTAGTGGTCTGATGAAAATCAGAAAACTTCACTTTGACTCCTACCTTTCCAATTGACCTACTTTCTAGGTGCTTCTCGGCTCTTCGTTCGAGTTCTGGTAGCAGTTTTTGAAGTAAAATTTCTTCTAGCGTTACTATATCAAAAATGTCTTCTGGGAACGTTCGCTCAACCCCTACAGACTTCCTTGTTCTGCTAGTCATTACGGGCCTATCATCCACTCCATTGCACCTTTCCCAAAGTAAATGACCAAGCTTTCCGTACCTAGAAACCAGATACTCTAAGTTTGATGCTTTAATATCCCGCCCATATACAAAGTTTTCAGCCTTAAGCTTTTCATTTGTCACTTTCCCAACACCAGGTATTTTTTTTAACTCCATATTATCAATGAATAGATCTACTTCGTTCGGTGCGATGACGTAAATTCCATTAGGTTTATTGATATCGGAAGCGACTTTCGCTAAAAATTTAATCGGAGCAACACCTGCTGAGGCTGTAAGATCCAATTCTTCAAAAATAGTGCGGCATATATCTCTTGCAATTAATGTGGCAGAACCTCCAAACAAATTACTTTGAGAAACATCTAGATAGGCCTCGTCAAGACTGAGGGGTTCAATTATGTCTGTATAACGCTCAAAAATTTCACGGATCTCCGCACTTACCGTTTTATAGACCTCCATTCTTCCTTGCACTAACACAAGATCAGGGCATTTTTTAAGAGCCATGCTGGTTGGCATAGCACTTCTGACTCCAAATTGCCTAGCAATATAATTACAGGTAGAAAGAACTCCTCTAGATGTTCGGCTGCCTCCAACTGCAACAGGTTTATCAATTAGTGTTGGGTTATCCCTGATTTCGACTGACACGTAAAACGCATCCATATCGACGTGAATAATTTTTCTTTGTTTCATTTTAAAGTGATTAAAATCATCGGAGTCCATATTGTATACATGTACTGTTTATTTATCCATGGTAATGGTGCTTGGCGGTGTTGGTAGATAACTTCTTTAGAGGCAATAGGTTGACGACTTAGACATTAGTAAAAAAAATTATTTTGTGTAAGATAAGTTATCTGTTGGAACGCATGGACGAACCTAAAGCTCGTGAATACACTTTATACATGGATAGGTAACACTGATATCAGGAATATGCAGCTAAACGAACATGCTGCTATTTCGACGATAGCACTGCAAAATCCCCAAGCATTCGACCGTATATTTATCTTTGCCAACGATTGGGAAAGTGATTGGCAACCCTATGAGAAGTGGTTAATAAAGAAACTCAGAGAGTCCGGTCGTCCATCCGACAATGTTTCAATATTTAAAGCTAATATAGCAGGCCCAACCGATTACCCTACAATAATAAGAGAAACAGAAAAGTGGGTTTCAAAGCTATCAGAAGAAAGTAAAGAGCTTTATATCAATATTACCTCCGGTACACCCGCAATGAGCGTAGCATCGGTACTAGTCGGTAAAGGTAAACACAACACGTATTTCATTCAGTCTAAACGTGATAACACCATCGAAAATGTTGATGTACCAGTCGATTTTGGTGAGACCTATGTTAAATCAGCTGCGAAAAGCATCGCAGATAAAGCTGTAAAAGCGCCTTCATCTCACAAACAGTTCGACAACATCACTGCTCAGTCACAGATAATGCAAAATCTAATCACAAAAGCTAAGCGAGTAGCTGAAACCGAGCTTGAGTTGCCAGCTTTAGTGTTGGGTGAGACGGGAACGGGTAAAGAAGTCATTGCAAATGCTATTCATGCGGCAAGTCCTAGAGCTGGCAAGCCACTCAAAACTGTTAACTGCGGAGCATTGCCAGAGTCTCTAGTAGATTCTATTTTGTTTGGGCATGTTAAAGGTGCTTTCACTGGCGCAAACGAAAAACACGAGGGTTTATTTGAACAAGCTAATGGCGGCACATTATTTCTTGATGAAGTAGGGGAGTTAACGCCGAGTGTTCAAGTAAAGCTGTTGCGAGCGTTACAGCAGGGCGAAATTACCAGAGTTGGTGACAAAAAAACGATAACAGTAGATGTAAGGATTATTGCCGCGACTCATAGGGATTTGCTGGAACTTGTTGAGCAAGGTGAATTCAGGGAAGACTTATTCTATCGCCTAGCAGTTGGTCTACTACATATTCCACCACTTAGAGAACGCCTTGAAGATATTGAGCCATTAGTCTTGGAATTAGTTGATGAACTCAACCAAGCAGCTAACAAATATCCAGGTTATAAAAGTAAGAATATTTCTGAAAAGGGAATAAAGTTTATCAAGTCACAGCTTTGGCACGGCAACATCCGAGAGTTATGGAACACAATTAATCGTGCTTTTCTGTGGTCAGACGCAGAAACAATAACCGACGTAGATATTCAAAAAGCTCTCATAATTCGTAATTCAACAACTGATGAGTCAGACGTGACTTTATCACTTGGTCAACGAGTAGATATAAACAACCTTGTTGAAAAATATAAGAAAAAGTATGTGAAAGCGGCAATGAAAGCTGCGGGTAATAACAAAACGAAAGCAGCAAAAATGATAGGCTTAAATAGCCAACAAGTGATCACTAAGTGGATAGAAACACTTGGAATTGAAATAGAGTAGTATGCCTACAGCGCTATTGAATAAAAACTTGGCACTCGACCTGCAATTTAAGGAATAGGGAAATCAATCGGAATGAAGCAATCGATGAATTTTGAGTTTTTACGAAATGACTGGCCTGAGCTAGCTGACTTTGGCGGTTACGCTGAAGAATACACCTATTCAGACCCTGTTGGCTCGCTTATTAAGCTGCGCTCATACAGTGAACATTTGGTTGGCTGGATTTATCGAACTCTTAAGTTACCTTGTTTACCCCGTGCAACATTTAACGAACAGTTAAAGGGGGAGGACTTTGTTCAGCTGTCATCGTCGGCAATTCTAGATAAGTTTCATTTACTTAAAAACTTAGGCAACAAAGCCGTTCACGATAACAAGGGCACCACAGCTGATGCATTGTTTGCGGTTAAGCAAGCTTACCATGTCGGTGCGTGGCTATATTGTGCGTTTCACAATGTACAAAGTGATGCTATTCCGGAATTCAAAGAAGTAGAAAAACCTGACGGCCAATTAAAGAAAAAGCTTGAGCAAAGCGAAGCATTGCATAAACAAGCAATGGCTGAGTTAGAAGAGCAGCGCAAAGCCTATCAAGAGCTACTTCAAAAGAATAAGCAGGCCACAGCCGTTGCCGATAAAGCTGCAATGCAATACTTTACGGATTTCAGCAAAGTCGCTTCTCAAACTTTAAACTTCGATGAAAGCGCTACACGAAAATATCTCATCGACTCAGAATTGAGGGAAGTGGGTTGGGATGTGTCTGATGATGGCACATCCACAGAGCAAGTTGGTCAAGAAATAGAAGTTCAATATCAACCAACAAAGACGTTCATAGGCTATGTTGATTATGTGCTATGGGATGACGACGGCAAGCCGCTTGCAGTAGTAGAAGCTAAGCGAACTTCAAAAGATGCTCGGCTAGGTAAAAAACAAGCAAAAGATTATGCAGATGCATTAGAAAAGCAGTATGGGCAACGCCCTGTTATGTTTTATACCAACGGGCACGACATATACATCTGGGATGACGTTCAAAAGTATCCACCCCGTAAAATTTATGGTTATTACTCTAAAAGCTCACTACAGCATTTGGTGAAGTTTCAGCGAGTCGAGAAACAGCCGTTATCTACGGTTGAAATAGATCACGGTATCGCTGGCCGACGCTATCAATTAGAAACAATCACACGTGTTCATGAAACGTTCGAACTAAAACGCCGGAAGGCATTAATCGTTCAAGCTACGGGGACTGGTAAAACTAGGGTTTCAATAGCATTAACTAAATCACTCCAAGAAGCAAAGTGGGCTAAACGAATTCTATTTTTATGTGACCGCAAAGAGTTGCGTAAACAAGCCAACAAAGCTTTTGTCGACTTCTTGCAAGCTAAGCCTTATGTAGTGGGTAAGAGTGAAAAGAAATATCGCGACAGTGCGCGTATTTTTATCGCTACTTACCCAGGCATGATGAGTATTTATGAAGAGTTCGACGTGGGTTATTTCGATCTAATTATCGCAGACGAATCACATCGTTCGGTATATAACGTGTTTGGTAATATCTTTAAATACTACGATTGTCTGCAAGTCGGTCTTACGGCTACGCCAGTAGAAATGGTATCTCGCTCTACCTGCCAGCTATTTGGTTGCGACTACAAAAGCCCAACGGCGAATTACCCACTGGAAAAAGCCATTGCAGAAGATCACTTAGTGCCATTCGATATCATGACAATGACGACTAAGTTTCTACGAGAAGGGATAAATCAGCGCTCATTAACGGATGAGCAAATCGCGGAACTAGAAGACAAGGGCGAAGATCCAAACGAGCTAGAGTTTAACGCTCAAGACATCGATAAAGCGGTTATGAACCTTGATACCAATCGTCAAATAATTCGAAACTTGATGGAAAATGGTATCAAAGATAAAGACGAACAGTTCATTGGCAAGTCGATTATCTTTGCTCGCCGTATCGACCACGCTCGTTTGCTCAAAGAATTGTTTGACGAAATGTATCCAGAGTTAAGTGATGGCTTCTGTGAGGTTATTCACTCTGACGAACCACGAGCAGAAGCCCTCATTGATCAATTCAAAGGGATAGAAGGCGAGCCAGAGAAAGATATCACTCTAGCGATATCGGTAGATATGTTAGATACGGGTATTGATGTGCCAGAAGTGGTCAATTTAGTGTTCGCAAAACCTGTTAAGTCAAAGGTTAAATTCTGGCAAATGATTGGACGTGGTACACGTTTATGCCCCGATCTATTTGGCAAGGGCAAAGACAAAACACGCTTCTTAATTTTTGACCACTGGAATAACTTTGACTATTTCGAATTCGATTATGAGGAAATAGAGCCAACTATTACCAAATCGTTAGCTCAGAAGCGTTTTGAGATGCGTATGCTGCTTGCCTCTACTGCACTCAACAAGTTTGAACGCGAGTCGTTCTTAGTAGTAGCTAAGTTGCTTAAACAAGATATCGATGCACTTGATAAACGCAATATCAATATTCGCGATAGCTGGCAAATTGTCGAGCAAATGTCAGATGAAAAGCTGCTGAATCAATACGCAAAACAAACGGTGCATTTGCTAGAAACAGAAATCGCACCGCTGATGCAGTGGTTAGACACCCGCAAACAGAGTAAAGCTATACGCTGGGACATTCTCATTGCGCAAACTCAGCAAACGTTGTTTGAAGCGCCAACTGAACTTGGCGAGCTAAAAGCTGAAATCTTCTCTGTAATTGACCGTTTACCAGTCAATATGAAACAAGTCCAAGATAAGGCTGAATACATTAAACTGTTGCTCAGCGATGAATATTGGCTTTTTCCAACCTTTGAAAAGCTGGAGCAATCTCGTTTAGCACTGCGTGATATCATGTGGCTTCTAGAAGGAGAGATTTTACCGCCTCCTGCACCAACAAAATTGCTCGATATTAAGGAAGATGCTGCTGAATATGAAATCAGTGCTCGCGCTTCCAAAATTGAATCTATTGATTACAAGATTTATTTGCAGAAGGTTGAAGAAGCATTAAAACCAATTTTTGATAGCCATCCGGTATTACAAAAGATTAGAAACGGCCAGGCTGTTTCCGAAAGCGAGGTTTTACAGTTAAACAGTATTATCCATACACGTCATGCTGATGTGGATATCGCAACGTTAAAATCGTTTTATCCAGAGTCGAGTAAGTCGCTTGATACATTACTTCGAAGCATTGTTGGTATGGATGCGAAATACATTGAAAAAAGTTTTACCGAGCACTTACAAAACCATCGTATGAACGCACAAGCACAGCGTATAATCGATATGTTAGTCGGTCATATCGCTCGCAGCGGCGGCATAAAAATGGCCGACTTAGACAAAGCGCCATACAACCGAATTTATGAAGGTGTATTAGGTAACAGTGAAAACGATGTGTTCGCTTTGCTAAAATCGCTCGAACTACCTGACCCTATCTCAACGATTGAAGGAAGAAGTGATTAAGGAAATGAAAATGACTGGTATAACAAAATCGCGAATGAGTATGCGACTTAAACTATTACACGAGTCAGGAGACCATCTGTATCCGGTTCGAATGAAAAATACTCAAACGGGCAAGGTTGCATTTCGCGTTAGCGAAAAAGGTAATAAACTCACCGATTGTATTGAAGTAGATTGTGAACAAACCATGTTGGATTACGTGGTAAAAAAAGGTTTTTCGGTAAGAGCAAAGACACTTCCTAACACCAAAAAGCGCGAAGGCTTATACGGCATTAATAAACGCTCCATCACATCTTACCAACTCACGTAATTTAATCAGCGAATTGAACAGTTATAGCCCGTGCCTTCATTTTGGCGCGGACATATGAAGTATAAAGAGAGCACTATGATCACAGGCGAATTAAAAAGCAGTGTAGACAAACTTTGGTCTGAATTTTGGACGGGAGGCATCGCAAACCCACTTACCGTTATCGAGCAGATTACTTTCCTAATGTATGCCCGTTTACTCGACTTACACGAGCAGCGCGATGAAAAACGTGCGCAGCTGCGAGGCACCAGTTTTAAGCGTCGCTTTAGCGAGGAACAGCAACATATTCGTTGGCATCGTTTCCATCACCAAGATGCAGATACCATGTTAAAAGTTGTGCGAGACGAAGTATTCCCGCATTTTAAAGACATTGCTGGTGAAGGTTCATTGTTTAGCGGCTTTATGAAAGACGCCCAATGCATGATCCAAAAGCCAACCTTGATGGTCTCGGCGGTTGAGATGATCAATAAACTGCCGTTAGAAGATAGTGATACCAAAGGGGATTTGTACGAATACCTCCTGAGCAAATTGACCACAGCAGGCATTAACGGTCAGTTTCGTACACCGCGCCATATCATTCGCGCTATGGTGGAAATGTTAGATCCAGAGGTAAATGACCGCATATGCGATCCTGCCTGTGGCACAGCTGGTTTTTTAAGCGTGGCTTATGAATACCTATTAGAGAAATACACCTCTCCTGAGGGCATTCATACCGAAACAGTTATCGATGAAAAAGGCCAAGAGCAGCAGGTAAAAATTTACAGTGGTGACCTGTTGCTAGAGCATCGTGACCATGTAGACACTGACATGTTCCACGGTTTTGACTTTGACTCCACCATGTTACGTATCGCTGCAATGAACTTAGTAATGCACGGTATTGCCGAGCCAGATATTCATTATCAAGACACTTTAAGTGGCCGTTTTGCCGAGCGCTACCCAGAGCAAAGTAAAGATGCCTTCTCGATGATTTTAGCTAACCCGCCATTCAAAGGCAGCTTAGACGAAGAAGACGTAGACGACGCCATTTTACGTATGGTCAAAACCAAAAAGACCGAGCTGTTATTTGTTGCTCAAATTCTTCGTATGCTGAAAAACGGTGGGAAAACCGCGATTATCGTTCCAGACGGCGTTTTATTTGGCTCATCAAAAGCGCACCAGCAATTGCGTAAACACATTGTTGAAAATAACGAATTACAAGGCGTTGTGTCACTGCCTTCAGGTGTATTCAAGCCGTACGCGGGAGTTTCGACGGCGGTTTTGTTTATTACCAAAGGCTCTGTAACCGACCATGTGTGGTTCTATGACTTACAGAACGATGGCTTCTCTTTGGACGATAAACGCACCATCATTAAAGAAAACGACTTAGAAGATTTAGTTGAGTCGTTCAAAGCTCGTGATAAGAACGCTGCTGAAACTGAAGAAAATGATCGCATTGTTACAGACGATAAAAAACATTTCTGGGTCAGCAAAACCGATATCGCTGCAAATAAATATGACTTATCCATTAACCGCTATAAAGAAGTGGTATATGAAGAAGAGCAATACGATCCACCAAAAGAAATCTTAGGTAAGCTAGTTGAATTGGAAAATGAAATTCTGGCTGACTTACAAGAATTGGAGAAGATGTTGTGAATTGGCCTTTGGTGACACTTGGCTCGTTAGAAGGTGAAAAAGGAAACTTTGTGGATGGCCCTTTTGGCTCAAACTTAAAGTCTTCTGAATATACTGAATCTGGAGTTCCCTTGATTCAGTTGAAAAACATTAAGCCAAATAAATATTTAACTAAAGATCTTAAATTTGTTTCGCAAGAAAAAGCCAATTCAATAAGTCGGCATTCATACAAAGCTGGCGATGTTTGTATCGCTAAACTTGGTGCAGTTGGAACCGCCTGTATAATTCCCGAAGGTTCACCTGCCGGAATTATAGTTGCAGATGTTGTGCGGTTTAGAGGTGATAAGTCGCTTATTGATTATAAATATTTGTGCCATTATTTGAACTCTCCTACAGGACAGAGAAAAGTTTTGAAGTTTAGTCGGGGCAGTACACGTACTCGTACTAATTTGACGGATTTAAAGAAAGTCGAAATCCCATTACCACCACTCGACGAGCAAAAGCGAATTGCGGCGATTTTAGATAAAGCCAATGCTATCCGCCGTAAACGCCAACAAGCCATCGACCTCGCCGACGAGTTTCTTCGCAGCGTGTTTTTAGATATGTTCGGCGATCCGGTGACTAACCCTAAGGGGTGGGAAGTTAAGAAAGTTGAAGATATTGCAGCGAAAGAAAAATATTCAATAAAAGCTGGGCCATTTGGTTCCGCTCTGAAAAAAGAAGATTACGTTGAGAGCGGATACAAAATTTATGGACAGGAGCAGGTAATCAAAGATGATCTTGAATTTGGAGACTACTACATTGACTCAGAAAAATTTGAAACTTTGAAATCTTGCTCGATAAATGAAGGTGATATGCTCATTAGTCTTGTCGGTAGCTTTGGCAAAATCTCAGTTGTTCCTAACAAGTACAAAAAAGGAATAATTAACCCTCGATTAATGAAAGTGAAGTTTGATAGTGAAGTAGCGAATCCTTGGTTCATGAAGTTCCTTTTAACGACTAAAGAAATGCTAACCAAAATAGCTAATATGTCTCATGGAGGAACTATGGGAATACTCAATGTCGGTAAAATTAAAGAGTTGACTGTAATTAATCCTCCATTAAATCTACAAATGGAATTTTTAAATATTCAAAGCCACGTTAAGAAAACAGTCCAAAAGTTTGATGAAACAGAGATTGATAATCTGTTTAATTCTTTAAGCCAAAAAGCGTTTTCAGGAGAGCTGTAAAGCCCAGTAAAGACAAGGATGTTTTATGTGACAATTACTTAACATCATTTAAGAGCGCCAACTATCGGGCGTTAAACCACAAGATGAAAACTACATCCGTGAATCCCTAGATTGCGCATTAAACGATAGTGAACAAAGCACAGCAAGTGACGTTCGAATTTTTTAGGTGTCTAACCTTCGATACCCATCAACAAGAATCTAAAAGCACATGTGTTTGAAAAATAATATGGCTCAATAAACCAAAACTAATTAAAAGGAGTTAAATGTATGCAGGAAAAAAAGGGATCTCAGTTTTTTACTAATATCGATACAGATAAACTATGCAAACTAGTTGAGCAAGCAAAGGAATCAATCATTTATGCCGCACCAGGTCTTCGATTTGCGGTGGCTGAAAAGTTAGTAGAAGCAGCTTTTCATCTTGGTGAAGAGATGACTATCGTCTGCCTGGATGCCGATGAAAAGTCGATCAGAATGGGCTTTGGTGACATTGAAGCAATTTCCCACTTAAATACCCACGGTATCAACATAAACCATATTTCAAGCTTACGCTTTGCTCTAATCATTATAGATGGAGAAGGATATAGTTTTACCCCAACCGCGCTATATTTAGAAAGTGAACAATCTACTAGCTTAGGCTTTAATGCCGTTAAGTTGACGCCTCAGCAAGCACAAGAAGCATCTACACGTTTATCACCAGCAGCCAAAGCAATTGCGTTAGCAGCGTGTAAAACATCCGAGCAACGTGCAGAAGTAGCAGATACTATTCCTGAAATTCCTAATAATCCATTGGGTGAAAACACGATTGAGTCAATTGAAAGCTCGATAAAAAGTAACCCCCTAGTCAAGTTCGATGTAACTCGGCAAGTCAGGGTTTATAGCTCATATTTGCAGTATGTTGAATTATCAATGACAGGAGCAGCAGTTCAGCGTCAAAAAATAACCATGCCAGAGGCATTGCAAGCTGTAGGCACTGACAAAACTAAGCTAGAAGGTCGCTTTAAGACAAGTTTCGATTTATTAGCAAAAAATCACGAACTTTCTTCTAAAGAGTTGGAAAAACACTTAAAAGACATCCGAGACCAGTTTACTTCATCATTGGGCAAAGACAGGGGGCGAGTGTTACTGGTTCGTAATAAAGAACTGTTCTTACAGAAAATCGATGCTCTTAAAGAAAAGCTAGTGAAGCACGGCGAAGCGGTGCAAAAGAATTTACAGCAAAGTATCGACGACTCTAAAAAAGCTATTGCAGATTTATATCTACCAATTTTAAAAGTTAACCCACCTGAACGAATGACGATTAAAGTGGGAGATCCAACGAATGACGCAAAAATTAAAGAGTGGGTAATGGATCAATTGGATGAAGTCTTCCCTTATGCAGAAAAGCTAATCAAAAAAATGGAACTTAGGTGTGAGTTTAAAGATTTAACCTACGAAACCCTCAATAAGAAGGAGTTTATAGAAAATGTAAAAAACGCCTTTAAATATGAGGATTGGGATAAAGCCTACGAAGAGTCTATTGCAGCGGCTAGAGGTTAATTATTTTTATCTTAAAGTAATTATATTTACTATTAAATAGGCGTGATTTAATTAAAGTCTATATAAAACAATGTTATACGTGATGGTCTGATTTTCGCTATCTCATGTGTATCCAAACATATGAGGAAGAATAGATGACCTTTATTGTGAAAGAAGATGAGCGACTTTTAATTGCACCAGATCTAACAAATAGCCAGCACGCGAAGACAAGAGAAGGGCAAAGAGGAATATCTAAAAAGCAGGTAATGCTTGCTTATAAATACGGTCGCGTTATTCACGCGAGACGCGCTACCTACTATGTTATTGGTAAAAAAGAAATTGAAAGATATGGCTCTATTGAGCCGGAATTAAAAGCGATGAATGGAATCCAGCTTGTTGTGTCGTCAAATGGAACAGTATTGACAGCCTTCCGAAACAAAGATCTCAGAAAGATCCGTCCATTCAAGCACAGCCATAAACACTTACATTAATTTGCAGTTGATTGAATTACGTCAATCTAAGTTAAAAGGATAGAAACAAAAATGAGTCTAAAAAAGTTCGCAGTAGCAAAAGCAAGAGCACTCCCAGTTATTATTTTGGCAGATACCAGTGGAAGTATGTCGGTAAAAGGGAAAGACGAAGCGCTGAATGAAGCCATTCAGAACATGGTGTCTACATTTAAACAAGAATCAGCGCGACAAGCTGAAATTCACGTGGGGCTAATTACTTTTGGTGGCGAAAGCGCAGAAATGCATTTACCACTGGCTAAAGCTTCTGAAATTGAGGCTATGAAACCACTGGATGCGTTTGGTCGCACACCAATGGGTCATGCGTTCGAATTGGCTACAGAGGTGCTAGAAGATAAAGAAATTATTACCTCCCGCGACTATCGCCCTGTGTTAATTTTACTTTCTGACGGTATTCCAACCGACAGTTGGCAAGCTGGTTTAGAACGTTTAACTAACAGTGAGCGAGGTCAAAAAGCCAGTCGCTTTGCAATGGCAATAGGGGCTGAAGCTAATATCGATGTACTCGAAGCATTCAACAATGACTTAGAAGCGCCAGTATTTAAAGGTAATGAAGCCAGAGATATTCACCGCTTTTTTAGAGCAGTCACAATGAGCGTAACAGCTCGCTCTCAAAGTAGAACGCCTAACGAACTTGCCCCTATCAACTTTGATGAGTTAGATAACGATGACGATGATTTAGGCTTAGACCTAGAAGGCTTGTGATGAGCATTCGCCATTTAAGCGTTTCTGTTATTGGGCCTGGTCATTTGTTAAATGGTCAGGCTAATCAAGATTCAGTGCTAGTAAAGCGAGTGCCAAATGGTTGGCTAGCTGTGGTTTGCGATGGCATGGGGTCTAAGCCTCATTCGGATATAGGATCAAGGCAAGCATGTCGAGCTGCTTTTGAAGTTATCAAAACGGTTGATTTCAATATTGAGAGCAAATCGCTTATCAAGCGGATTTACCAACATTGGCTGGACTCGCTTGGCGATATTAAAGCCAGCGATGCGGTGACAACGTGTTTGATTGCTTGGGTTTCTGATGAAGGAGAGCTTAGAACGTTTCAGTTAGGTGACGGATTAATTTTAACTCCGCAACAGGCAACTGAGCAGCTAGATACAAACGATTTTGGCAACGTCACTACAGGCTTAGGAAAATCTAAACAGTTTTCAGACTGGCAAGTTACAAAGCAGCGATTGAAAGTAGGCGATGTGATTGCGTTGATGACAGACGGTATTAGTGAAGATCTTAATCAAGGTATGGAACTGGCGTTCGTTTATTCGATTGTAGAAAGCACTAATGGCAAAAGCATTAGACAAGCCAAGGCTTGGTTAAAAAATGAATTTAGGAACTGGGGTACACCTAATCACACAGATGACAAAACACTTGCATTAATGGTTTTGAGCTAGCTGTGCAGAATAAGGGATATAAAAATGGCAAGTGGACAAACTAAAAAACGGATAGTTACTGACACTTTTGGACAAGATTTTGAGTTAGTTAAAAAAATTGGACACGGTGGGCAAGGAGTTGTTTGCTCAACTCAGATTGATAACGTGCTGGTAAAAATGAGTACGCAGCCAGACAAAAATAAAAAAAGAAAATGGCTTGAGCATGTTCATTGGTTAATGAGGCAGCCTTTAGAGCAATTAAACATTGCTAAACCCTTCTCGCGCATTGCTATGAAAGGAAATAACTTTGGTTATGCAATGGAACTGATGGACGGGTTAATTCCACTAGAAAAAGTTATGAATGAAACTGAAGAGTTAATCGATTCAGAGGGGTCAATAGATCATTACTTATATACAGGTGGCTTAAAGCGTCGGATGACTATTTTGGCAAAGCTTGCCAGAACACTGTCAGATCTCCATGCGAGGGGATTAGCTTATGGTGATTTATCACCAGCTAATATATTTGTTTCAGAAAACGCTGATTACTCTGAAGTATGGCTGATTGATTGTGACAATATCTGCATTAATCAGCGCGAAAGCTTTGATTCAGTAGAACAAGAAGGGCAGGCAGGTCGAATCTTTAGCCCAGGGTTTGGTGCTCCAGAAGTAGTTAATGGCGATAGCCTTGTTTCGTCGCTAACAGATGCATGGAGTTTTGCAGTTGTTGCGATGAAATTATTGACAACTAATCACCCATTTATTGGTGAGGTGGTTGAAAATGGTACACCTGAAGACGAAGAGAGAGCGTTTGCGGGCGAGCTACCTTGGATATACCACCCAACAGATCATTCTAATGCCCTCGATGAAGATGATCCCAAAGGCATACCACTAGAACTGGTAGCGTTAAACCCACTTTATAATTTATTCGAGCAGTGCTTCAACGCGGGTAAAGACGAACCGCTAGCCAGGCCAAGTTTAGCTGAATGGGCGGAGGTTCTGGAAAAGCTTACGCATATGTTAGTGAAGTGCCAAAACAGCGAATGCCATGCTTCTTTTAACTATGTGGTGCGTGACCGAAAACTAGAATGTCCTTTCTGTGATTCGTTAATGGGCGGCCGCCAAATTTTGTATATTCGTAACTATTTGTACGATGAGTCGATCACGGCTTTAGAAAATGCTGATGTTCGTGATGCTTACATAAATACTGGGTGCAACCAAACGCTTAATATTGGTGAAACCATTGTAATTAAAAACTCTTGTCCTGGTTCCCTGTACTGGCCTGAATCACAAGAACTATTATCCCTAAGCTTTTCAAAAGAGGGTTTAGAGATCACTCCGATAGGTGCTAAATCTTTTGAGATGGGTTTTGCAGACTTTAGGTCAGAACTCGACAAACATAAACTTCAAACGTTCAACTCTAAAACGCCCATATCTGCCTCAACAAGAGCGAATAGGTGGTTAATAATTGTGCCGATCGTTGATACGCCGGAGCCACAAATAGCTAATTTATTTAGGTTGAGGTGGTAGGCTGATGGTTACGCAAGACTTAAGACATTTAACTCAAGAAACGATTATTGAAATTGCCATTGAAGAGGAGGCTATCTCGGCGCTTGATATTAAGCAAGATATCTCTTTTCATGTAATCCACGATGAGCTGTTTATAAAGCAAAATGAGCTTTTGGCACAAGTTACCAATGCAGAAGTATTTGATAGCTATGGTGATATTGAGCACTTTATTTGGATACCAATCTCTAAGCAAGAAAACAAGGTGCTTATTCAGACGATACCTTGCTTACCAAATTATTTTGATTTTCATGAGCTACAAGTGTCTGTAGACGAGAACATTATTGAGCAAGTTTCTAAACTTGCAAAGCTAAAAAATAAAGACATTGATAGCGTAGCGGAATGGCTAAAAAGCGAGTTTGTACTTGAAGTTAATAATCAGTCGAAAGTGTTAACGGCGGTATCTAATGCAAGCGTCGCGGATAATAGAGGGTTAACGATTGTAGGTAAAAATAGCTTACTTGAAGTGCAATTTACGCCCGAACAAAGAGTGTGGGCGAAATCAGTTAAAAAGCTACATCGTAAAATTAAGTTCAATTTAAGTTCGTTAGATTGTGAGTTGTCGTTTGTCGACTATACGGTTGCAGCTCGCATTCAAGACCCTTTAGTTAAGCAAAAACTTGAGGAGTTAAATCGTGATAATTCAACATACATAAACTTGTGGAACCAATACAACCAAAAAGTTAAAGAAAAGGCGGTGGAACTTGCCAATAACGCTGGCTTTGTTCGTTATATCAAAATCGATAAAGAAGACTCAGTTGATGGTGTTAAGTGGAAGTTTTACTTCCAAGAAAAAGATATTGAGAATGTTAAACAGATTGCCGCAACTTTAAGAGAAGAGCCTAACCATACGTTAGAGATAAACAAGCGCTTGCCTAGCTGGTTAGAGAATAATATTGGTGATATCGGGCTTGAGAAGGATGAAAAGGTAGAAAGTATTTCTGCTAGATTTTCGGGGCACACTAATCAGTATATAACGCTCAATTTAAACTCTTACGGAAAGCCCGAAGAAAAAGGTGTTATTTATTTGTCGATTAGTGGCTCAATTGTACAGACACAGCGACGCGAGCAGGCTAGGGATGCTATTACAAACTTCTTGAACCCAATGAAAGATCTACGTCTGTTATTGGAAGACCAAGATTTTAGTATATCTAGGCAAAAGCAGGCCAAACACAAACTGAAGCCGCTCACTGCAGCCGCGCGAAGTTCATTCAAAGGTGAGCCAACAGCAAAACAGATAGAAGCACTAGACGTTGCTTTGAATACCCCTGATATAGCGTTAATTCTTGGGCCTCCAGGCACAGGTAAAACTCAAGTTATTAGTGCACTACAAAATAGGTTGGCGGAAGAACATAAAAGTAAATTAACGGGGCAAATACTACTTACCAGCTATCAAAATGATGCGGTGGATAATGTCATTGCCAGATCTGAAGCGTTTGGTATTCCCGCCATTAGAGCGGATGACAACGCGCGCGCCCCCTTTCTTTTGGAGCAATGGAGCAAGAAACAAATACATAATTTGACTGAAGTTGCGAATGAGTTAGCTCAAAACGACAGCAGTTATAAAATTATAAATAATATTCGAAAAGACATAGCAGCCATATTAGCGTCGCGTGTAGATAAAAAGCAAAAACACGAGCGGATAAAAAGTCTTCTTGAAGATATCGATAATCTTAGAATAAACCACGGTTTTGATATACCTCAGTCCTTGAAGGCAAAACTTGAGCAACAATTTGACACTCAAGTTGATGAGAACAACGCGCCTTCTAATGGTTTGTTGCTGCGCCAAGTTAGAGGTTTACGAACCTCTGAGCGAGCGTATGACGATGATGGCTATGAACAGTCTTTCAAGTGTATATCTGCTTTACGCAGAACAGGGCGATTTGAAGAAGAAGTAGAAGCTCTAGATGAAATTATCGAGAAGTTGACACTTAGTGCTGAAGACTTTGAAAAACTCAGAGAAATTAAAAATAAGTTACTCGATGATTTAATCCCCGATTACCGACCTAAGTCGTTACAAGTTGAGCTTTCAAAAGAAGAAATATCAACGCTACATCAATTGAATGAGGTTATCGCTAAGCACGCAATGAATTGTGCTGCGGGAATACCAGACGTTATCGAAGAGTATTTGGAGTTAATCAAGTATCAACCGGATTACCTTGCCGATAGCGTAAGAGATTACACGACGTCAATTGGTGCATCATGTCAACGCTCTGCTGGTCAAAAAGTTGTAAAATATAAAGAGCAAATTAACGCTTCTTTGGATGAAGTCGGCGGAGACTTTACCTTTGATACCGTTATTGTAGATGAGGCTGCCAGAGCAAACCCGCTTGATTTGTTTATTCCAATGGCTTTAGCTGCGAAGCGAATCGTATTAGTTGGAGATCACTTTCAACTACCGCAAATGTTAGAACCTGACATTGAAAAAGAAATGATTGAAGCAGGTGACTTGCAACAAGAGACTGCTAAAGCAATCAAGATGAGTCTTTTCGAGCGACTATATACGCAATTAAAGGCTCGCCAAGCCAAAGACGGAATTCAACGAACTGTGATGTTAGATACCCAGTTCAGAATGCATCCAGATATCGGTAGCTTTGTAAGTCGTTCGTTTTATGAAGCTGAAGGAGAGCCAAAACTTGAAGCAGGCTTAAGCAAAGATCGTTTCGATCTCGGTATTGCTAAGTACAAGGGTAAAGTGGCCGAGTGGATTGACCTGCCGCTTCAGTCTGGCAAAGAGCAACGTTCAGGGACTAGTTGGCAACGTGATTGCGAAGCACAAAAAGTTGTTAGTGAAGTGCAAGCGCTTTTTGCAGAAAATCCTAATTTAAGTGTAGGTGTAATTACCTTCTTTGCAGCCCAACGAGAGTTAATTTTTAATAAGCTTGCGCAAGTAGGCATTTGCCAAAAATTAGAAGATGGTTGGGAGTACCTGCCTGGCTTTAAAACCACTGAAGAGGGAGACGAAAAAATTCGAGTTGGCTCTGTTGATGCGTTTCAAGGAAAGGAGTTTGATGTGGTGATCCTATCGACGGTTCGCTCAAATAACATTAAAGCATCAGATGAGAATGCATATCGAAAAAAATATGGCTTCATTCGCACACCAAACCGTTTAAACGTAGCGTTTAGTCGAGCTAAGAGTTTAATCAAAGTTGTTGGTGACAAAGAGATGTTTTCAAGTGAGACAGCCCAAAAAGCCATTCCTCAAGTGTGGGCATTCATCCACGAATTATGTGAGGTGAAGTCATGATTACGCATAAAGATATTCAGGATGTTTGCTATTTAAAAAATAAGATGAATCGATACCAGAATGAAAAGGATATCTTTTGGCCGTTTTATCTATGGCGAGTAGCTGCGCCCAAAAGTAAACCAAGTTTGAATATTTTTCAGATGTTAGTGCTAAAGCTTATTTTGGCGGGGTGCCATGACAACGAAAAATTATGTCGATATAGCAATTTAGATAAAGAGCTTATTAAATACATTTTGGCTCAATTAACTAATGATGGTTATCTCGATGGTTGGAAGCAGACAGAAAAAGCCAGGGAGTTGTTTTTAGGTGTAGAAAACTCTACAAACGAGAAGACTTGCTATTACATGCTTCAAGATGCGATAACAGGGAAATTGCTACCGAGAGTGCTCTCGACACTACCCCATATAGAAAGCATGGATTTCACTGAGCGCTTTCCACAATTTGTTCGAAGCAAAGGCTCAGGTAAGTTAGTGAAGCCCTTGTTAATCAGTAATACCGTTAAGCCAGAAGCGCCAACTTCAGAGCAAATGAACACCAGCTTAAGAGCCTATCGCAGAGTATTGAACCAGTTAAAGCAAGCTGATTTTTATGTATCTGACGATACGTTAGAAGTTACCTATTCCATTGAGTTTATTGAGCCTGAGCCTATCGCAGCGTTTATCCACACCAAGTTATTTTCAACAATTTCTGGTGAGCGCTCGTGGTATTTATCTGATCCAACGGGACTAACGGAAACACTTCCGGAGCTAAATGAAGTTGCTGAACAGGTGCTGGATTCAAATAAACATTTTGCTTCCAGAGTTAGTGAGGTTATGGGGATCGCTCAAGATGAACATACGCTCAATTACAAGCAGCAAGAACAGCTATTTGAGGAGCAGGCAAAAATAGAATTGTTAGCAAACTACTCATGGGTTCAAGAATATTCGCTGATAGAAAAACATGTATTAGCAACACTGCGATTTAAGAATCAGGTTGAACAATCTCAAACAATTAGGTCAGAGGTTTTGGAAGGGTTGTTGAATGAGTTGCAAAAAATCATCGAAGCTTGGTTAAAAACCTTTATGAAGCCCAATCAAGCCAGAAGTGATTGGGAGGTTCTAGTCATGCGGTGGAACGGTAATAGACCTATTTTTCAGCATGACAAAAGACTTATTGAGCAAATTTATTTAGGAATAAGCGGCGTTAGTGCCTATGCAGCGAACAGGCTAGCAACCGTAAGGGGGGGCCAGGTTCAGTCAGCAATGACAAGAGGCGAGCAATCATTAAAGCCTATGCTTGCCGCAATGTTGCTCACTTTTCCGAAAGTTGTAGAGCAATTATCAACTCAACTGCCTAATTGGTTAGACAATGCAGTTCGTCTTGCCGATGCCAGAAATAAGAAGGCCAGCCACGCCAGTGGCGAAGTTTTGTCGAAAGAAGAGGCTATGAGTCACTTCGAATCAACAATTGAATTATTAGTAGTTTTAGAAAGTTTATTAGGAAGTAAATAATGGGAAAAAGAAACCGAGCAAGGAAGCCGCAGGCAACCGCTAGCACCACAGTAAACACAGCAAATACAGAAGTTCATAAATTAGATAATGCACTGGCTGCTGTAGATAACTTAATAGAAAGCGAAAGCAGCTCTGTTTTCGGTGCTATGGCTGAAAAATTTAAGACAGCAGCATCTTCTTATAATGCGGCTAGTGAACAACAAAAGAAAGCAGCCTCAGAGAGCTTTGGTAATGATATTCAAACTTTGGTTGGCGAGCTTAAGAAGTTAGTAGAGCAAAACAAGCAAGTAGAATTGGATGTTAAACAAAGCTTAGCGAGACAGAAGCAACTAGAAGCGGCACAAGAAGAACTAAAAAAGAAAGCCGAGGCTGAAAAGAAAGAGCTAGATAAGCAATCTAAAGAGCTGTTGGCAAGTAAAAAGAAAATTGCTGAAGATAGAGCTGAATTAGCCATAAAACTAGAAGAGTTGAAGGAGCAAGAACTTGATGCTGAAAGTGGATTTGCAGCAAAACATATAGAAATGCTCAATTCATTTGAAGAAAAACAAACTAAGCTTCGTGAATCATTGGAAGAGAAAAAGCTAAAACTTGAGAAAGAAATAGAGGAACTAAACAAGTCAAAGCAAACGTTAAACGAAGCTGAAAAGACTTTGCTGGATGAAAAGCTACAACAGTTATTCGCTAAAGAAGCTGAATTAGATGAAAAAGAGTTTCAGCTAAACCAAGAAAAAGCGCTAATTGAAAGGAAGCGTAAGCAAGCTCAATTAACCGACGAAGAAGCGAGCAGTTATAAAACTTCACTTAAAGATGAAATCGAAAAAGAATTCGCTTATCAAATATCTTCACTCGAAAACCAGAAAGCAAACCTTGAGAAGCAAATCGCTCAGTATGATCAAGGTGAAAAGCAATTACTTGCAAAGCTAAGTTCTTTTAAAGAATTAGAAAGACAGTTTGAAGACGCTACGCCGCAAGAGGTTTTAGAGCAACTTAATCATTACAAGCAAACAGTAAACACCCTTCGTTCACAATTAGATGAAAAGCCTAGCGAACAGCTTGAAGAGAAGTTCAAAGAACTCAAAAAGACGTACGAGGCACTAGAGCAGGAGTACAGCAATGCTCATGCAGAGTTACAGCAAAATAAAGTGCAGCTCACGAAAAATAGAATGTCTGTTATTGAGTTAGAGCAGATTCAAAAACAGAAACAAGCTTTGGAAAAACATAATCAATTGTTAAAGGCGGCAGTTGATCAATTAAGTGCAGATGTTGATGATCTCGTGAACAAGCAACAAGCTAAGACCGCGTTCCCAGCGCTTTTAGAACTTGACAGTAAGCTAAGAGCTAAAGGGAGAACAGAATTTGTTCCGTCACTAAAAGACTTTGCAAACGAGCTTCAACATCGCATTGCTTGGGACTCTTACGAGCAGAAGGAATTGTACTATCGACTTGAAGACATTCGATTGTTTATCGCTGGCCTTGCCATGAGCCGTTTGCATATTCTACAAGGGATAAGCGGCACAGGTAAAACAAGCCTAGCAAAAGCATTTGCAAGAGCTGTTGGCGGTGGTGTGAAAACCATATCTGTTCAAGCTGGCTGGCGTGATAAAGGAGATTTAATTGGTCACTTTAATGCGTTCGAGAAGAAGTTTTACGAGCAAGAAACTTTGCAAGCACTTTATGAAGCACAATCTCCGGCATACAGTGACCGTCCTTACATCGTTTTATTGGATGAAATGAACCTTTCGAGACCAGAGCAATATTTTGCTGAGTTTTTGTCTGCTTTAGAATTAGATCCCAAAGACCGTATTCTGACGTTGATGACAACGGGGCAGCCAAACGGGCCTGAAAAGTTGATTGATGGTAGAAAAATCAAAATACCTGAGAATCTTTGGTTTATTGGTACAGCCAACCACGATGAAACAACTTTCGAATTTGCAGATAAGACCTATGACCGTGCTCATGTTATGGAGCTTCCACGACATAAAAGCACCTTTCATATCAACAAGGATCTTGAGCCAGTTACATACAGTTTCGATTCACTAGAGGAAGCTTTCAACGCCGCAACAAAAAAACATAGCAACACAGTCAATAAACTTATTAAAGACCTTGATGATTCTGAGTTTTCAATGCTTTTAGAGGAAGAGTTAAATGTCAGTTGGGGCAATAGACTAGAAAGACACCTTAGTAGGTTCATACCCGTTATGCTCGAATGTGGTAGTGATTTAGGTTTTGCCTTAGACCATATGTTAGCCACTAAGGTGTTAAGAACTGGAAAAGCGACTGGCCGCTATGACACTGAGCAAGAAGATATTTCAAGCCTTATTGATGCATTAAGCGAGTTTTGGCGTACTCAAGGCTTCAATTCCAAGCCTGAAGCGAGCTTTAAACTCTTAAATAATGAATTGAAGAAAAAGAGTAGCCTTTAATGGTTACTTGGTATGACAGATTTAACGGGAAGTTAGTAAAACAGCTTCCTGAGAATATTGTGTCTGGAAGATATGCGGCTCAGAAATCGTGTACTTTCAATGGGCATTCAAACATCCAGCCAGACGACCTTCTGATCAATGATGGAACTGAGAAGTTTCACATCGGATCTCAGATAGGTTCATTTTTTCATAGTGAAAAGTCGGAACAACGTGAGATTGAATTAGAAATTATTGAAAGTGCAATACTGGCATACCAAGATGCAGTTGATTTGGACAAGGCGCGCTCTTTTTTAATACCCGATAAGTTGCTTGCGCGCTTTGAACTCACAAAGTTCGAAGAGTTGCTAATTGATGTTCTTAAAAAGGGTCATCTGCAAGAAATTGCCAGGCGACCAAGAATGGAGTTGATTTATGAAGAGCACCTTGTCCCAGTATCTAGAGCAAAAAAGATAGCAAGCTCCGCAAATGCTCACTTGGCTTCACATTCAGAGTGTTGGCAGGCTAGAACTCTGACAGGAGTTATTCCTAAACAAATACTCGCTTTGGAAAGTGAAGATCAGCTTAACATCTACGAAAATCGAGTGTATGTAAAGCTGCTGGAGAATGTTGAACACTACTTGGTAAAGCGCATATTAGAGGTAAAAAGATTAGAAGAAATATTTCAACAAGCGGTGAGCTTCCAAAATGCAGAAGGTATTTATTTCGAGTTGCGCAAGACTATCTTCACACTGTGGGGAGAAGGTTTCTCCGATGATGAACAGGCAGATGATGCCGCAATTCATGGCGTTGCCACGCTTGAACTGTTAACAAAGATGCTAAAAAAAGTAAGAACATTACAGCATTCCGGTTTGTATATTTCTTTAACTAACAGGGTTCATGTACCACTAAAACTAAATATGACTAATGTTTTGTCACATGACCAGAACTATCGTCATGTGGCAAGGTTGTGGAACTGTTGGCTAGATACTCAGCAAGCTAATAACCTCGACCCTAAACAAATCTTTGAGCGAAATAAGAAACTGTCTAGTGCATATTCGCAATATTGTTGCGACTTAGTGAAACGAACGCTTCATGAACTCGGTTTTGTTGAATTGACACCAAATTCATTTGAAAGAAATGGTGTTCAAACTGTTTCGCTTGAGGTGACAGATGTCGGTGAAATTAGATTGGATTCATCTGGACAGAATCTTAGCTTTGTACCATGTTTCACCAATTTCACCGACTTATCAGATACAGAGTTAATGGAAAACTCTCAAAGAGTATTGCTTTCTATTAGTGCTGATGAAGAGATGGATAAATATAATCTTTGTACTTCTCCTATCAATTTTTACTCTTTAGAACAGTTAGCAATATTGATTTCAAAGTGGTTAGCTAGCCAAGTAGTTCAAGCTCTTGGAAATACGCTATATAAAATTCCGTCAGCCCTGATACGATTTTTAGAGAGTATAAATGCGAAACAACATTGGCAGCTTGAAAATAATAGCGTCACAATGATAAAGCCACTTATAGATGTAAAGCCGAAGTTATTAGAGTTCAAGGGAGAGCATAAACAAGATGTTTCCATCGCTAAGGCAATTGATGTCGTGACGGAGGCCGCAGAAAGGTTTGAAGAGCTGTTGTATTGCCCTTGTTGTGGTGCAAAAGCTGATGAAGACCAATGGGTTTCTAGGGATGACAATTGCTTCGCCATTCGAAATTCTAACTGTAATCACGTGTGGGAAGTTAATCGAAAAGCGGATGGCAACCGCATGTTAAAAGTCGTACCAAATAAGGTCTTAGATAGTGACCTCTTAAACGACTTTGCGCGGATTGGTAGATTTTATACTCTTATAGATGTATAGGTAATAAAAGTTACATATACGTAATCATCGTTATTTTTAACGGGCTCTTTATATAGAGGGTTTATTTCTACACCCATGATTTATATAGATAATTCTTCTTTGGTCTAAGTTTGGCAATACTCCTTTCGTTATCAACTTTGGAGTATTCAAAAATGAACGACTTATTTATCCAAACCACAATAATGGCATCAGTCACATTTTTAGCTGTTATCGGTGCCATATTGTATCTAAAAAAACCTCAAGCACAGTTTGAGCTTAACGAAGATGAAGAACTTAAGAAGGAGCTTATCACTGTACAAGAAGAGCTTGATTTAGCGAAAAGCAATAATTCTATCCTATCTTCTAAACTGGCCGCAGCGGAGGTTACCGTAAAGCACCTATCCAATATAGAAGAGCATTCAAACGAATTAGAAGAGCAAAAGCGTCTAGTTGAATCCTTATTGTCAGAAAGCAAAGCCGAACTCAGTCGAATAAGCGCTCATCTTGAAGAAAAGAATGACCGCTATTCAACTTTATTCGAAGAGTCAACAATACTTAGCAAACAAGTTAAATCGCTCCAAGGTCAAATTACTCAGCTATCAAGTGAAAAGGCACAACTCGCTGAAAAGTTAAAAGGTTTTGTCGAAGTTCAGGGCGAAGTTAAACAATTGAAGTCTGCTTTGGCAGAGAAAGATTTGAAAATTACTGAACTGACGAGCCAAAAATCAGCATTACTGGAGTCTAAAAAAGGACAACAGGAAAAGATCGAACTGCTCGAACGCACAGAACAACGTTTCATTAAAGAATTTGAAAATACTGCAAATAAGCTCTTCAAAGAAAAAACAGGTGAAATGTCACAACAAAATAAGTTGTCACTGGACTCGCTGCTTTCACCGCTAAAAACTCAAATAGGTGTTTTTAGTAAGCAAGTAACCGAAGTCTACACTAATGAAGCAAAAGAGCGCCATGCCCTAAAACAAGAAGTGCATAGTTTAAAAGCGTTAAATGAACAAATGACCAAAGAGGCTGTGGCTCTAACCAAGGCGCTCAAAGGCGATAACAAAAAACAAGGAACATGGGGAGAAGTTGTACTCGAACGAGTATTACAAGAATCTGGCTTACGCTTGGGTCATGAATATGTTACTCAAGTTTCATTAAAAAACGAGGATGGCAGTTCATTCAAGCCAGATGTGATTGTCCATTTGCCTGGTGAAAAGGATGTGGTCATTGATTCAAAGATGGTGCTGACTGCTTACGAGCGTTACTTTAATGCCGAAGATGATGCAACTCGCCAGCAGGCATTAAAGGAGCATATAAACGCGATTAAAAACCACATAAAGCAACTGACCACCAAAAATTACCACGACTTACACGGTGTTCAGTCTCTCGATTATGTGTTGATGTTTATTCCTGTGGAACCTGCATTCAACCTAGCTGTAGAAAAAGACAGCGAGCTAATTCAATTGGCATTAGAAAGAAATATTATGCTGGTTAGTCCAACAAACCTAATGGTTGCGCTGAAAACCATCAACAACATGTGGCGAGTAGAATATCAAAACCAAAATGCGCAGGAGATCGCAAAAAAGGCCGGAGCTATCTACGACAAATTAGTCGGCTTTGTTGATGATATGAAAAAGCTTGGTTCTCATTTAGAGCGTGCTGAAGGAAGCTACGGTGAAGCAATGAAAAAACTCGGCGAGGGAAGGGGTAACCTAATTCAGCGGGCTGAAAAAATGAAGGGTTTGAGAATAGGCAACAATAAAGATTTGCCGCCTGAGTTAATTGAAAAAGCTGACCTATCTGTTCTAGAAGAAAAACCTGCATAAGTGATAGTAAGCCATATATTTCAGAGATATGGCTTTTTATTTCCCTACTATTTCTATAGTCTTGTGTTTGGATAGGAGTACAGAATATGGATGTTATAAATAAACCTAAAAGTCCTGGACTAAATTCTTTAGTTCCTCAAAAGTTTTTCGATGCGTTTTTATCTTCCCGTAAGTTAGATTTCTCTGATGGTCGGCCTTTATTTGCTTATCAAGTCAGCCAGGATGAATACAGTCAATTAGCCAATTGCTTAAGTATGAGTGCGGCCTTTGGTATTGAAAATATTGAAGCTCGTTTGCCCAGGTGGGACGCTCTTTTTGTTCTGTATGCATCTGAGTGGTGGCGCAGAAATTATCAGGGAGGTGCTTGGAGTTGGGACAGTATTACTCGGTCATTGGAACTATCAGATGATGAGTTCACTCATTCCACAATTCGAAGTATCGTAACGAAAGGATTAAAGAAATGGAAAAGGGAGCTATTGGAAAATACTCAGGGAAAGCAGTATTTAGGCACAATTATATTTGAAGGCGGCATTCCGCTAGGGTTACTAAAGCAAAACACAGGCTTCGACCGTTATTTGCGTGGTGTTTTGAAAGACTCAATTCAATACTCTGAAGCTGGTTATACTCCGCCCTATTTTGCCGAAAAAAGAAAGGACATGTTGGCTACAGCCTTTCACAAAGCTGAGTTCATAACCTTAGTTGGCGAAGTGATTCAAACAGTAATAGGTCTAAGAGAAAATTATGATCTAGCCGTAATAAACGACCCTGTTGAACACTTAAATAAGAATTTTCCTGCCTGGCGCACTCACTTCCCTATTTCTTTGGAAGGGGATGAAGGTAATGCTCTAATAAGTAGCTTGATTGTGCATTCGTCGAAAGTGAAGAAAAAATCAGATGTCCCTGTGTACCTATGTCGCCGACTTCAAAATAAAGGGAATTCGTACTCGATAAAAAACGTTATCAACTTTCCAAGTATGGTGACGGAAACCGACCTTAAGGACTTTTGGCAAGTAGAAAAAGTCGGTAATAAATTAGATTTGATAGCGATTAACGGTTCTAAAAAGCTGCCCATAGCAACACTTACTCTTGTGCGCAATGAAGAATTCAAAGTCTCACCACTAATAAAAACGTTGCCATCAGCAGGAAGCCATGAAGACTGGCAATTGTGCTTTTATCGTAAAGGTAATGCTATTTCGGAAAGACACCTGTTAAAAGGTGGTGAAGCAATAGAGCCAGACCTACCTACTGGATTTGTGCAAACTAAAAACGATAGTTGGGAATACCAAGGTCAAGGTGATGTATGTACATCAGAAGCTATTTTGAGGGTGATACTTCCCGCAGAAGGTCATTTGGTCGGAGATTCTTTTGAAGATGTAGGTTGTACAGAAGATGGAAGGACTGTCTGTGATATTACGAATACTTCTGTGTTTAGAGTAGACGCTGACGAAACATACCAAATAAAAGTCAAATTGGAATCACCCCCAGCAAACGTTATCTACCGAATTTGGTCTGAGCATAAGTTACATCAAAAAAATAGTAGTGTTGCGGTTATAGTTGGCAATCCACACATCACTAAAGTTGTGGGAGAAAGTTTTTATTCTGAAGTACCAATCTCTCAGATTTATTGGCGAGTTCGAGGTGGAAACTGGCGTGGGGATTTGGCAGCAGCTGTCGGCGCTGTTGATATCGGTGTTTTTGATGGCGGTAAGCTAGTGTACCGGAAAAAACTGATCGTTTTACCGAGAGATTTAAAAATCTCGTTCAATAGCTGTGTTGATTATTTTAACCAAGGAGAAATCGTTTTCTGCTCTAATCAGCTTAGGTCTGTTTCTATTTCGAGTTCTCAAATTGATTATTCAACTAATAGAGAAGGCTCTGTTTATAGTTTGAAAGTCACTGCTCACGGCGAAAACCCTAGAGTAATAAACGTTTTACTCGATTTTGAACGCAGTAATCAGCCTGTTAGTGTTGAGTTGCCATTTCCAACCTCAGGCGGTCGATTTGTAGATAGTGATGGCGGTCAACTTAAACATAACGCATTGATTACGATGGAAGAGTTAAGGACAGTTCAACTTGAGATACAACACAATGACCCAAGCTTACACCAAGACTATTACATTGACTTTAGTTTGCGTTCA
This sequence comes from Alteromonas sp. 5NW40-0090, assembly GCF_057552975.1. Classification (NCBI taxonomy): domain Bacteria; kingdom Pseudomonadati; phylum Pseudomonadota; class Gammaproteobacteria; order Alteromonadales; family Alteromonadaceae; genus Alteromonas; species Alteromonas sp. 5NW40-0090. The sequence continues at coordinate 105,043 of NZ_BAAJLT010000011.1, forward strand.
AACGACCCTCTGGAACTGTTAAAGCTAGCTAATATAACGATAAAGCTAACATTAGATAGAGAGTTAGTTACTGGTAGCTTTCATTTGATAAAGCCATTGATTGACTTTCAAAGTGAAGTCAAACAGTTATTTGCACTGTCGGAAGATTTAGACGCTTACATGGATGTAAATGTGAGGTCTGGTACTGAAAAAGTAATTAGCATTAGAATCGTGCACTATTCATGTTTTTTAGAATCAGATGAGATATCAAATGGTTATTCTTTGTATCTTAATGATATTGAAGACAGTTCAATTAGTAGGTCAGAAAAAGACTTACCTATTTTATTAGCCAAGCCACTCCATTTTCCAGAAGAGAGAGGGTTTGAATTGCCTCCGATAAAAGTACAAGGTGTTTGTACTAATCGATGGTTAGTACCTAATCTATCCAAACACACTGGGCCTTGGTTGGTTTTTGAGCCAAAAAGAAATTCTAAAATACGTCCTCGCTTGATAATTGAGGGTCATTCTAATAGCACTACAGAATGTTATGCTACTAAATCGAGTCCCCTGAGAGCTGCAATAGCTGAGTCTGACTATAATGTTCGCCAGCAAATGTTTGATAGGGCTATTTCCGAAATCGCTGATGACCTAAATCATAAAGATTGGAAAATTGTTGATGCTTACATCACTGAATTTCATTTACTACCACTCACGACTTTTGCTTTGTGGGAGCGATTTACAAAAAATGATTTAGCTATGGCACAACTATTCTTAAAGTTTATTGACGATTCTGAAAAGAGTATCTATGTAGAAAAATTTTCACAAGAACTGCCATTTTTATGGGAGTGTATTTCTCCCGAGGCATGGCAAAAAGCATTCGGACAGAAGCAAAAGCAGTTAGCAGACGCGCTCAGTGCTATGCCAAATGGGCATGAATTGCTAGTAACGCAGTGTTTAAATTGGTTAGACGCTCTCTCGCACCTTTCGGCTACATCAACAATTGCCGTAAGAGCACTAAAGCATTTTATTTTTGGTCAGAAAGACAAAGGCTTTGAAATTTTTTCAGAACTCGACGCTGCAAAGACCGCCTGCAATGCCCTAGTCTCACGAAATGACGATTCAAAATATCAAGATCTAGTTCGACGTAATGCTGAAGAAAGCTGGCCTAGCCTAACAGACGAGCTAACAAATAGGTTGCTTCCTAATGACAATACTAGAGCAATTCAACTATTGAGTTGTTTAGTTCGTGACTTACCTAAATGGCGTACCTCAGTCGTTTTAACTCCTGTTTTACTGGGCATTCACCATGCAAGTAAGAAGGGATCTGGAGTAATAAGCTCTTCACTAGATGTTCACAGTATGCGCAATGTAATTCGGTTTGATAAAGAGTGGTTTACAGCAGCTTATACCGTTGGCTTCATTTACGGATTAGGACAAAAAATTTAAATGGATAACAATTATTTCTCTTCTTTAACAAAAGATTTAGTGAATCGCTCAGCCAACTCGACGATTGGTTTATTGAACATTGCTAATGAGCCTCTAACTCGTTTATTAAAAGAAAAATTTAACTCCTCTCCTGGAGAACCAGGTTGTTTGTTAGGCGATCCTGTATTTGAAGGTAAATTTGGTTGGAAAGAAGCTGATGCAACGATGCAAGACTTGTCTGGCAATTTGCTGGCCCCTTCATTAGTCGAAGCAATGGAGAACCCCCCTAAGGACTTAAAAAAAGACTACAAGTTTTCATCTACGTGGAGTCCATACACTCATCAAGTTGACGCTTGGAAAGCACTAACGGCAGAGAAACCTAAATCTGTGTTAGTAAGCAGCGGTACAGGCTCTGGTAAAACTGAGTGTTTCTTAGTGCCCGTGTTAAATAGCTTACAACAAGAGGCTGAGAAAGGAAGTGGACTTCAAGGCTGCCGAGCACTGTTTTTGTATCCGCTAAACGCGTTGATAAATAGTCAAAGAGATCGCCTTAGAGCTTGGACTCACGGGCTAAACAAGCAAGTCCGATTTAGTTTATACAATGGTGAAACGCCTAACTTACCTCTAAGAAAAAATCCAGAATACCCAAGAGAAGTAGATAATAGGAAAGATTTAAGGGCCTATGTACCACCGATCATTGTTACTAACGCGACGATGCTAGAGTACATGCTCGTTCGTAAAGATGACAAACCAATTATTGAACAGTCTAAGGGGAAGTTAGAGTGGATCATTCTTGATGAAGCGCATACTTATTTAGGGTCACAGGCCGCTGAATTATCGCTGTTATTAAGACGCGTGGTATCGACGTTTGAAGTAGATCCTAAAAATGTTCGTTTTGTTGCTACATCAGCCACGATTGGAGGAAAAGATAGCAAGGATGAATTACAGAAGTTCTTGGCGGATATAGCAGGCGTTGCGTTAGAGCAAGTAGTGGTAATCGGCGGTGAAAGGGAGTTTCCAAGTTTACCTCGCGTAGAATCTAATAACTCGTCCAATAATGAGATATCTCAATTAGATAGTTCGGATTTGTTATCACAGCAAAGATTTGAAGCGTTAAGTTCAAACCCGTTATCGCTGAAGCTGAGAGAGTTATTTGTTAAGAGTGAACCACCAGTTGCAACCTTAAGTGAAATTTGTTCAACTTTATTTGCGAGTGAAGCGAATGGCAAGGATAAAAAGCAAGAAGCACTAAACTGGCTAGATTTATGCTCTGGTACGGCTAGGGATTATAAAAAAGGACGGACGGATACATTTCTACCACTTAGAGCCCACCTATTTCACACCACCATGTCTGGTTTATGGGCTTGTGTAGACAAGAATTGTTTACACAAAGAAAAGCCGCTAGATGACCCCCGTTGGCAGTTTGGGAGTGTATATTTCGACAGGCGCGAAAAATGTGACTGCGGAGCACCAGTTTATGAGTTGAAAATTTGTAATGACTGTAGTGATGTTCACTTGCACGCTAAAAGACTGTCTGATGGAAGGCTGACGCTTACAGATGATTTTGAAGTTGAAGATGACTTTTCTTTAGAGCTAGAACGAAATGAAGATGATGAATCCGAACTAGACGACACTCCAATAGTTGATATCGGCAAGGTTGTAATATCTGGAGTGCCAGGAAAACAGTCGATTATTGATAGACTGTCTAGAACCAATAGTGAGCTTGATAGTGATGAACCAGATGCTATTCCGATTCACTTAAATCAGTCAATTGATAGTCCCGTACGTTGCCCTTCCTGTAATGCTCCTAATAACAATGAGCACTTGTTTCGACCAGCAAGGCTGGGGGCACCCTCTCATATTACTACAGCAGTGCAGACCTTATTAGAATATGCTCCGGAAGGTAAAGACCTTGAAGCGCATGGGCCATTTAATGGTCGTCGTTTGATTACATTTACTGATAGCAGGCAGGGGACAGCTCGAATAGCTGCAAAACTTCAACAAGATGCAGAAAGGAATAGAGCTAGATCACTCATTTATCATCACTTATTGAGAGCACAAGCTGACGCTTCAGGTAATGCTGAAGACATACAAAATATCGAAGCTGAAATTGATGCATTAAGAGCTACACAATCAACTGTACCTGATAGCATGAAGGTAACTTTTGATAGAATGATTACAGATAAGCTTGAGGAATTAGCAAAGTTCAGTGGCGATGTCATGGTTGGCGTCCCTTGGCAAAGTCTTGAAGGAAGTTTAGCTAATGGCGAGAAGTCGATATCTAAATGGATGATGGACGTTTACAAAAGGTTAGCTCCTAAAGTTTTTACACAAGAGGTTGGAGTAGAGCGAATTTCAAGAATGGTACTTGAAAGAGAGTTTCTAAGACGACCCAAGAGAGCGAATAATTCAGAAACTATGGGGCTAGTTAAGCTCAACTATCCCAAGTTAAACAAGGTGCATGAACTACCAACTGAGCTGATAGGCAAGAAATCTCTAGATAGCTGGAAAGATTTTTTAAAAATTTGTATCGACTTTTTTGTCCGAAGCAATTTTGCCGTCGAAGTATCTCAGTCAACGCGGAACTGGTTAGGCGAAAAAATTCGACAAAAAGAGTTGAATCCTCAACTAGGCTTGTCACGCAAAGAAGCAGGCTGGACAGTTGTTTGGCCGACCTATAACCGTCATTCAGACCGTTTGCCTACTTTGGTTAACCTTCTAAGAGCATGGTTGAGTATAGATCTTGAAACTAAAGCTAACCAGATATTAGTCAGCAATTTATTGAAGCAGGCTTTTGAAGTATTAAAAAGCGACAAAGTAGGGATTTTCACTAAAACTGGAGACGGCAATTTCTTTCTAGAACTCAGGAAACAAGTAGAGTTTTCTTTGATAACTAATGCATGGAAATGTCCTATTACCAATAAAGTATTAGATACGACACTCGACGGCATTTCGCCATATTTGCCTTCATACGCTGATCCAAAAAAGTATGTGTGTCAGCCAATTAAACTCCCTATTTATGACGCGCCCTTTGGTAAAGGTAACAGTAGAAAGGAAGAGCTAATCGAAGCGAAAAAATGGCTGCTGGAGAATGCCGATGTTGAAGTCATAAGAAGCTCTGGAATATGGACTGACTTAAACGATCGAATAGTCGAGCAAGTACCATTCATAAGAGCTGTAGAGCATTCCGCACAACTTTCTGGTTCTAGACTTCGCCAATATGAAGATGATTTTAAGAAAGGCAAATTGAATATTCTATCCTGTTCAACAACAATGGAGATGGGAGTCGATATTGGAGGCATATCAGTCGTTGCTATGAATAATGCTCCCCCTCATCCTGCTAACTATCTACAACGTTCCGGTCGAGCGGGTCGAAGAGGAGAAAACCGAGCTGTTGCTTTTACATTGTGTAAACAAAACCCTCACGGTAACCTAATCTTCAGTAATACAAAGTGGCCTTTTACTACACCAACATTTGTTCCCAAAGTTACTTTCCAAAGTCAAATATTAGTTCAAAGGCATGTCAATGCTTTGTGTTTGGCGTTTTTCTTAAATACCTTACTGAGTGACCAAGATTTAACCAAGCTAAATTGTATCGCCTTTTTTGGTGACGCGGAGTCTAGAGGGTTAACACCTGCGAAAAAATTTTTAGATTTGCTTAATGGAGGTTCAGGAGTATGGTCACAATCGCAAATATCGAAGCTAACAGTGCTTACTAGAGGGACTTGTTTGGCTCGAATGTCAGCTGATGAATTGTTATTAAGAGCTGGAAAGGATTTCAATAGAATTTGCGAGAACTGGTTAAATGGCCGAGATAGGTTACTCAAAGAAAAACAAGGATTGATAGGCGGTGACAAACGTGCCGAGAAAGCAGTTGATATACAAATAACACGAGTCGAGTGCGAATATTTGTTAAGCGAGCTAGCAACAAGTGGCTTTCTTCCTGGTTATGGTTTCCCTACACATATTGCCAATTTCAACACTATAAACTTGTCCCAACTGCAAACAATAGCTGAAGAAAACAAAAATAGACTAAATGATCAGCTAAATCGTCATCGTATTGATAACAAAATGATGGCTAGAGATTTTCCTTCTAGGGACATGGTTTCGGCTATTAGAGAGTTCGCGCCTGGAGCTGAAGTTGTTATTGACGGGCAAGTCTTTAAATCCGGTGGGATACTTCTAAACTGGAAAGTACCAACAGACCAAGATAAAGCAAAAGAACCTCAAGGCTTTAAGTATGCATGGAGGTGCAGTTCTTGCGGGGCTAGTGGTTCGAGTCACTTAATAAAAGAAGCAACAGAGTGCTCTGTATGCGGTAAACCAATTGAAAGTGAAAATATAAAAACATTTACAGAACCGAGTGGGTTTGCTGTTGATATCTATGAGGCCACTCATAACGATATTTCAAGACCTAAATATTTACCTGTGAGAGAGCCTTGGATTACTGCTAATGGTGAATGGGTCAACCTGGTCAACGAAGATTTAGGCCGTTTTAGGTCTACATCTAATGGACATGTATTCCATTTTAATGATGGAAATACTTCTCAAGGCTACTCTATCTGTTTGGAGTGCGGAAGAAGTGAACCTTCAAATTTTGACGAGTTTAGCCAATTTTCTAGCGATCTTGGACATAAGCGACTCAGGGGGGGAAAGGATAATGATAGTTCGATATGTCCTGGAAGTTTTGATGACTGGAAAATCAAAAAGAACATTAGTTTTGGCGTAGAAGACCGAACAGACGTACTTGAACTTCAGATAAAAGATCCAAACTGCTCGACTTTTGTTAATAATAAAACGATTGCCCTCTCAGCGTCGGTAGCCTTAAGACAAGCTGCAACTGAGTTTCTAGGCATTGCAGAAGAGGAAGTGGGAATTACTGTCTCACCATCCTTAGTAGATGGTATGGAAGCTCAATCTATTTATCTTTTTGATAGAGCCGGAGGTGGTTCAGGATTTATGTCTTCTGTGTCTGACAAGCTTCCTGAATTATTAAAAAAAGCAATAAATAAACTTCATTGCAAAGCGAATTGTGAAAGTGCTTGTCATCATTGTTTATTGAGCTATGACACGCAATTTAAAGCAAAAGAACTTGATAGAAAAGCAGCGTTAGAATTCTTCAATGAGCATTGGTTAAGCTTGTTAAAGTTGGATTTAAGTGACAAGTTATTTGGAGAGAATACAGAGTTAGAGACTAGGCCTTTGAGGGCTGCTATAGGAGACGGTATTCTCGCGTCATCTAACCCTATATTACGAATATTTTTGAAAGGTGACACGGCAGATTGGGACTTGTTGAATCGCGATTTTAGAAAGTTCTTAATGGAACAGTCGGTAGTTGGCTGCGATATTCAATTAGCTGTCGATGAGGCAAAGTTAGAAAGCGCGGATACTGAAATTATTGAACAACTTAACTCTTATGTTAAATCGCATGTCGTCTCACTCGTTAAAAGCAACGATGTTGACTTTACCTTAATAGAATTACAATCTGATAGATTTGTAACTAAGTGGGGGTGTCGCCAACCTGGAGACAACTTAGGCGTACCTGGTCACTTGTTCTTTGAAACTGGGAATAGCGCCCCCATAGTTAAAGCAACATATCAACAGCAGCTTACACCTCATCAAGCAGTCGATCTTGCCGCCTATACAAGACACAATACTACAGTTAATTCAAACGCTTGTGAAATTGAAATTAGGCACGAAATCAATGGGTTTGTTTCTGGGTTCGGAAGCAGGTTTTGGGATTTTATCAAATCAAAAGCTCCGGCTCAGTTTGAGTTATTAGACAATCCAGATACAGCAAAAAATATCGTAAAAGTGTCTTATTACGATAGGTATTTGAATACACCTTTGATGGTTTCGCTACTGTCAGAGCTTCTTGAAGGCCTTCGCGACGTAGCCGTCCGTTGGGATACTCCTGAAATATTAATTCATAGTGCTGAACCTTCATCTTCAAATTATAAAGCAAAACTATGGGACAATTTTGGAGACTCTGAAAGCCGCGATCGGGCTATTCAAAAAGTGTTGGCTTACTCTGACATCAAGGTATTTGCGTATACCAAAGAAAAACGGAATTTACCACATTACAGACGGTTAGAAGTTTTCTTTTCTGACGGTAGTAAATTGTTAGTAAGGCTTGACCAAGGTTTAGCCTATTGGATTGTAGATAACAATTATCGCGTTCCGAGCTACGAGCTTAGTTTTGATTTTTCGAACAGTAGCCCCGAAGAAGCATTATCAAGCTTTAAAGTTAAGGTTGCTAATGAAAGTGAGCGGCACGGGACACAGGTTGTGGTTAGATTCGAAGATTAGTCTAGCCGTTTCGGTACATGACTTACATGAGATGATTAACCTCGACAAGTTTAGATTAGATTTAATTAAACGAGTTTGATTCACTGTGCTCGATAAAGCTAGTAGTCACATTGGCCTAACAGTTTTCTTTTGAAGTTAGCCCATACCAACAAGCATCTATCGACGGTAATCAGAAAAAATCGGTGTTATTTCTAATTTTGTATATTTTGATGTATGTACCTAAAAGTTCGTCTAGAACATGGGCTTTATAAATATGAAAGCAAGAAGAGCTAATGTAAACGACACGGTTAAAATGAGCCTCTTATGTGAAGTGCAAGGGGCGTGTCCATTATGTAGTCGGAATTTGGTAATAAAAAAAGGCGGAAAGACAGTTAGGGTGTTTGATGTCGCTCATATATATCCCTTGAATGCAACTGAGCGTGAAAAGAAAATTTTAGAAAATGAAGAAGTTTTGGAAGTTGATATTGATTCAGAACCAAACTTTATCGCTTTGTGTAAGGAGTGTCACAAGGTCTACGATACACAAAAAACTGTAGAAGAATACAGGCAACTTGTCGCTATAAAAAAGAATATAAATAAAGCGAAAGAGCTAGCCGCAACTTGGGACAAGCAAACACTCCATAAGGACATATCATTAGTCGCGTCAAAAATAGGTGCGATGGATGAGCAAACAATTGCAAAGACCAAACTATCGCACGATGCCTTAAAAGTAAGTGATAAAACAGACGATACTTTTGGAATAATAAATGAAATGAAGGTTAAGCAATACGTTGTAAGCTTTTTTGTCCCTATACGGGAAGCACTAAAGCTACTCGAACTTCAAGAAAAAGCAAAATCAGCATTTATTTATGCACAGGTTAAAAGTTACTACACGCTTCTATTGATGAAAGGTTATGATCAAAAAGAAATTTTTGAAAAATTGTGCAATTGGTTTATGACAAACACAGGCATAACGGAAAGAGATAAGGCCGAGGTATTGGTTTCTTATTTTATACAGAATTGTGAGGTTTTCTCGGAGTGCTAGTTCCTAATAAAACAATATCTTTAGAAGAAAGTAGTTTATATAAAGCCTGTCAAATATTAGATGCATTGCAATCACCGATTGAGCTTGTAGAGCTATACCAAGTCAATAAGAAAAAATATTCAGATATAGCTAGTTACATTGATGCTTTGGATATGCTCTACATATTAGGGAAGATCGATGTTAAAGATGGAGTAATATATCGTGCTTAAATCTATCAGTTGTGAAAAGATCGTTGAAACACCTTTGACTTTTGATGCGGGTTTAAATTCAGTCGTTGGAGCAGATGATGCTCAAAATTCTATTGGTAAGTCATCAATTCTTATGCTTATTGACTTCGCATTTGGGGGAAATGATTTTCCGATTAAATGTGACGATGTAATAAAAAACGTTGGTGATTTAAAAGTAGGCATAGAATTTTACTTCGATAAAAAATACTCATTCTTGCGCGATACCGCAGAACCCGACTCGGTGTACTTTGTTGAAGCTCAAGAGATAAAAACTATAAAAGAGTACACTGCTTTCCTCAAAGAAAAATATCTACCTAATGAGTTAGATATTTCATTTCGTGAATGTGTTAGTGGCTTTTTTAGAGTATCTCAAAGAAATAACTACGATGACAAAAGACCGTTAGATATTGTGAAAAAAGACAGTTGGGATAGCATTCGAAAAAGAGTGCTTAAATTATATGGAGAGTATTGGCGAATTTCAAATTTAGAAGAAAAGAGATCAGAAAAGACCAAAAGATTGAGTGATATAAAAGGCACATTCGGTTCTGGTGCAGTTATAAAAATAACAAAAACACAATACAATAAGAATGTTAACAGTATTAACGAGCTTTCGGATGAAATTCATTCTATAAAAGACTCTTTGAAAAAGAATGTCACTGATATCAAGTCTATAATTAATGATAAGAATCTTTCATTGAAAAAGGAAAAAGATAAACTGCTAGATAAGCGAAATTCTCTTATTTTGAAATTAGATAGAATAGAATCTAACATAGATGGTACTAAGATAAGAAATAAGAAGAGCTTTAAAGCAGTTATAGATTTCTTTCCTGAGATAGACACAGAAAGATTAGAAAAGGTTGAAAGTTTTCATAGAGGAATAACGAAGATACTTAAACAGCATCTAAATGCTGAGAAAAAGTTATTAACGGAAAATATATCTCTTATAGATCTCGATATAGAAAGAATAGATGAAGAACTGTTAAAAATAGTAAACTCAAAAGAGGAATCAGTATATTTGCTCGAAAGATTGATTGATCTTGATCGAGCCAACCGAGACATGATAAATCAAAACAAATATTGGAGTAGAGCAAGTAAACTTAAAGAAGAAATATTTCAGTTAAAAAATGAAATTGCTGAAGCTATAAAAAGCTCAGTCGACGAGATAGAAAAGTCCTTGAACCGTGGGATGAAGAACTGGATTGAAAACATATATCACAATAAGGCAATAACACCATCATTGTCTTTGAAAGGCACGGACTACAAATTCATTCATGGAGATGATCGAGGAACTGGTAAAGGGTTTGCCAATATGATTGCATTGGATTTAACGTTTCTAGAAAAAACTCATCTACCCTGCTTAATTCATGACAGTTTGCTATTTAAAAATCTTGATGTTCCTGCTGTTGAGAGTTTGATGAAAATATATTCTGGCTTCAAGAAACAAATTTTTATTTCTATTGATGAAGTCTCAAAGTACAACCAAGATGTTCAAAGTTTGATTAAGTCTTCCGAGTTTATAAAGCTTGATAAGGATAAACTTGCGTTTAAGGTTAAGTGGAAAAACAGGCAAAACTAAAAAAATTGCAACGAACAATCGTAAATTGCTGCGTTAATGACACAATGAGCTATCTCGAATGAGTCATATCCACCTGTCGCTTATCTCTGCTAACAAAGCGCAAAGCTAACAGAGAGCTAAAATAACTATTTAGTTTAGTCGTTATGATAGTTTCATTATGACTTTATCATTATGATAGTTTCATTATGACTTTATCATAATGATAGCCTAGGTGGCTTTTTACGCCCGAAGAACAAGATGGCAAATAATGAAAGAGTACAAGGTTAGCGACATAACACGACATGAGTAATAATGTGCCCAAGTCTACAAGATTATGCGACAATGGGTGAAGCTGCGTGAGTATTTCGACAGAAGGTCTTTCGACGAGAAAAAACCGACTTGTTAAGGTTTTTCGAAATGAGGTAAATGGTGTGAAGCACCATGACAACGGCGGCGGCTATCGCAATGAATGGCAGTAATAGTTGCATCCTTATATTTTTCATGTGATTTCAGTGAATGAACGTGATTTAATGAAATGCTTCCACCACCTATCGGTTCGAGCGCAGCCATCGGGATTATCTGCGTACCATCACTACAAAAGGCTGTTAGAAAACGGCTTCTTCGAGCATTATTTCCCTCCGTTGGGATGCGAGTAGTATGTTTTATTCTGACTGTTCGCAAATTTGAAGCGAGTTGTTGCATGAAATACAACAACTCATGATGCACTGAAAAGGAGTGCGCATTTATTGCTTATTCCTTTTTAGCAGTATTAATCATCACATCGACAAGCCTAGGTAAAAGCCACTGTCCAGATCGCCATATTTACAACAATAAGTAATATAATCAGTGCAACCTAATACGTACTCACAATTTCTCAGAATGACGCAATGTCACGCATTGACATTATTACTAGCGGATGCACAATGTCGAAGAAGGTAAAACGGTGTGGTAGGTTCCAAAATGGAACCTATCAGTGTTTTTGAGCAACGAACTGATGCAGCATGAGGCCAATCGGGGAAGAAACGAGATATAACATGACAGTAGCTGTTTCGCATTGGTTACTTCGTGATATTTTTTGCAGGCCGACTACGTTGCGATAGATTTGCCAAGCTCCACTTACCACATATAACTACTTCTATGAAAACCTAAATAAGTTAAGAGTTCGTTCCACCTTATCCTGACTCTAATGGCTCTTAATCAAAGCTAGTAGATACCTGTTCACAATCATGACTTATTGTAAGCAGGAAACGACTAAAGAGATAACCTAACTTTCATGCTTATAGGTCTAGCATGAGAAGGTGCACAAAACGTATAGTATTGGTGCCTACAGAAGGAGAAGCTATGGATGCCTATAATGTTTACCTGAATGAAGTAAAATCACTTGCAGCGGCTATTTCATACATTTATTAAAAGATGTTACAACTTCCTTTGATTCAGGAAATATGTCGGACGCTTCGCAACCTAGTAAGTGGATGATTTCATATATGCGTTCACATGAAACCGCCACCTTCCCAGACTCTACACGGCTTATATAACTTTGTTCGACGCTTAATTTATCAGCCAATTCAGCTTGGCTGTAACCATTCTTTATCCTCGCTAACTTGATGTTAAGTCCGATAATTTTTTGCGCTGATTGCATTCAGACGTCCCACAATTAAATCGGATATCGTCCCACATTGCGGTTTTTTCTCCTATGTAATATAATGCATTAAAAATGACTAATAGGTCATAAATCATGTGTTAACGTAGATAAGCTTGAAATGAAAATAGACCCTGTCATTAAGTCAATCATTTGTATGAAAAATATCGACCGTTTTTCAGTTACTGAAATTAGAACAGCCTATATTGCGTTGGTTGGCGACGAAGGGCTTGATAGTTACAAGCTTAGGCAATCGATTTATGACGATTTACATAAGCTAATAAAACAGCGTTTTCTCATTAAGAAGACAACTAGCAATGGTAGAGAAAGTCGTTTTACTAAAACTGAGTTTTTCAAACCGACGCTGATAGGTGAGTCGAAGCCAAGTGTTTTTCAACCTAGTAAAAAAACGAACGAAACGATTAATGCGCTCTACTTGGATCTAAGCACACTGAATGCTGATCTATTACAGTGCATGGGCGCTTTAGATTCATTTCTTAAAATGAAGCAACAATACCCAGAGTTGTTAGATTTTTTTAAAGAAATGATTCACTCAACGAAGGAACAAAAGCACATAATAAAAGGAAAAATTGCAGCAATTGAAGAAATCTTAAAAAAATTAAAGGCTAAAAAGTAAATGAAATTAAGAAATTGGCAGTCTCAATGTATTAATTCAGCAATTTCTAAGTTCACGAGCGCTAAAGATTCGGAATCTTTTAAAAAGCACTTTTTAACACTTGCTACCCCAGGTTCTGGCAAGACTATTATGGCGAGTGTTCTATCTCTCAAGCTATATGAGCAAGGCTTGATAGATTTAGTTCTGTGTTTTTCTCCATCATCAGTAGTTTCATCAGATTTTAGGGATGAACTAACATCACAATTTCAATGTGAGTTTAACGGGAAAGTAGGGTCTCTAGGTGAAGTATTTACATATCAGAAACTAGGAACTATAAGTAGTGATACATGGAAGTTATTTGACCGCTTTAGAGTCTTCGTGATTTTTGATGAAATTCATCACTGTGCAGGGTCTTCTATGGAAGACGCCAATGCGTGGGGAGCACCAATTATCGATATTATACGAAAAAAAGCAGCATACAGTATTGCACTGACGGGCACTCCTTGGCGTTCTGACTCTCTACCTATAGCTTTGTCTACCTATTCCGAAGAGAAGAAAATTCAGTGCGACTTTATATATGGCCTTAAGCAAGCGATAGCAGATGATGTCTGCCGAATTCCTCAGGTCATAGCTGTTGATAACAATAAGATAGTAGTTTCTGAAACTGACAAACAGAGAGTATTTTCAAGCTTCTGCACATTACTGTCTGCAAGAGCTTCTTCCTATTCGAATATAGTGCAGAATCGAACAGTTAACGAGCAGGTTATTTCAAGGGCTATAAAGAAACTGAGTCAAATAAGAAGAATCAACTTTAAAGCTGGGGGATTGGTTGTTGCTTCTTCAATAGAGCACGCAGAAGAAATCAAATCACTAATGCTACATAGCTACGGAAAAGATGCAGTCATAGTAACAACTAATGAAGCTAGACCTGCGGATAAGATTAAAGTATTTAAAAATAGCAGTGAAGAATGGCTTATAAGCGTAGGCATGGTCAGTGAAGGTACAAACATTCCTCGTCTACAGGTCTGTTGTAACTTAACGAATGTTACTACCGAGATGTACTTCAGACAGATTTTCGGCCGCGTCTTGCGAAAGACTGATTCGCCGAACCAAGATGCTTTTATGTTCATGCCAGCTGAACCAAAGCTGATTGAGTACGCAAAGCGAATGGTTCAAGATATTCCTGATGAACGCGCTAAAGTTAAAGTTGTGAAAATGAATGAACCAATAAGAACGAAGAGTGTAGATGAGAATTCTACTGGCTATAAAGATGTTGCATGTAGTACAAACATCAACGGGCAAGATAAGCAGACCACTACTGATAGCGTAATAAAAGACCCTAAACAACTCCCTCTAACTATCCGATTAGGAATGGATGAAGAATTAGCTAGTAAAAATCTTGTTTGGTCAAACCTTGCTGAGTTAGAAAGCTACAGTAAGACACCAAAATTCAAACGTCAGCGCGTATTGGGTATTGTAGGGAAATATAGGGAAGAATCCTTGCAATTAGCAGATTTGGAGCCGTTTATGATATCTGAATCCACAAAAAATGAACTTGCTCTTATCAATAAGAACGCTACAAATGAATTAACATTTCGTAAACAGCATTAAATGCTACGTAATAAATTCTTTACAGCTAAATTGTTGCTAACATAGCAAGCTCAGCGCTGGGTGCATACTGTCAATTTGGTGTCGCCGAATTTATGATGCACCGTACGCTTTGTGATTCATAGACATCATTTCATTTTTCGGAGTTGAAGATCACCTTGATATTTCGTTAGCTGAATACGTTCTCTTTCAGTTTTGTAGTTGACGTGAACGCATCCACAGGGCGGTATTTTTCTGAGGCGTTTAGATACAACACCCATTGGTATTTGACCTTTAAACGAGCCGTGAGCGAGTTGCCAATTGTAGTAATGTTACCACTCAGGCAACGTTTCGCCTTTGAATTCTTCGCAGTACCGTTTCTTCATTTTGAGATCTCTATCGCCTTCAGTTTATCGAAAATCTCATCAATATCATGGTGTTATTTTTTGAGGAAAAGTCACCGCCTAGGCCTTTCTCATTGTATCGTTTTATCGATTGTACAAATTTTTGAAGAGTGGGCCTAGATATTCCACACTGATGACAAACTAGGCCGCATTACGGGTTTCTCCGTAAAGCTCAATCCACTTCAAACGCTTTTTGATTTCTGTATCATAGAGACATAGTATATTGAAACGCTCTCTATGAATCACACACATAAGTGTTCTTTGGTGTTATAGCTAATAATTAGGCGGGTCTCTTGTTATATGAAAGCCCTATTTTTCAATTTCAATTAATTCTAATATAGTGATAAACCGCAACATTTTTAGGCCGCGTCTCGCTAGATATTCTTGGTCTTCCAAAACCAGCGTCATGGATTCCGGCTGAGTTGACTGATGCTTGTTGATTTGGGCGTTGATCTGGCTGATTAGGTAAATCTCTGCTCCCACTTTTTACAACTTGATTGTCGGGGAAGTGCTTATGACCTTGGAATGTATCTGTCTGAAAAGAACCTACTACTCTTCCATCTTCGACATCTTTTTGATTATCGGCCAACTTGCCAGAGTAAAATGGGTCGAACTGATTTAAGCCCCTTAAAAAGACTCCTCTTAGATCAGGTACATTTGAACTACCAGTTTTTCTAGTATACATCGATGCACTTACGTCTCGGCCGTCAGATGGTGCCCACGCTGATTTTCCAGCGTCCCAGCTACTAGATGGCTTATCCTCAGTGATTTGTGAAAAACTGTCCCAGTCCAACACAGAGGTAATTATACTGCCTATAGGAAACTCTTTTCCAAAGCCGTCATCCATTGCTTCAACTACTTCCACTAAATTCTCGCGGTCTGTATTAATAGATAATATAAGTTCACTCTCTGGATATCGCTCTACAGAGATACTAAATTCATCTGGCACTTTTGTATTCGGAGTTAATGTTTGTATTATCTTCGTGCTTCCCAATATATTGACGCTTTTAACTACAGGTAATGGATCAGCGCTGAGGCGTTTTCGGTAGGAGATGTTAAAAACTACATTTGTAGGTGTTTCTATAACATTTTTGATCTTGAAGCCTGACGTTTGCTGTCCTCCGAGGCAGTCTACATAGGCTTTTGCCAAAGCGACATCCGGAACGGCCGTAACCGAAGACTGATAGAATTTGCTGTCTATCTGAATATCCTTAGCATCTCGAATTGTTTGTTGAAAATTGCTAATTTTGCTCTCAGATGCCCCAGCTACGAGTGATAACTCTTGCATCAAACCTGAATCGCTAACTGGAGTGATACCATTAATGCCAAGATTCCACTTTCCTGACTTAAAATCTTTCTTAAATGTATTGGACTCGAAATAACTTTTTAAATTACCGTTAAAAGTGTCACTTTGATTCTGAATTACATGTTTATATAGCCCGTCTTTTAAAAGTGGTAAGCAAACATTATCTTGTGAAAATGCAGAAGCACTTAAAGTGAGTAAAAAAATACTTAAAATGAATTTGTCGAACATAACAGTCCCTTGTCGCCATGATTTGGTTAAATAATGTACAGCCTCATTGGCAAGAAGTCTACCTGTAAGTTCTATTAATAATCTAATTATAAATTTTGCGCGAATTGAGTGGTGACGTTAATTATGAGCTAGCTTAAATAGAAACTATCTTTCGAGAAATTACGTGATATGGAACAATGACAATATACTGTTTGAGAAGGCTTTAGCAAACACCTGTATTTTAAGCTCACCTGCTACTTGCACGCTGCTTTTCATAATGAGCAATATCTTAGGACAAATTTAAGTGGCTCGCGACTGTAGACATCCAAAACTAATTGCGCATTTTTTTGCACTTTGGTCGTCATTTCTTGCTCTCTCGTTGCCATAACTGAAGTTTCTTGAAGTCAACGACCGCAATACGAACACTACCTTCGTTTAAATAATGCCGCGGTGGAAGCAGGTACTGGCGCACAACAGACCGTGAGATTCGATCTAGCTCTTTCAATGGGTGTCTCAGATTGAGTTTTGATTAATCAACCAACAAAAATTTTTAGGCCAAATTGAGTAGCCAGATTACGTCTACTTCAGTGTTCAAACCAAAGGTTTCCATTTTGCCTGGTGTTTATCAAAATTTGTGTGCAGCTTCCGGAATATTACATACAAAAAAAACTATATGTAGTGGGGAGGGGTGGGTTCTTTCTTGTATCTATCTGTTTAAAAATATTATTTATTAATAATGGCTTGCTTACATATACAATCTACAAGCTATAGTAACAACGCCGCAGTTGAAATGCGCGACAACCCAGCCTTGCGCGATATTCCTATTGCCATTGGCGGCAGTGCCGACCGTCGGGGAGTTATTTCTACCTGTAACTATCCCGCCCGCAAATTTGGTGTCCGCTCAGCCATGGCTACTGCGTACGCGCTAAAACTATGTCCTAACCTCACTCTGGTAAAGGGGCGCATGGACGTATACGCCGCCGAGTCGCAAAAAATACGTAAGATATTTGCTGACTATACCGACCTTATCGAGCCCCTATCATTAGATGAAGCCTATTTGGACGTGACCAATAGTGAGTTTTGCGGTGGAAGCGCCACTTTAATTGCCGAAGAAATACGCGAGCGTATTAAAAACGAACTCGGCCTGACCGCTTCAGCAGGGGTCGCGCCCTGCAAATTCGTGGCAAAAGTAGCCAGCGATGAAAACAAGCCCGACGGCATTTGTGTTATCACGCCCGATAAACTTGATGCGTTTGTACGCGAAATGCCGCTAAAGAAAATTCCAGGCGTGGGCAAAGTTACCATGCAAAAGCTTCAGCGTATGGGGCTTAATACGTGTAACGATGTTCGCCAGTATCCTTTTGAGCGCATTCAAAAAGAGCTGGGTAAATTCGGTAGTGTGCTGTGGGAGCGTGCTCATGGCATTGACGAGCGTGAACTATCGGTATCTCGTGAACGCAAGTCCATCGGCGTAGAGCGCACGTTAAGCGAAGACATCCACACTTTTGAGCAGTGCATTGACTTCTTGCCACATTTATTTGAAAAGCTTCAAGAGCGAATGGAAAATCACAAGAAGCGAACGGGTAAACCCGTGCGTATTCGCACGCAGGGCGTGAAGCTTAAGTTTAATGATTTTCAGCTGACTACCGTCGAGCATCGCAGCGCAGCGCTAGATGAAGCGTATTTTCGTACACTAATGCAGGAAGCTTTTGAGCGAGCAACAGGGCGAGGCATCCGTCTTGTAGGTGTGCACATAGGGCTTGCAGCCGACCAATCAACACAGCAGTTGGTGTTGCCTTTTGAACAGGGTTAGGAGAAAAACACCACAGACTTTTGTTAAATACTCATGTGCTATAGCCTCACCCCAGTCGCTTGATATACTCCACACGATGGCGCTACACAAAACAGCGTTCAATATATACACCCTTACGCTTTCACTCTACTTTTACCGAAGGACATTATGGACTCGAAACAACTAAAAACACCCGGTCGTTATAAGCATTACAAAGGTAATTTATACGATGTTTACGAAGTCGCCACCCACTCAGAAGACGAAAGTAAGCTAGTGGTATATCGGCCGTGTTATGGCGAAAAGGCGTTATGGGTTCGTCCTTTGGATATGTTTGTTGAGTCAGTGGAAAAAGACGGAGAGACACTCCCTCGTTTTGCTTATGTAGGTGATATCCCTGAAGATGAAAAAATGATCTAATTATGAAATTAGGTCATAGTGTAAGAGGTCCTATTTAAACAGGCTTCTTACAAGGAAATAATAATGAAAACTGCACCTCGTTTTAGCGCCCACATTATGGCCGCGCTCTTAGCTGCGAGCCCGTTAATTTATTCAGCGGCTAATCCCGCAAATGCACAAGACAGGTTCGCCGATGTTGAAGTAAAGGCAACCGCGATAAAAGGCTCTGTGCACATGCTTACAGGCGCAGGTGGAAATATTGGCGTATCAGCTGGGGAGGACGGGATACTGATCATCGACGATCAATTTGCGCCTCTAGCTGAAAAAATAGCAGCACAGCTTGGTGAGTTAGGCAGCGACAAGCCTAAATATGTTATAAACACCCATTATCACGGCGACCACACAGGCTCTAATGCATTTTTCCATAGTCATAAGGGCGCAACTATTCTTGCCCATGAGAATGTGCGTGTTCGCCTAGCTAACGATGAAAAGATAAAACCCGAAGCGCTGCCAACTATCACCTATGAAGACGGAATAAAAATTTACTTCAACGGTGAGACCTTACACGTAATGCATTTAGCCGTAGGTCATACCGATGGCGATAGCGTAGTGTGGTTCGAGCAACCCAACGTAATGCACACCGGCGACTTGTTCTTTAATGGTCGTTTTCCTTACATAGATCAAGGTGCAGGGGGCAATGTTGAGGGCTATATGGACTCAGTAAAACAGCTGCTTGCTAAAATAGACGATGAAACCGTTATTATTCCTGGCCACGGCGACATCAGTAACAAGCAAGAATATAGCGCATTTTTAGCTATGATTTCTGAAACGTTCAACTACGTTAAGTCACTTAAGCAAGACGGCAAAACCCTCGATGAAATTAAAGCGATGGGCTTAGACGATAAGTGGACAGACTGGAGTTGGAATTTCATCAATGAAGAGAAGTGGATAGCTACACTCTACAAAGATGCTTAAGAGCTAAATTTTTTAGCTAAAAAGCTATGCGGCTCGAAATATCCTACGAATCGAAGAGCCGCTGTCTAACTTTTTCCATCTCTAAGGCTGTTTTGTTTACATCCATTGTTTCCATAAAGTCTACGAGAATGTTAATGAGCGGTTGATGAAAGTCCCTACTTGTAGAGCGGTCGAAAAACTGCACTACCCCGTCAGCCTTTTCTAAATTTGAGCTACCGCGTTGGACAAAGCTAACATCACTTATTTGTGCATCTGGGTGTGCGGGTAGGAAATTAAGCCTTTTATTTAGTTGGGCTTGTACCTCATGCTGAACTAGGTATCGTAAAAAAACGTTAGCGAGAGTTTTGTTTTTGCTACTTGAACGAAGGATAATAAAATCCATTGGGGCAATTTCAAACTGGCCGATATTCTCGTCCACAAAAGGAAAAGGTATAAATTCTAGCTTTTCAGAGACCACATCAGGGAACTGGCTTATCGTATAATTTCCTGAAAGCACCATTCCCACTCTATCTCGATACAACAGAGGTAGTACTTCTTTTTGTGTGAAGCGGTCGGCTCCTTTAAGAAAACATTGGTTATCAATCATTTCTCTCCACAGTTGAAGTACCGCAAACACTTTCTCATCCGTAAATTTTACATTTCCTTCCAGTAACTGATTGTAGAAAGAAAGCCCGTTTATTTTGAGGTTTAAATAGTCAAAAAGCGCTAAAACGGTCCATTTATCTTCTAATCCTAAAGCGATAGGAATAATTTGATTTCGGGACAGGGTTCGGCATGCACTCAGCAGATCGCTTATATTTTCAAGACGATTGATTTCAAATTCTTTTAGAACGCTTTGGTTGGCAAAAAATCCCCAAAAGCCCACTGACAAAGGGATACCGAACTGCTCCCCTTCATGAGTAATCAGTTCTTTCATTTCGTTTGGATATTTTTGAAGTTCTGGTTCTGTCCAAAGAGATGTTAAAGGCTCTATCAACCCTCTATCAATGACCTTTTTTAGCTCAACAGGCCATAACCATAGCATGAGATCTAGATTAGGATTGTCGCTTGACCACATTCCGGTCATTTGCTTGTAGCCAGTATCATCTGACGATGAGTAACCAATATTTATACCGGGGCACTGTGCTGAAAAGTTCGCTGCAATTTCTTCGAAGGCATTTCGTTGTTTAACACTGAAAATAAGCAGTGACACATTCAGTGTGCCCTTGGCTTCTTCACAATCCACAGCAGAAACGGGAAAGGTAAAATAGAAATAGAACAAGGACGGTAGAAAGAAAAACTTAAGCCACTTCGGCTTACTCTTACCCCACATATCAACATCCCTTGTAGATCAGAAAGTTCTAAATGTATTCGTTTAATGTACTGGAAGTGTAGTACATTGGAGGCGAGTTGCTAGTTAAAAAATCGCAATGCTGTCGTCACAGTCAGATAAGAACCTTGGACTGATAGGGCTACTCAGGCTGTTTAAACGTTTGTATGTAAAGCTGCTCTACTTTATCTCTAGCCCACTGTGTTTTCCTTAAAAATTTAAGGGATGATTTAATAGAAGGTTCGTTATTAAAGCAGTTCACTCTGATACGGTAATACATTCCATCCCAACCGTAGCGCTCATGAAGCTTCGTCACGATTTTTTCCAGTGTTAAGCCGTGTAAGGGATTGTTGGGTTGTTGGTCCATAATGTGCCGCTGATTTGCATTTACTCTATGTTTCAGTTTATCACAAACAATGGGGTCAGAGTCATTACTCTGACCCCATTTCTCTTTAAGGCTTTAGCCCATCTAAAATAATGTGCTGAATGTTACTAAGCGTGCTATCGAAGAAATCTGGATCGCTCAAATCTTTGCCGGTGACCGCTTTAATCTGCACGCTGAAATCGGCGTAGTGCTGCGTAATGGCCCAAATGCTAAAAATTAAATGTATGGGGTCGACAGATTTAAGCTTTCCGGCCTCAATCCACTCATTAATGACGGCGCTTTTTGCGTCCAGCAATGTTTTGAGCGGCGTTTCCAATTCCTTTATTAAAAGTGGCGCACCTTGCACTACTTCCATACAAAAAAGCTTAGATTCGGCCGGGTTATCCCGTGACATTTCAAGTTTTACTCTAATGTATTCACTTAAGGTGGCTATGGGCTCTTGTTCTGCAGAAAAGCTTTGCAGTGGCGTTAGCCACACATCTAATAGGTGAGTGATAACCGATAAGTAAAGACCGTCTTTGCTTTTAAAGTAATACAGCAAGTTACTTTTTGAGACATTCGCTAATTCCGATACTTGTTCTACCGTTGTGCCACTTACGCCGTTTTTTGAAAACAGAGAAAGGGCAGCATCCATAATGCGGGTACGCTTTTCTAACAGCGCCTTTTCTCTTCGTTTCTGGGTAGTAGGGCTAAAAGCTCTTACTGTTTTTGTATTTAATTGGTCTTCAGATTTGCTCACTACTCGATTCTTCTTAACCGGATTTCTACAATCTAGCGCATAGTTTACGCGCAGTTTTCTCACCTATAAACCCATTTGCACAATTATGCACCAATTAAGTTCAGTTGCACTGGACTGGATGTTCCAAATTGAACCAATAGGTCTATTTTCGAAATGTAAAACACTTAAGTTATTGAAAATAAAGTATTTAATAAATTGGCCTGCTTTATGCTGTTCACTATGTATACCGCCACTTCAATGTTTTGAATTCGGCAACCTTAAAAAAAGCGGGGTAAACCGCTTAAAACGCAGACAAGCAGAGGGAACAACATGGATATAGGTGTATTTATTCCGATTGGTAACAACGGCTGGTTAATTTCTAAAAATTCGCCTCAGTTCAAACCATCGTTTGATCTCAACAAAGAGATTGTAATGAAGGCTGAAAAGTACGATATGGACTTTGCGCTCTCTATGATCAAACTTCGCGGTTTTGGCGGTGAAACTGAATTTTGGGACTACAACTTAGAGTCCTTTACGTTGATGGCTGGTCTTGCCGCCGTTACCTCAAAAATACAGCTGTATGCTACTGCTGCCACGTTAGTCTTGCCGCCTGCGATCATGGCGCGCATGGCAACTACTATCGACTCTATTTCTAACGGTCGTTTTGGCGTAAACCTAGTGACTGGCTGGCAACGCCCTGAATACTCGCAAATGGGAATGTGGCCGGGCGATGAATTTTTCGGTAACCGCTACGAATATCTAGATGAATACATCAAAGTTGTGAAAGAGCTGTGGGAAACAGGGAAAAGCGATTTTAAAGGCGAGCATTTCCAAATGGATGACTGCCGTATGCTACCTAAACCACAGCGAAAAATTCCACTTATCTGTGCGGGCCAAAGTGCGGCTGGTATGGATTTCTCGGCGCGTCATGCCGACTATAACTTCTGTTTTGGTAAAGGTGTGAATACACCTACCGCTTTCGCACCCACAGCAGCGCGCTTAACTGAAGCGGCTGAAAAACATGGTCGCAGCGTTGGCTCTGCGGTACTCATTATGATCATTGCCGATGAAACCGATGAAGCAGCCATGGCTAAATGGGAAAGCTATAAAGACGGCAAGGATCAGTCAGCTTTGGATTGGATGGCAACGCAAGGGGCCGCTGATAAGAAGTCGGGTAAAGACACCAACATTCGGGACATGACCAACCCAACCTCAGCAGTAAACCTGAATATGGGCACGCTAGTAGGCTCTTACGAGTCAGTAGCTTCTATGCTTGATGAAATAGCCACAGTGCCAGGCTGTGAAGGTGTGTTGCTGACCTTTGATGACTTCCTTAAAGGGATGGACGATTTTGGCACTAAAATTCAGCCGCTAATGAAATCCCGTCAGCACTTGCTTAGCACATCGGGAGCCGCCTAATGTCAGCCGGTGAAATATTTGAAGTGTCAGGGTGCTTTCAAGCGCGCCAAGAAGGGCAGCCCGTACTACCAGCTAAGCCTGAACCGTTGACGTTAAACCCTACGGAAACTGCCGTAATTGTGGTGGATTTACAAAACGCTTATGCCAGTAAAAACGGTTACTTAGACAAAGCGGGTTTTGATGTATCTACTACAGCACCAGTCATTGAAAATACCGTTAAGGTACTGGAAACCGCACGGGCTGCTGGTATGCCGGTGGTGTTTTTACAAAATGGATGGGATGCCGACTATAAAGAGGCGGGCGGCCCAGGTTCGCCGAACTGGTACAAATCTAATGCCCTTAAAACCATGCGTAAACAACCAGAGCTTAAGGGCAGTTTGCTCGCCAAGGGGACATGGGATTACGCGCTTGTCGATGCCCTAAAGCCTCAAGATGGCGACATCGTTATACCGAAAACCCGTTACAGCGGTTTTTACAATACTAATTTAGACAGCATGCTGCGCGCACGCGGTATTCGCAACTTAGTGTTTACAGGCATTGCAACCAATGTGTGTGTGGAATCTACACTGCGCGATGGCTTTCATTTGGAATATTTTGGTGTGGTGCTGGCCGATGCTGCCTATCAAGCTGGCCCGCCAGATATTCACGAAGCGTCTCTTTTTAATATTCAAACGTTTTTCGGTTGGGTGTCAACCACGGCGCAATTTTGTGAGGTGTTTAAACCTTCTTAGTTTCAAAAGTCCAGACGTGAGCTCGCAGCACGTAAAGTGAAAATCCATTTAGCTTTAATCCATAGCAGCTATTCAATAGTGGGAAAGAAAGCTTAATAAGCGAAAAACCGAAAATCGAAAATAAAGGGCAACGAGTAGCGCTGCCTTTATAAAAAATTAGCTAAAGCAGTACTAAAAGCACTGTGTAAATAGCGCAAAGAGTGAGGAATGTAATTATGCCAAAGAAAGCCATTATCCCAGCGGGTACTTCAACGCCAATAGCCCCTTTTGTTCCAGGCTCCATGGCTGACAATATTCTATATGTGTCAGGCACTTTGCCGTTTGATGAAAACAATGATGTGGTGCATGTGGGTGATGCCGAAGCGCAAACTCGACATGTTTTAGAGACCATTAAAAGCGTTATTGAAGAGGCGGGTGGCACTATGGATGATGTGACCTTCAACTCAATTTTTATTACCGATTGGGACGACTACGCCGCGGTAAACAAGGTATATGCGGAATACTTCCCAGGCGAAAAGCCCGCTCGCTACTGCATTAAAGTTGGACTGGTAAAGCCTGAAGCCTTAATTGAAATTGCCTCTACGGCACACATTGGGTAAGCGATTATGTTTGGACTACCCGCGAACTGCACCCACTGGTTTTATGTAGGTGAGCTTTATGCATTCTGATACGCAGTCAAGCTACGCCCACATAAGCGGCGAAATGAACGGCGAAATGCGTAACAAGTTACATTACGAGATTCACGGTTTGACGTCGCCCGACGCCCCCACGATTGTGTTTAGTTCAGGGCTGGGCGGGGCAGCAAAATTTTGGCAGCCTCAACTGGCTGATTTTACTCAAGGCTACCGAGTGATCACTTACGACCAGCTTGGAACCAACAAAAGTGTGGGTGACTTGCCAGCGAACTACAGTATTTCTGATATGGCAAATGAACTCGCGGAACTCCTGAAAAAACTGGAAGTACAGCAATGCCATTTTGTTGGACATGCACTTGGTGGGCTGGTGGGCTTAGAACTAGGGTTAACTCAGCCCAACCTACTGCAAAGCCTAGTGCTAGTAAATGCATGGAGTAGCCCCAATCCGCACACTCTGCGCTGCTTTGATATACGCAAAGCCTTACTCGCTGCGGATAGAAAAGACATGTATTTACAGTTGCAGGCCTTGCTGCTGTTTCCCCCTGATTGGATAGCCGCTAATTCACAGCACTTAGACGATGAAGAGGCGCATCTACTTAATCATTTTCCCGATGTAGATAACTTGCTCGCTCGTATCGGCGCTCTTAGCGCGTTCGATATCGACGACACGCTAACGAATATCACTACACCCACGTTAGCCCTGGCAAATAAAGACGACACCTTGGTTCCATGGCAGCGCTCGAAAATATTAGCTGATGCCTTGCCTAACGCAGAGCTATCGGTAATGGAATATGGCGGTCATGCATCAAGCATTACGGTGCCAGTGGTGTTTAATAAATTGGTATTGGAATACTTAGCGCGCATAGCTTAATCACATAACCCAATATCTAGGTGGCTAAAACAGCACTTAATAATCTTTTAAAACTGGAAAGAATTTGAAATGACGGTATCAGAGAAAACTGAATATGAAACAAAAGGCCCCATTAGCGAAAGTGGCTTAGCTCAGCTATTTAGTGGTGCACACACGCACATTACATGGCTGGATAAAAAGATAGAAGAATCGGTGCTAAAGCAGCTTTATGACTTAGTAAAAGTAGGTTCGACATCGGCAAATTGTAGTCCAGCGCGTTTTGTTTTCATTACCTCAGATGAAGGGAGAGAAAAGCTCAAACCTTGTCTTTCAAGCGGTAACGTTGAGCAAACCATGACCGCACCCTGTACGGTTATTGTGGCCTACGATGAAGAGTTCTACGAAGAGCTTCCTACCTTATTCCCTTATGCAGATGCGAAAAGCTGGTTTACTTCAAGCCCAGAAGCGGCCTATGAGACTGCCATGCGCAATAGCTCTATGCAGGGGGCTTACTTAATAAGCGCCGTTCGAGCCCTAGGCCTTGACGCTGGCGCCATGTCTGGTTTCAACCCCACATTACTTAACGAAACTTTCTTTTCAGATAGCACGTGGAAGGTGAATTTCTTACTGAACATTGGCTACGGCGATAAAGAGAAAGTACATAAACGCTTACCTCGTTTAAGTTTCGAGCAAGCCTGCCAAATCGTGTAACGCCAACTTAAAGGATATTTGTATGACTATTACAGCAATAAAAAACGCAGTAACAGAAGTGCTACCCCCGGTAACTCCCGAAGCTTATCGAGAAGGTATGTCGAGTTTAGCGGCAGCGGTAAACATCGTTACAACCACGGGCCCAGAAGGGTTTGCAGGCTTCACGGCAACCGCCGTATGTAGCGTAAGCGATACTCCTGCAACTTTGCTGGTTTGTTTGAATCGCGGTGCGTCTGTACATCAGGTTTTTAAAAACAGCACGCATTTGGTTATCAACACCCTTACCTCACAGCATCAGTTAATTTCAAACACGTTTGGTGGCAAAGCACCCATGAACGAACGCTTTGAAATTGGCGATTGGGTGGAGTCGACGACCGGTTGCCCAAGGCTTGCCGATGCTGCAGTTAGCTTCGATTGCATTATTACAGACGTTAAAAGTGTGGCCACTCACGACGTTATTTTTTGCCAGGTGGTGGATATCAAACAAGACCCAGAAGCCGACGCGCTTTTATATTATCAGCGCGGCTATCACAGCGCGTGCAAAGACGCATAATTAAAGGATTAGACAAATAATGAAAGTAGTAGGCCACTTTATTAACGGTGAAACCTGTACCCCAAAAGGGCGTATGCAAGATGTTTATAACCCGGCAACGGGGGAAGCAGAAAAACTGGTTTTACTGGCGTCAAAAGCGACGGTAAACGACGCTATCGTCAGCGCGCAAAATGCGTTTGTTGAGTGGCGTAATACGCCAGTAAGTAAGCGCGCTCGTGTTATGTTCAAATTTAAAAGCTTACTTGAAGAACATGCCGATGAAATTATTGCATTAATTGGTGCGGAGCACGGCAAGATAAGCCACGACGCGGCAGGCGAACTACAGCGTGGTATCGAGAACGTAGAGTTTGCCTGTGGCGCGCCACAGTTGCTTAAAGGTGAACACAGTAAAAATGTTGGGCCAAGCATAGACTCTTGGAGCGAGTTTCAGCCTCTTGGCGTGGTGGCGGGAATTACACCATTTAACTTTCCAGCCATGGTGCCCCTTTGGATGTTTCCGCTTGCCATTGTATGCGGTAACACCTTTGTTTTAAAACCATCAGAACGGGACCCAAGCTGCGCTATCTTCCTAGCCAAGCTACTTAAAGAGGCTGGGTTACCCGACGGCGTCTTTAACGTCATCAATGGCGATAAAGAAGCGGTTGATCAAATACTCGATGACGAGCGCATTAAAGCGGTGAGTTTTGTAGGTTCAACGCCTATCGCCGAATATATCTATTCAAAAGCCAATGCTAGTGGCAAGCGCTGCCAAGCCTTAGGCGGAGCCAAGAACCACGCCATTGTAATGCCTGATGCAGACGTTGATAACGCGGTTAACCAGCTGTTAGGTGCAGCCTTTGGTTCTTCAGGCGAACGTTGTATGGCTTTATCAGTTGTGGTTGCCGTGGGCGACAAGATAGCTGATGAGATTGTAGATAAGATGCAGTCGGCCATGAAAGGTTTGAAAGTGGGGGCATTTGACGATGCGTCTAACGACTTTGGCCCACTTATTACGCAGCAGCATAAAGAGAAAGTAGAAGGGTTCATAACAAGTGCAGCAGAGCAGGGCGCTAACGTGGTCGTTGACGGGCGAAGCCCCACAGTTGAAGGGTATGAAACTGGCTTTTTCCTAGGGGCTACGCTTATCGATAAAGTCACACCTGAAATGACGAGTTATAAAGCCGAAATCTTTGGCCCTGTACTACAGGTAATGCGCGTTGAAAGTATGGAGGAAGCCATGCAGCTTATTGACGAGCATGAGTACGGCAACGGCACCTGCATTTTCACCCGCGACGGCGAAGCTGCCCGTTATTTCTCCGACAATATTCAGGTGGGCATGGTAGGCATAAACGTACCGCTGCCTGTACCTGTTTCTTATCACAGTTTTGGTGGTTGGAAGCGCTCACTGTTTGGCGATCTTCACGCATACGGCCCTGATGGCGTACGCTTTTACACCAAACGCAAAACTATTACTCAGCGTTGGCCTTCAAGCGGCGTTCGAGAAGGCGTGAGTTTTTCATTTCCAAGTTAATGTCATGGCGTATTGACCTTGATTAACCATAAATGACCATAAGAACTTTGCCCACGCACGGTAACTATTAAGCCTTTATGGCAAATAATTGCTCGCAGCAGGTAAAAGAACAGAGATTTAGGCTCAGCCATGAGCCATCAATAATAACAATTTAAAACCGCAAGCCTTTGGCAGTACCTCTCCAGTCCTGCCTTAGGCTTGCACCCCAGTGGCAATCGATATGCAGTTCACGTCGACCGTTACTCTTACAAAAAAATATCGGGACAACACCGCCGCAAGGCTTGTTAAAAAGAACTATAAACGAGAGTAAAACATGCATACGTTAAACACACACAAGCGTCTGCTGGCGTTAACCGTAGCTATGGCGTTAAGTACGCCAGCGGCATTTGCTGCAGAGAATGTTTGGGAAAGTATTGAAGTTACCGCGCAAAAGCGCAACGAGAATATAAGCGATGTGGGGATTGCCATTACCGCGTTTTCTGGTGAACAACTAGAAGCCCTTGGCCTTGAAAGCAGCACCGAGCTTATCGCGTTTACCCCGGGTGTATCGTTAGCCGGTGATATCGGTGGTCAGCGTGCTATTTTCAATATTCGAGGCGTGGTGCAAAACGATTACGCTGACTTGGCAGAAGCGCCGGTGGCGGTTTATGTGGACGGCGGATATTTAGCCAGTACCCAAGCGCAAACCTTTGGCTTATTCGACGTAGCCCGTATAGAAATTTTAAAAGGCCCGCAGGGAACATTATTCGGAAGAAATGCCACTGGCGGACTGGTTAATACGGTTACCGCCAAGCCTACTGCCGACACAGAGGGTTATGCTGAGTTTACTGCCGCACGTTTCGAGCAATACCGCTTTGAAGGAGCGATATCAGGCGAACTAGCAGACGGCATTTATGGTCGCCTATCTGGGTTTACCAATCAGCAAGGTGAGATCTTAGAGAATATTTATGAAGACGGCGCAGCACCTGATACCCGTTTAGGTTCAGTGGGAGGCGGTGAAGACGGGTACAACGATGATACCAAAGCGTTTCGTGCTCAACTGCTGTTTGATATTGGTGAGGAAGGCTCGCTGCTACTAAGCGGGAACTGGTCTGATACAACCAAAAGTGAAGGCCCGTATCAGGTGGTCAATACCACAGAAGTAAAAGATGCCGACGGCAATGTGATTGACGTTATTTATGCTGCTGACGACCCGCTAGGCTGTGACACTATTCAGGCTGGCGTTTGCGTAGACGGCAACTTCAATGGCGACCCTTTCCGTCCTGTGCAAGGCGGCGACTTCAACGGTAACTTCGACCCTGATGGGTCGGGTAATAAAGTAAATAAAGACTTTGCCTTTGACGATCAAAACAAAATTAAGTCAAAAGGGCTCGCGGCAACATTAGACTATGCATTTGAAAGCTTCGATTTCTTTGCTATGTCTGATTACAAAGAGTTTAAACGTACCGTTGGCCTCGACTCCGACCAAACCGCGTCACCTGAACTTATTTTCCAGTCCAACAGCACGATTGAGCAGTTTAGCCAAGAGTTTCGCTTTTCTGGTGAAACTGCTGACTTGAAATGGGTTGGGGGGCTTTATTATCTGTCTATCGATACAGACTATAGCCAGGGCTTGGCGGGTTCACCCACTACCTTTTTCTTGGGGGGTGAAGAAAATAACACTTTAGTGTCTCTTGAAACCGAATCTTACTCTGTATTTGGGCAAATAGACTATAGCTTGACTGACGACCTTGTTCTGGTTGGTGGCTTACGCTATACCCGTGAAGACAAAGACTTTGTGGGTAATGTTTATCAGAACGAGAACACCGACGACCGAGTTATTGAGATTGACACCAGCACCCCTTCGCTAGAATTTACTGAGCAAAGCAACGATCAAAATTTATGGTCAGCAAAGCTTCAGTTGGAATACAGCGTGGGGAACAGTTTGTATTACGCAGGAGTCAACCGAGGTGTGAAAGCGGGAAGCTTCAATGCCCCGTTGTTCGGTGGTTTCAGCTTTTATGAACCTGAAGAACTCACTTCTTATGAAGCAGGCTTAAAGCACAGCTTTATGCAAGGAAGCGGCGTATTCAATGCCAATGTATTCTACTATGACTATAACGATTACCAGTCTTTTTCATGGGTAAATAACGCGGGTGTGGTCACCAATGAAGAGGCTTCGTTTAGTGGTGTCGAGCTAGAGGTCTTTTTAACACCGACAGACAGTTTGGATGTAATGGTTAACTTCTCATATACCGACGCCGTGGTTGAAGACCTAGAGGTGGCTTCTGGGTACTTTGCTGATACAACTCCGCCATTTACGCCTGAATATCAGGCTTCTGCCATGCTCAGATACAACTGGGATGCCTTTGACGGCAATATGGCAGCTCAATTTTCAGCAAACTATCAGTCTGAAACTTTTCACAATGCGCGGAATTTTACCGCTCATGAAATTGATAGCTATGCCACGGCTGATACTCGTTTAACCTGGGTAGACGCTGAGGATAAATGGCTAATAGCGGCTTATGTAGATAACCTGTTTGACTCAGACCATGAACTTATTGGCTTTGACGTAACTGGTTTTTATGGAACCAGCCAGATTTCCTATGCGAAGCCTAGGACGTATGGCGTAACGGTAAGACGTAATTTCTAATTAGCGTAGTTGCGCTTTGTTTAACAAAATAAAGCGTATCACCTACTTCTAAAAAGAAACGTGCATAGCTAACCTAAATACCGACGTAGCAAAACGGTATTTAGGTTTTGCGTTAACAAAGCGCGCGAAGCGGCAGTATTTTTGCTTTTCTTTTTTGCTAGGGGCTGTTGACCTTTGTTGTACACCAAAAATCAGCAGGCCCCAATAAAGGTTAGCAGCGAGCCTCTAATCTAATCGTTACGCCGTTGAGAGCGCTGATGCATTTTTTAACCTACCGCTTTGCCGAGCATGACGCTGTGTAAAAAGAAGCAACAAGTAATAGCAAACCCAATAAGGAAATAGATCGTGGATAACACCAACAATCAGACCATGACAAAACCTTCCCATTACGATGGCGATTTATGGAATGAAGATTTAGCGCCAACCAACGCGGAAACCAGAACCTGGGTGTGGAAAGACTATGCAGCATTATGGATTGCGATGGTGGTTTGTGTACCTACTTACCTCTTATCTGCCGGCCTGGTATCAGAAGGCATGAATTGGTATCAAGCGGTTATCACCGTACTGTTGGGCAACATCATCGTGCTTGTACCTATAATGCTAATTGGTCATGCAGGTGCAAAATACGGCTTACCTTTTCCCGTATTATTACGTAGCGCATTTGGCACCAAAGGCGCGAAGATTCCAGCACTGGCTCGTGGACTTGTGGCATGCGGGTGGTTTGGAATTAACACATGGGTAGGCGGCAGTGCTATTTACGTTATTTTAAATAGCGTGAGCGGTGACGCTTTTGTGGGGCAGGCGCTGCCATTTTTAGGTATCGATATTACCCAAACCCTGTGCTTCTTTGCCTTTTGGGCGATGCACTTAGTTTTTATTAAGCACGGCACTGAATCTATTCGCTGGCTTGAAACTTTTGCTGCACCATTTTTGATCTTAATGGGCTTAGCGCTTCTTGCTTGGGCATATATCAATGCCGGTGGATTTGGCGCTATGTTATCTACACCATCTCAATTTGTAGAAGGGGGCGCTAAAGAAGGTCAGTTTTGGTCTGCTTTTTTCGCTGGTCTTACATCTATGGTGGGCTTTTGGGCGACCATGGCATTAAATATCCCTGATTTTACTCGCTTTGCTAAATCACAGAAAGATCAGATGCTAGGGCAAGCTATCGGCTTGCCGTTACCTATGGCGTTGTTTGCCTTTATTGGGGTTGCGGTAACGTCGGCAACAGTCACCATTTATGGAGAGGCCATTTGGGACCCTGTTGCACTTGCCGGTCGAATGGGTGGCATGGGAGTCGTGTTAGCCCTTGCAGCATTAGCACTTGCAACGTTAACCACAAACTTAGCCGCTAATATGGTTGCCCCGGCCTATGGTTTTTCAAATATGGCGCCATCGAAAATAAGCTTCAAAATGGGAGGCTATATAACCGCTGGTATCGGCGTTGCTATCTTCCCCTGGAAGCTGCTTGAAACAGCGGGGGGCTATTTATTTACCTGGCTTACCGGGTATTCTGCGCTGCTTGGCCCTATCGCGGGTATATTAATCGCCGATTACTTTATCTTAAGAAAATCGACGTTAAACATAGATGCGCTATTTCAACACTCTGGCGAATATGGCGCGAACAACGGTTGGAACATGGCGGGTGTGACTGCGCTTGTTATTGGTATTTTGCCTAATATTCCTGGCTTTATGCACGCAGCTGGCTTTGTAGACAGCGTACCTACCATTTTCGATACGCTTTACGCCTACGCATGGTTTGTAGGGTTAATCATTGCCAGCATGGTTTATCTACTACTCTCCAACAGAGTGCCCGTCACCATGCAGGCAAAAAGCGCCTCCCAATAATGGGGGCTGAGCCCCTAACCTAATCGGGGCAGAGTACTTTTCCATTTTATGTACTCTGCCCCCAATATACATTGTTAGCGTTATTTTCGTTTCATGTTTTCAAAAAGCGAGGGTTCCCAGGGCCGCATAGCCATTAAAAGCCCTATGTGTTGGCGTTCTTCAATCGGCAGGGCATTATCTTCACTGCTGAGTTTAGCTGCTTCTTGCCTAAGCTGCTCTAAGCGGCGCTGAATAATCGAAACCGAGGTCTGAGAGTAGCGGCCGCGTAAATAGAAACGGAACATCCATGGCTCGTTTTTCTTTGGATCCATAAACTTCACCATTACTTCCTGTTCCATAAATTTCTCTAGCGGACCGCCTGGGATCCACCGAAAGTCTTGGGCAATAAGCAGCTTATAACGGTTGTTCGGCAACAGTTCTATGAGCTTAAGCTTGTCGAGGGTCGTCATTAGCTTAATGCCTTCTACTTCATCAATGTCGTAATGTTCGATGAGTTCTGAAAAGCGCCAGCCGTCACGAACACACACCGCGGCAAGCAGTAGCTTAGGGTTAGCGAGCAGTTCCATTTCTTGCTGTTCAGACAGCTGCGAAATCTTCTCCTGCTGTTTTTGTGAAAGGCTAAATAAATCACTCAATGACAAATTTAAGCACTCACAAATTTGCTCTAACTTATCAAGGCTGAACGCTTGCAACGAAAAGTTACGCTTAACACTCGCTTCGCTCACATTAAGCGCTTCTGCAAGCTGTTTATAGGTAAGTCGTTGTTCCCGTAAGCATTGCTTCAAGGTGTCGTACACAAGACTAATCTGGCTCATGGTATTACTTTTTTATACTTGTGGTGTAAATTAATACTACATTAATCATTTTGGTTTACGAAATTTATTCTTGGTTCTAGTGTGGAAAGTGTTCAGACAAACCTTGTCTTAACAAACTAGGAGCAAGTGATATGAAAAATACACGTTCAACATTGATGTTAACTGCACTACTTGGTAGTGCGCTTCTTACTCATTCTGCAATGGCGGATGATTCTTTTGACCATAGCGGCAAAGCCAGTAAGCACAGTGTTTTAGCGGCTTCTGAAGGCTTGGCGACAACCGCTTCGGTAGCAAGTGCGGTCGTGGCAGTGCCGGTAGTAGTGACCGGAAGTGTGGTTGTAGCCGGAAGCGCGGTGGTAGAAAGCGCGGTGAACGAAAGCGCTCGTAACCTTCATCAGGCTAGCCATCAATCGTCAGTGGCGCACAACCAGCCTTTGGTGATTACCGAAACTGTGATTACTGCCGACCCCGCTCCAAATCAAGTGGTTTCTACCAAAACTAAAGTGATCACAACCACAACTAATACTCAGCGGTAGGTGAGACATGAAAGCCTACTTAACTTCAATCGGGTTCGCCTTTGTATTGTTGATGTCTAGTATTCATGACGTATGCGCGGGTAGTCAGCAGCATGGTAAGCCCACTTTTACGCCAGAAGCGATTGCGACTTTTTCAAAAAATGTAGAAAAGTATGCGGCAAGTGAAGGGGCGAGAGCTTTTATCATTGCTAGACGTGGCAGACCTATTGAGGATATGCCGAAAGGCATTCGCTTTACTCATACCGCCGTTGCGATTTACTCAACTATTCAGCTGAGCAATGGCAATAAGGCGAAAGGTTATGCAATACACAATTTGTATCAAGATGCTGAAGAGCAGGGAAAAAGTCATTTGATTACCGACTATCCTGTAGATTTCTTCTGGGGCGCGTATGCGCTTGAAGCAGGAATAATTATTCCTTCCACAGAAGTGCAGCAAGCGTTAGTGAATTTGTATCGCGATGACAAAGCTAAGCTGCTTCACAACCCTCGCTATTCGGTAGTGGCCAACCCGTTTAATAGCGAACGCCAGAACTGCACAGAATACACCCTTGATGTTTTGAACGCTGCAATCTACTCAACTACTGATATTGCGAAGCTAAAGGTAAATGCAAAAGCGCATTTTATACCGCAAAAAGTAAATATGAGCCGCGCAAAACTTGGCTTGGCAAGTATGTTCAGCGATGGCGTAACCTTATCAGATCACGGTCGCAAGGTAGAAACCACCACCTTCGGAAGCCTTGCTCGCTATATGCAAAAGTACAATTTAACAAACAAGGCAGTTACGTTTACCCACACGGGTCAAATAGAAAATATTTAGGAGTTTTACTATGCAACACATAAATAAACCCACTAAAGCGTTTCGAATCGCGTCACTAGCAGCACTCATTGTAGGCGTAGGTGCTTATTTCATAGGTTTGTATAACGCGCCTATGGCCCTTAACGAAAAAGGCTATTACTTCACTATTATGCTATTTGGCTTGTTTTCTGTGGTGAGCTTACAAAAAACGGTGCGCGATAAAATGGAGGGTGTACCTACAACCAAAGCATACTTCTTAGCTTCAGCAGTAGCTACTGGGTCAGCCATTGTACTGTTAATTATTGGGTTGCTGAACGCCGAACTTTTATTAAGCGAAAAAGGCTTTTTTGGAATGGCGTTTACTTTAAGCTTATTTGCCGCCATAACGGTTCAAAAGAACGTTCGTGATAGCCAAACTCAAAGCGAGCCAAGTAGCGTCGAACCCCAACCAGAAACTAACGTTTCACAACCTGAAACAACCACCAAAGTAAAAGCCGCATAAAAGTAACGGGGTCAGAGTACATTTCGCCAACGTTAGACGCCCCCGCCACCAAACCAATGTACTCTGACCCCAAACCACTGTAAAACTGGAATCTTAGGTAAAAAATGATGCCCTTACCTAAGGTCGAATTGATAAGACTCGATAGCTTGCGTATTCTTTGCATACTTAAATAATTTACTGCAATAGGTTATCAACGCTGTGTGTGAACTTTTAGGCATGAGTGCGAACACTCCTACTGACCTATGTTTTAGTTTTACCGGGCTGACTCGCCGCGGTGGTGAAACAGGGCCGCATAAAGACGGCTGGGGCGTTGCTTTTTATGAAGGGAAGGGCGTACGTATGTTTCACGATCCCGAGCCTTGCGCCACTTCACCCATCGCTGACTTTGTTTCGAAGTTGCCTATAAAAAGCAAGAATGCGATTTGCCATATTCGTCAGGCTAATGTGGGTAACATAAACTTAGCCAACACCCATCCCTTTACTCGCGAACTGTGGGGGCGATACTGGGTGTTTGCGCACAACGGACAGCTTCCTAATTTCTCGCGCCGGACGGGGATTTACGAAGCAGTAGGGGATACCGATAGCGAAGAGCTTTTCTGCGACATCATGAACAATGTTAGACAGAATTTGCCACGCGACGCCATGCCCGAACAGTTAGCTGAAACGCTAGTTTCACTTGCGAAGGAGTACGCTCAGCAAGGTGTATTCAATTGCTTGCTGAGCAATGGCGATTGGCTGTTTACCTTCTGTAGTACAAAGTTAGCTAGCATTACTCGTAGAGCGCCTTTTGGCCCCGCTTGTTTAAGTGATGTTGAAGTAGAAATTGATTTTGCAGCTGAAACCACACCTAAGGATGTGGTAAGCATTATTGCTACAGAACCGCTAACTAATGATGAACAGTGGGATATCTACGAGCGAGGCGAATGGAAGCTTTGGCAAGAAGGAGAGGTCATTGCCTCAGGTAAAGTGAATGTACCTGAACATAAAAAAGAAGCCGAAATGGTAGCGCCAGACCCTTCGCTTCACGACTAATTTTTAACCCAATACTTGGGTGATGGTTTGTTTAACTGCCTGGTAGCGGGCGGGTAGAGCGCTGTGGGGTGTTTGAACACTGTATAGGGGCTCGGTTACTTCATTTTTAGCTTTGTAGACGGACAGTTTGTCGGCAAAAGACACAAAGTCTAGTGTGCTGGTGGGCAGCACGGTGTAACCCAATCCTTCGCTTACCGGCAGCAGAATTTGCGAAAGTTGATTGATGTAGCCGGTGTGAGGCAATTTATTCGGATTAACACTGGCTAACTTTGGTTCTCCACAATCGTTAAAATAGCGCTGCAAGTAGTGCATGGCATCTGGATGGTTAATAAGCCCTAGATGGTTAAGGACGTCTTTTAACGAACTAGCATCATCAGTTTTGCTCTTTGCTTTTCCAGATACGCTTGCTACTTTTGCTCCCGAACCCGAACCCGAACCCGAACCCGAACCCGAACCCGAACCCGAACCCGAACCCGAACCCGAACCCGAACCCGAACCCGAACCCGAACCCTGCGCGTTTTCAGATAACCCAGGAACCTGTGCAGCAAGCGCCTTAGGTAGGCTACGAGGTAGAATAAGCCCCAATGCTTCTTCGCCTAAATACTCACTATGTATTTCTTCACTCTCTGGCTGGTTTGTCACAATGCCAAGCTCCAGCGCATTGTTCGCAATGCCTGACAAAATTGTGCGTCGAGGCGCGACTTCCACGTGAATATTAAGCGCACTATGCTGCTTTTGCAGTGACAGCAGGGCTGGATAAATACGCTGAGCAATCGCACCTGAGCAGGCCACTATGCACTTACCTTCAAAAGGGGCGTCGAACTTTAAGCTATCAATAAATTCTTGCTCTTTTGTCTGCTGATCTTTGGCGTATTGATACACACGCTGGCCCTGCTCAGTTAGCTGGATCCTTTTATTTAAACGAACCACCAGTTCACACTGGCATGTCTCTTCCAGTTTCTTTAGGTGCTGACTAACGCCCGGCTGCGTCATAAATCGTTGCTCTGCAGTGCGCGTAAAGTTCCCCGTTTCTACTAAAGTAATGAAGGTGTCTAGCCAGATAGGGTTTATCATTTAGGTATAACTTAAATTTATCATATTTAGAAAATATCATAATTTCATGTTTCTCCTTTGTCTAGCTACTATGTATGTACATTCACTTAAGCGGTATTCGCGTTGAGCTTTTTAATGAATGGCTTGGTGATAACATCGATATCAAATGTGTTATCGAACCTGCATTAAAATTGCACTCACTCGAATTAATCGGGGTATCGACACAGCCTACTAAACGGCCGCTTAAGCCATATTGACAACTTGCACTACAAAGGAGTAAGTAATGACTGAAGCAGTAAAAACACCGTATCCACGTACGTTTTCTCATATTGGAATTTCAGTACCTGACTTAGAAGCTGCCGTGAAATTTTATACCGAAGTACTTGGCTGGTACCTCATCATGAAGCCTACCGAAATTGTTGAAGATGACTCGGCCATTGGCGAAATGTGTACCGATGTATTTGGTCCAGGTTGGGAGAAATTCCGCATTGCTCACCTTTCAACAGGTGATCGTGTTGGTGTTGAAATTTTTGAGTTCAGCAACCAACAGAACCCAGAAAACAACTTTGAATATTGGAAAACCGGTATCTTTCATTTCTGTGTTCAAGACCCAGATGTTGAAGGCTTGGCTGAAAAGATTGTCGCTGCTGGTGGTAAAAAGCGAATGAAGGCGCCGCGTTATTACTATCCGGGTGAAAAGCCTTACCGCATGATTTACATGGAAGACCCGTTTGGCAACATCCTTGAAATTTATAGCCACAGCTATGAATTGCATTATGCTAGCGGTGCATACGAGTAAGCGTTAGTTAATAACGCTTTATAGACATTGCGCTAAGCGAATGCATAGCAAGCTTTAAATAAGCGAAAGGCGAGGGCGAAACAAGCAAAAGCTTGTTCAACGCACCTCGCCTTTTGGTTCTTTAACCGCTGTTACAACGTGAGGTTTTATCCGAATTGACCCGAAATATAAGGATTCGTGGCCTTTTCGGTTGCAACCGTAGTGGTTGGCCCGTGACCCGGGTAAATCGTCATATTATCCGGCAGCACCATAATCTTCTGTTTAATCGAGTCGATTAATTGCTGGTGATTTCCTTGTGGGAAATCAGTTCTGCCAATAGAGCCTGCGAAAATGACATCCCCCACAATAACGCGATTACTTGAGCGTTCTACCAACACCACATGTCCAGGCGTATGACCCGGGCAATGCAGCACCTCTAGCGTTAAATTGCCCACTGAAATGGTGTCGTTGTCATTTAACCACTCATTGGGAGCAAAAGGCTGGGCCGGTGGAAAGCCAAACATCTGGCTTTGCTGCATAAGTGCATCTAACCAAAACTTGTCGCCAATATGCGGCCCAACAATGGGTACACCATAATGTTCTGCTATGGCGACAGTACCACCTATATGATCTAAGTGCCCATGAGTGAGTATAATTTTCTCTATACTCACGCCTTTATTCGATGCAGCTTCAATCAACTTTTCAATGTCGCCACCTGGGTCGACAAATGCGCCTTTGTTAGTGGATGAGTCCCAAATTAATGAACAGTTTTGGGCAAAGGGCGTAACGGGTATAACTTGAATTTCCACGGTTTAACCTTTTGATATTTTGTTGCTTTGAGCAAAATAGAGCAGTGCGCCAACCACTAATTCGCCCAGTAAAAATAGCCACGCGTTGGTTGAAGACTGCGCAATAGACCAAGCGCAAACTGCTAGTGCGACAAAGGGTATCAGACGTCGAAACAGGTTTACAGGGCTGACAAATGCGCCTGCAGAACCGTTGAAATAAGCATCTTTTTCAGAAGTGTCGGGCTGAAAGCTGCTTTGTGAAGAAGCGCTCTGCAAGGAAGCCCCTTGCAAGCGAGTCCCCTGTAAAGACGCCCGCTGAGCTTTCATCAGCACCACTACACACACGGCGTAAACCACAAGCCGTGCAAGCACGCTTGAAATAGCCAGCCACACAAAGCTACCGCTAAGTGCCATAGTACCTGCAAATATTCCCAGTATTGATATGGAAACTGCTGGGGTAGCAAAAGACGCATGAATCTCGCCTAACTTCTGTCCCAGTTTACCGGGAATAAGTGACTGCTGCGCCATAGAGAACGTCAGTCGAGACGTAGAAATCATATTCGCCAGTAAGTTACCGGCAACCGACACCACGGCGGTTAGCGTCATTATAAGCGCCCCAGTTTCGCCAAATATCATGTTGGCGAGCGCAATAAGCGGTGCGCTATCTGGCTTTGCAGGCCCTACGGTGTGCCAATAAAGCCACTGCACGCAAAAGTAAAATATGGCAATACCTGAAACCGTAAGCATTAATGCCCTAGGTATGGTCTTTTTCGGCGAACTGGTCTCGCCGCTTGTGACCACTACCGTTTCAAAACCAATAAAAGCGTAAAGCGTAAGTAGGGCACCAGCAGATATGGTGTCAAACGCAGGTATAACGGTTTCCGAAGAACGTGTTAGCGCAGTAGAGAAATCGAGCTGCCAGTAACCAACCGCAATAAGCGCCACAAAAGGCAGGAGTTTTAGCACCGAGATAGTATCGAGTGAACGCATGGCGGCCTTAAGGCCGACAATATTCACGACGATTAGTGCTGTGGTAAGCGCGATAATAGCGAATGACTTGCCTATTCCCGCATTCAGTTCGGGCCACACATAGCCGGCGTACAGCAATAACACGTGCATGTTGGCGGCAATCGCGGTTGCGCGAGCTAAATAGTAAATAAAGCCAGTTTGAAACGCCGCTGCGTCGCCGAAGCCTTTCTGGGCGTACACCACAGGTCCACCGGTTTCTTGGTACAGCGCCGCTAGTTGCCCAAAACACCACACAATGGCCAGCATTAGCGCGCCAAAAATCAAAAAGATGTAAGGGCTGAAAGCGCCGAGCTCAGCGGCCATTTTAGCGGGCAGAGCAAAAATGCCCGCCCCAATAAGGCCATTTAACACCAAAAGGGCAGCGCCAATGCCGCCAATCCCTTTGGTTAACAGGCTTTTGTTTTCGCTACTCATTTAGAAAAAACTTCTTCTCCAGCCACATAAGTAGCGTGTACTTCGGTTTTCCAAATGTCTTTGGCATCAATAGTAAAAATATCTTGGTCGACTAAGATAAAGTCTGCCCATTTTCCTGGCGTCAGTGTGCCCAAGGTATCTTCCATGTGCCCTGCGTAGGCCGCATCTAACGTAAACCCTTTAAAAGCTTGTTCTATGGTTAACGCTTCGTGGGCATACCAGCCTTTTACGGGCTGATTGTTTCTGTCTTGGCGCGTAACTGCAGCGTGAAGCCCGTAAAATGGGTTAGCAAGCTCAACAGGGAAATCAGAGCCTAAAGGCAGTGCAATGCCTGAATCGAGTAGCGTTTTCCACGCGTAAGCGCCTTTCATACGATCTTTGCCAAGGCGATCTTCCGCCATGTTCTTATCGCTGGTGGCATGAGTAGGCTGCATGGAAGGTAAGACCTTTAGCGAAGCAAAGCGGGCTAGGTCGTCAGGCGCAATCACCTGTGCATGCTCAATGCGGTTGCGCAGTTCGCTGCCGCCAATACTCTTAAACGTGGTTTCAAACTCGTTCAGTGCAACATGGTTAGCCTTATCACCAATGGCATGGTAGTTAAGCTGGAAGCCTGCACCGATAACTGTGGTAAACAGTTGGGTCATATCTTCTGGTTGAGTTAACAGCAAACCATGTTGATGCGGTGCATCTGAATAAGGTTCAAGCAATGCTGCGCCTCGGCTACCAAGTGCGCCATCGCCATAGGCTTTTACCGAACGAATATATAAGAAATCGTCTTTGTCGCGAATGGTGCCGTTGCCCAGCATAGTGCTGAGGTCAGGGTCTGTTGCACTCACCATGGCATAAATACGCACGGGCAAGTCACCTTCTACCGCTTCTTTTAAATAGAAATCGTAAACGTCTCTGCCTACGCCAGCATCGTGCATTGACGTAACGCCATTTGCTAGTAAGTGCTCACCTGCGGCATGTAATTGTTGCTCGTATATCGCGTTACTGGCTTTTGGTAAGTGTTCTTCGATTAATAGTGATGCGTTATCAATAAATACGCCTGTGGGTTTGCCGTTGGCGTCTTTGATAATTTCACCGCCAACAGGTGACTCAGTGTCTTTCGTGATGCCAGCTAGCTCCATGGCTTTTGTGTTAACCCACGCCGCATGACCGTCCACTCGAGTAAGCATTACCGGTTTATCAGAAACAACTTTGTCCAAATCCGCAGCGGTTGGAAACGCTCGGTCAGACCATAACTCTTGATTCCAGCCACGCCCGGTGATCCAAGCTTGTTGTCCGTTTGCGAAGGCGTATTCGGCAACCATTTTAGCTGCGTCTTGGGCACTTTTGCTTTCTCGCAAGTCTACTTCTAGTAAGTTTGCTCCTAAGCCGAGAAGGTGACCATGAGCGTCGATAAGACCAGGCAGCATGACTTTACCATTGCCGTCTATGGTGTCATCAATAGAGGTTTTACCTTTATCTACGTCCAGCGCAACGACCTTACCTTCGTCCAAAAGAAGATTTTTAAAAGTTGTGAGTTCACCCTTTTCATTTAAGGTGTAGCCTTTTACGTTCTCAACAAGCGTCGCGGCATCTACCGTAAGAGATGCAGTCATAGCAGCTAACGTTGTCGTCGTTACAAATGTTGCTGTGAGTAGTTTTGAAAGCGAGTGCTTTTTAAATGTCAGTGCCGACAATGTAGAGTTCATAGTGAGTTTCTGCCTCTTTTATTTCTGTTTTTTTAGTTTTTATACCGAGCTGCTCGAGTTTCTATAGCTGCGCGCTAACGCAACGCTATGCCTCAACACGCTCGGTGTCTTCAAATTCGTCTTCGTCATCAAGGTCAAGAATGGGAGGTTGCAACAAAAAGTCTCTTTCCCAAATCTTTGCCATGCTAGACTGACTTATGTTGCCGCCACTCAATATAACAAGGGCGGTTTGCCCAGGTGGAGTGTTGGCAGCCCAGGCCGCTACTGCCGCCATGGTCATCGCGCACGTGGGCTCTATATGAAGCTTCAATAAATGATGTAACCATTGCGTCCAATAAGCAATCTGCAGCTCATCTACTTCGTAGAAATCGTCTATTTCTTGCAGTATAGGAAACGTTACATCGCCAACAGATGGCGTGGCTGCACCGTCTGCTAAGGTATTTGGAGCATAGTCTAAAGCAATGATCTCACCAGCTTGCAACGACATAGAGGCATCATTCGCTTCGGCGGGCTCAGCGCCAATGACCAATGCATTTGGCTGTAGTGCGCGAGTTGCCAGTAATGAGCCCGACAATAACCCTCCGCCACCACACGGCGCAAAGACAGCATCCACCTCACCAATTTCGTTAAGCGCTTCCAACGTTACCGTGCCTTGTCCTGCCACAATATCCTTGTGGTTAAACGGCGGTATCCAGACCGTGTCTGGTGCTTTTGAGGCCTGCTCGACAGCCGCGTCTGCTTCTGGACGGGTAGGGAATAGTTTTAATTCAGCACCATAGCTTTGCGTAGCGGCAGCTTTAATTGGTGAAATGGTCTCGCTCGCAAAAATAGTGGCCTTAATACCAAAGTGAGACGCTGCATAGGCTACTGCCTGAGCATGATTTCCAGAACTATTGGCAACCACATGCT
This sequence comes from Alteromonas sp. 5NW40-0090, assembly GCF_057552975.1. Classification (NCBI taxonomy): domain Bacteria; kingdom Pseudomonadati; phylum Pseudomonadota; class Gammaproteobacteria; order Alteromonadales; family Alteromonadaceae; genus Alteromonas; species Alteromonas sp. 5NW40-0090. The sequence continues at coordinate 148,134 of NZ_BAAJLT010000011.1, forward strand.
TCGGTAAACGACCTTCCTCTTTCAACCGGGCTAAGAAATTCATTGCGCCGCGAATTTTGAATGCCCCGATGGTCTGTAAGCACTCCGCTTTGAACAAAATGCGGTTGCCCATCCACTTGTTGAGCAACGAAGATTCAACAATTGGCGTTTTCTTTACGTCGCCTTTTATACGTTCATAGGCTTGTTTTATATCTTCGAAATTTGGGGAAATACTCATTACGTAACGTTCTTTTCACTTTAATTTTTTAATAGGTTAGCGCCGATAAGGGCTTTTACGCACTAAAAGGAAAACGGATATCTTACAGTGCCAGATACTATTGGATAACGCCAGAGCCTATACCACCAAGTGCATAAGACAATTCATATTTATTTCATAATTCTACTTTAGTATACCGGCGCAAGTTACCGGAGACAGGCACATGTTAAGCAAACACAACCATCGTATTTACGCCTTACCTACGGTTTTGTTTCTTTTTCTCACCTTTTTATTCGTTTCTGCGGGCATTTTTATTCAAAACGATGAACGCGCAGCACGTATTTCTAAAGCGCAGTCGGTTGCAGAGCAGGTAAAAATTAGTCTTGAAGTTTTCTCAAGCGAACGTATTCAAGCGCTGCACAACCTTATGCGAAACTGGCCCACCTTTGAACCAAACCAAGTAGACTGGTTTAATGCGCAAGCTTTGTCATTAATGGCTATGCAGAGAGGCTTTTCATCGCTGGTATTTATTGATGCTAGCGGTGAGATAGCGTGGGTGGCAACGCCACCCTCCGGTATTAAAACCCGTATAGACAACAGCTTAATTGGCAATCCTATGGATGCATTGGGCTTAAACATATCGCGTTTGTCCGAGGATTTGGAAAGCACACTTTTGTATTCAGATGCCGCTCAACATCACTTTATCCTTGTAGGCAGGGCCATAAGCCCTCAAGAGCCTGAGCACGGATTTTTGGTGGCGGGGTTCGACGTACAGACTATATTAACCGTGATGTTAGGCGAGTTAGTAGGCCCGCAGTTTAATTTTCGGCTCAAAGCCGACAGTGCAACGCTTTTTCAAAGCGGTGAGTTAGTCAATGATGGCACTACGGTGTCGCTTTTGCCTTTCAACTTTTTAGAACGCAATTTTTCCCTTTCCATGCAGTCTCAGCAAAGTCCATATAATGCTGGCTTGTTAATTATCGTGATTGGCTCGCTTATGTCGGCGCTGGTGAGTTACGTGCTGCACAAGCAGCTTAAAGGAGCGGTTAATTTATCTTTAAGTCAGCAGCGTTATCTCACCGCTAGCGAAGCTTCCCTTGATGCGCTTCTTATTTATCAGCCAACAGATGATGACTTTTCTCTAGTGGAAGCAAACTCATACAGCCGCTATTTATTTCGCGGTTCATGTGATGTATTGCGGTCTATGAGCTTAGCCGAGCAGACGCGCTATTTAGGTTTAAGCAGCGAATTTAAAAACGTCAAAAACGTTGCTGAACTTGGGGTACCTTATGAAGCTCACCTTGCCATCGATAGTGATAAAATTGCGCCTCAATGGATAAAAGTCCAGGTGGTAAAAGCCGGTGATAATATTGCGGTAACCGTAAGAGATGTTACCGAACGTTTTCGCGCCCAGCACGACTTAAAGCGCAGCGAAGAAAAGTATCGCCGCTTAGTTGATGGCATGCACCGCCACTTTGTTTACACCAAAACCGTAGAGCACAACTTTATTTATGTGAGCGCGGGTATTGAAAAGATTTTAGGGTTTAGCGCAGAGGATTTCTGTGCGAACGAGTCGAAATATGTTCGCCAAGTACCTGATGAAACATTTGAAATACGCCAAACCATTGCCCGTGGCCAAAAGCCCGAGCCTTATATTGTGCATTATCAAGGTAAAGTCGGCGAGCCGTTAGCGATTGAGTTTTCAGACACGCCTATCGTCGACGAGCAAGGATTACTGGTTGCCGTTGAAGGCATAGCCCGCGATGTGACGAAAGAGCTGGCGCTGCAGGAAGAAGTGTATTTTCAAGCTAATCATGACCAGTTAACCGGGCTGTTTAATCGCTATGCATTTGATGAAAAACTGCGAGCGATCCTTGATGAAACGAATGAAGCGGCTGGTCAGCAGGGCAAGAGCAAGGCTTTAAATCAACTTAGTCTTAAAAGAGTAGCGAGCATAAACTCGCCTCGCGCTTACCACAAGCAAAGCGTGATGTGCTTTATTGATATGGATAGATTCAAGTTAGTAAACGACAGCTGTGGTCATCCAGCCGGTGATAAGCTACTAAAAGAGATCTCCACCATATTTAGGCAATACGTGAATGGGCAAGACTTGCTTGCCCGAATAGGGGGAGACGAGTTCTGCATTATATTTCGCAATCAAAGTTTGGATGAGGTGACCAAGCGCCTAGACAAGCTTTTATTGGCGATTTCAAATTATCGTTTTGTCTATGACGACAAGTTGTTCTTTGTGGGAGCAAGCATTGGCGTTATCGAGATAAACGAGAGTACACAAAGCGCAGAAGCATTAATTAAAGCGGCCGACAACGCATGTTACAAAGCTAAACACCTGGGGCGAAACCGTTACTTTGTGTTCCATGATAACGACTCACAGATGGCCATTGATGACAGTGAAAACCAGGTGTTACATGCCTTGCATCACGCATTACAAAACGATGGGTTTGAGTTGTATAGCCAAGCTATCATGCCGCTTAACATGCCCTATCAAGAAAAGGCCGCCCAACTTCAGCATTACGAGATTTTGCTTCGTCTAAATGCAAAAGACAGTGGCCTTATAAGCCCAGGCCTCTTCATCCCGTTAGCAGAGCGTCACGGTTTAATGAACAAAGTGGATATGTGGGTGGTAGATAACACCCTTAAAACCCTTGAACGTAACCCCGCTCACATCGATAACGTGGGTAAAGTCGCGATTAATTTATCGGGTATTACATTGGGTGATGAGATGGCGCTGCACAAGATTGCCAAGCGTATGCAAAGTACTTCTGTACCTGCTGAGAAAATTTGTTTTGAGATTACAGAAACAACAGCGGTAACTAACTTAAGCGCTGCAAAACACTTTATTTCCACACTACGCGATTTGGGGTGTAGCTTTGCCTTAGACGACTTCGGTGCAGGTATGTCCTCGTTCACCTACCTTAAAAATCTAGATGTTGATTACGTTAAGATCGACGGCTCCTTTGTGCGAAATATCGTTCACGATCCTATTGATCATGCTACAGTAACTGCGATAAATAATATCGCGCACAGTATGGGTAAACAGACCGTGGCCGAGTTTGTGGTCGATAATGCGACCGCCGAAGTTTTACGAGAGCTTAAAGTAGATTTCGGTCAGGGCTTTGCTTTAGATAAACCCAAGCCACTGGCGCATAGAGTTCAATGGCGAGTTAAACTTGCCTCTGCCTAAAAGGAAATGTCATGGGTTTATTTGATACCATCATGGGTAATGCGAGCGAGACTAGCGCTTCAGACGTTCAAGAAGAGCTTACGCCTATACTTGCTGCTAACGAAACCGTTACTTCTGCGTTTAAGCTAGTGCGCGATTTAAGTGTATTCACGAACAAACGCCTAATTCTTATTGATAAGCAGGGCCTGACCGGGCGTAAAGTGAACTATCACTCCATTCCTTACAAATCTATCACGCAGTTTATCGTTGAGACGGCAGGGCATTTTGATACTGACGCCGAGCTTAAAATCTGGCTGTCGGGTAAAGCCGATCCTATTGAGATTGAACTAAGTGCATCGTCTGCACAGGCGGTACAGCAAAACTTAGCAACGCAAATGTTTAGCTAGGCGCTTTTGCTTAACTAGTTTACGGTTAATGAAAAGAAAGCGGGCAGTGTGAACTGCCCGCTTTTTTAGTTTCTTTCAAATTCAGTTTCGACAATATGTTTGCGAATCATTGCAATTTCATGCCAGAAACATAAACCGCTAAAGCCTTAGAAAACCACGCTAACACTTGCTGAACAGGTAGTAGTGCCGGCCTCACACACTTGGTAACTGTAACTACCGCCGCCTTTAACGTTAAGGGCATCAGTATAAGCGCCATCGTTCGCCGTGGTAGCAATCACGTTGCCGTCGCGATATACATCAACATTTGATGACGTAGCGTCAGCCCAAGAAAGATCCACTCTTTGTGTGCCTTTTACCTTATAGCCATTAGCAGTTAGGGTCAGGTCACCCGTACCTCCCGTGTCACCACCACCTGTATCGCCACCGCCAGTATCGCCACCGCCAGCACAACCATTTTGAGTAAGGTACGTGTTCATATCAGCCGCCTGGGCGATACCATAACCAAAGAAGTCGTCTTTGCCCGCGGCCCCCGCGTCCATCGCGGTTGCTTTAAGTGCACTTCGAATTTCTTCACCTGTACACGTTGGGTGGTTTGACCATACCAGTGCTGCAATACCTGCAACGGCTGGTGTTGCCATTGATGTACCACTCATGTAGCCGTAGTCGCTTGCGCCAATAGAGATATCAATGGTAGATGCTGCAACTAATGCGCTTCTATCTTCGAATGCTGCACCTACAGCAGGGATAGATGTATTGTTTGTATCGCCTAGGGTGCCGTAAAGCATGCCCGGCTCGTTATTTACAATAACAGCACCAATACCACCTGATAATTCACAGTTGTTAACTTTGTCGTAGAACGACACGCTACCACGGTCGATAACACAAACTTTGCCTGCTGCGCCGGTATCTACCGTATCACCTAAGCCAAGAAAGTAAGTCGCCGCTGATACTGTACCAGTGTTTTCCATCGCCGATGATGCAAAGCCAACCCCGTCAGCGCTCATTGCAGATAGTGACGCACCACCTGCTGGATAGGTAGATAGAGTATCTACACCACCTGCTGTGACTTCTACACAGATGGTCTCGTCGGTAGTAACGCGTTTACCACGACCTGTGGTGCACGACGGATACTGAGAGAAATCAGCAATGTTATTGTCGGCGTCGTTAGCACCAATCATCATTACTGACGAGTAGCCTGCAGGGTAAGAACGCACGCTATTACCATCATTACCTGCTGCAGCCACAGCCAGACCGCCTGCCGCAACGAAGTCTTTAAACGCATTTTCTTCTGTAGAGTTTGCACCGCCGCCACCAAGGCTCATGTTAATAATATTGGCACCAGCTTGAGAACAAAGCTGTGCTGCTTGCGCTAGATCTGATGAATAGCCCCAGCCAGAAGCGTTAAATACTTTGATGATGTGCATATCAACACCAGGTGCCATGCCCACTACACCAAGGCCGTTATCTGCCGCGCCGATGGTACCTGCCACGTGTGTGCCGTGAGGACCGCCGTTTTCAAACCAGTTGCCTGTACCAACATCGTTATCACCGGTAATCGCAGACCAATTAAAATCAGCATTCGATGAATCTAGCCCCGAGTCGATGACACATACTTTCATGCCAGCGTTGCTATCAAATACAACCTGATCAGCTTGTGATTGATAAACCGCATAGGGTGTTAATTGGGTTTGTGTTGGATCGCCCGCGTCGTCGTTAAAAAGCGCTAGCGGTACACGTTTTTGGTCAGCTTCAACCAGTTTTACATGTGGATTGTTAAGTAAGCCTTTTACGTCGTCTAGTGACTTACCGCTGAAGGTTGCAGCAATAAAGCCGTCGGCATCAACGTGTATTTCTGCACCAGACTGTTTTGCAAGTGCTTTGACAATGCCTTTGGCGTTGTTGTCTACTTGAATAATATAACGGTCGTTGTCTGCAAGAGCGCCGAAGCTTGAAAGTGCCAAGCCAGCAGCGATTAAAGAAGGGGTAAATTTATTATTTTTCATAGGTACCACACTATTTCACCTGTTGTTCGTTCCCACCTTTTTGATTGTTTTTTGTGGTGGGTAAGCAAAATGCTCGTTTTTGAACCTACACTATGAAAAAAAATTTAACAAACCTTGTAGCAAAAAATTATTATAAAGTTTAATAACCAAAAAAAAGGGTATAAAGATAAGTTCTCTTTATACCCTTATATTTCATTTACTTATTGCTACTTAATCGTTCTATTGAAAAAGTTAGTTATGGTTTTGTATAAGTGAATGCCCGTTTGCTTACCACGGATGCTGTGCTTCTTGCCCGGGTAATCCATAGTTTCAAATGGAATTGCCAAGTCTTGAAGGTGCTTGTAGAGCATGGTTGAATGGGTAAACAACACGTTGTCATCTGCCATGCCGTGGTAAATCAAGAGGTCGCCTTTCAAGTCCTTTGCGTAAGGGAATACTGAAGATGCGGTGTAGGCATCGTCATCCGTATTTGGGTTGCCCATGTAGCGTTCAGTGTAGTGGGTATCGTATAAGCGCCAGTCGGTCACCGGCGCACCTGACACGCCCGCTGCGAAGTAATCGCCCGCTTTGAACATGGTCATTAGCGTCATGTAGCCGCCATAGCTGTGGCCATGAACACCAATACGCTCAGCGTCAACGTAGTCAAGCGTACGCAAGAACTCTACGCCTGCAACCTGATCGTCCACTTCAATAAAGCCCATTTTTTTATAAATAGGATCTTCAAAGCCTTTACCGCGATAGTTAGAGCCGCGGTTATCTAACGTAAATACTACATAACCTTGGTCAACCCAGTGTTGGAAAAGCAAACCACGGTTACCCGCCCAGCTGTTTGTTACCACTTGTGCGTGCGGGCCGCCGTAAAGGTAAACAATAACAGGGTGCTTCTGTTTAGGGTTTTGCTTGGCACTGTCAGGCGTGTAAATTCGATACTTAAGGGTTGCACCATCCTTAGTGGTGATGTCACCAAACTCAGGTGCCGTCCAGCTATCCATGTAAGCGTGCAGAGGGTGGCCTTCTTCAACTTTGTTTTCTTCAAGCCAGGTAATTCGCTCGCCAGTGGCGCTATTTAGGCTAACTTGTGCAGGAGAGTTAATCGTTGAGAAACGGTCAATAAAGATAGAGGCATCTTTGCTAAATGCCGCGCTGTGATACGCGCCTAGTTCAGTGATACGCGAAATTTCGCCGCCATCTAAAGGTACGCTGTAAACATGACTTTCTAGTGGTGTGTCTTTGCGGCCAGAGAAGAACAAGCGGTTATTTGCGGTATCAATGGCTTCAACGCTATCAACTACCCAATCACCTTTGGTTAACTGCTTAACCATTTCGCCGCTGTTGTTAAATAGGTAAAGGTGTTTAAAACCGTCGCGCTCTGACGCCCAAATAAATTGGCCTTTGTCTTTTAGGAAGTAAAGGTCGTCATGCAGGTTTACCCACGTGTTGCTTGATTCTGTAAGCAGCACGTTTTCTTTTTTGCTGTTAAGGTCAAACGCGCGCAGCTCTAACGTTTGCTGATCACGCGTTTGCCACTGGTAGGTAAAGGTAGTGCTATTTGGCATCCACTTACCGCGGGCAAAATAAATGTCTTTGTCTTTACCTAAATCAACCCAGGTGCGATCGCCAGAGTTGATGTCTTGAATAGCAAGTTCAACCAATACGTTTGGCGTCCCCGCTTTTGGGTATTTTTGTTCAATAAGTTTGATGTCGTCAGCATAGATTTCAGAACGCGTGATCACGTCTACTGGGCTTTCATCAACCTTGGTAAAAGCAATTTTAGTTTCATCTGGCGACCACCAATATCCGGTCATGCGGCCCATTTCTTCTTGGGCTACAAACTCAGCCATACCAAATTTTATGTTGCCGCCGCCTTCTTTGGTAATTGCTGTCTCTTTCCCTGACTCTATATGTTTAACATAAAGGTTCTGGTCGCGGATAAAAGAAATATAGTTGCCTTTTGGTGATAATTTAATATCAGTTTCAAATGCTTCAGTATCAAGAAGCTGTTTTGCGCCTTTTTCGCCTAACTTGTGATAGAAAACGTCTCCGCCCAGCGGGAATAACAGCGCTTTACCATCGTCTGACCATTGGTAGCTAACAATGCCGCTACCAGATAAGCGCATACGCTCACGTCGCGCTTTTTCTTCATCAGACAGGACTTCTTCGCCGCTTTGAAGGTCGTTTGAGTCGAACAGCATGCGAGTTTGACCACTTTCAATGTGATATTCCCACAGATCTAAGCGTTCGTAGTCGGTTTGCTTACCTTTAAGGAATGTTACTCGTTGACCATCGGGTGACACTTTTAATGAGCGGGGGGCATCGCCATCAAGAGAAGGTGAAGAGAAAATACGCTCGATTGTGAGCGTTTCAGCGTTTAAAGCAGTAGAGAGCATAGCGGCTCCAATTAAAAGGGCTTTTTTCATTTTTATCTGCATAATTGACTGTCGAAGGTTTGATTGTAGTTATATCAATTTATGATACAAGGTGCGACGTATGAAATCCGCAATGGTGCTAGGAGCGACAGGTTTAGTAGGACGAACGCTTGTAAATATGCTGTTACAGGACAGACGGTACAACGAAGTAACCTGCTTAGTCAGAAAGCCACTTTCTTCTAGCATGTTTAACGACCCCCACAAACGCTTAAAGCCTGTGGTTATCGACTTTAACAACTTACAAGACTACCAAGGTTACTTTAGCGTAAACCATGTGTATTGCTGCCTAGGAACTACACTCAAAAAGGCGGGGTCCAAACAAGCCTTTCGCCGCGTTGATTTTGAGTATGTGCATGTTGCCGCACAGCTTACCCGTGCACAGCGCGCAGACAGCTTTGTGTGGATATCTTCGGTTGGCGCTGATGCTAAAAGCAGTAACTTTTATTTACGCGTAAAAGGTGAGCTTGAAAACGCGATCATGCGAATGCCGCAATTACCTCATGCCTCTGCAGTGCGTCCATCGTTGTTGTTAGGCAGTCGTGATGAGTCGAGAACACTAGAAGATATAGCGCAGAAAACCGCGCCTATTTGGCAAAGCATTATGAAAGGGCCGCTAAAGAAATTCCGCCCGGTTCATGCTGTTGATGTGGCCAGGAACATGATGTCGCTGCAGCGCTGGCAGTAAATGTCACAACGTTAACGTGAAGCACAACCCGACTTGGTATAGAATGCGCGGCTTTTAACGCATTAGGTAATATGACTTTCTTATGTTCCGCTGTAAACAATTCACCGTAGCGCAGGACAATTGCGCCATGAAAGTGAACACTGACAGCCTAATTTTAGGAAGTTGGGCTGAGCCAGGTACGGCGACGCATATCCTAGATATTGGAACAGGGAGTGGCATTCTTGCGCTGATGATGGCGCAAAAGTCGGAGCATAGTTTTCATAGTAGTGCCGATGAACAGCGTATTGATAATCAGCGAGCCGTTCGAATAGACGCGATAGAAATTGATGAAGATGCAACCGCGCAGGCCGCGTTGAATTTTAAAAATTCAAAGTGGGCTAACCAATTATTTGCCCGCTGTTGTGATGTAAATAGTTTTACATCGCCCTATTTGTACGATGTCGTCATTTCAAATCCGCCTTACTTCGACTCGCCCGCCAAACGTTCAAATGCTTACAACCAGCAGAGCCAGTCTCGAAATTTGGCAAGGCAGACTTTGGCGCTTAGTGCAGAAGAGTTTTTTGAGGTCAGCCAAGAAATGCTTGAATTAAACGGGCATTTGTATTGCGTTTATCCTTTTTCGCTAGAAGCAAGGGTAATTCAGATCGCCGCTTCCCATGGCTTCGCGTTAGAAAAGCAGCTTTACGTCAGGCATGAATCTAACAGCGCTCCTTACCTTTGTGCATTCCACTTTAGAAAGCTAGCGTTAACTTCCACATTATCGCCAATTGAAAATGTCGGGGTAATTACTGAAGAGGCGAGTAAGACAACATTAACGATTAGAGACGCGCAGGGCAATTACACAATTGAATACAAAGCCCTTTGTCAGCCTTTTTACCTTAAATTTTGAATGAGCTTTTATAAATGAACATAATCGCAGAAGGCTTTGGCGCGATAGCCGTTGTATTGAATTTTATTGGGTATCGCCAAACCAATGTAGACAGATATTTGCTTATTTCTGCCTTTGCCTTGAGCGCACTTAGCGTGCACTTTTTTATGCTAGACGCTATGGCCGCAGGCATCGGTACTCTACTTGCCAGCGTTCGTAACTTCATTGCGATCAAACACAGAAGCAACGCTATTTTATTTTTCTTTGTTGCAGTGAATTTAGGCTTTCTGGCTTATGAATGGTTTGTACTAGATCACAGCTGGATCATTTTCATTGCCTATGCGTCGTCACTTATTTTCACAGTGGGTTCACTGGTTATTCGCAACACACATACTATTAGAAAAGTCTTTCTTCTAGCTGAAACTTTGGGGCTGCTGTATGCCATTTCTGTAGGAAGTATTTTCGGCACGGTATTCAATGTAAGCAATTTGATCAGTATTTTAAGTAAGCTGCGCAAACCCTAGTTAAAACCTTCAATACCTTTATCTAATCAATTAGTCTAATTTCCCTCTCATTTTGCTCAAAAAAAGATCAGTTTCCGATGGTTAGAATTCTTAAAAATACTTAACCAAACGGTCAACAAATATCATATCAAATCTCTGCGCGCCTTATTTTTAAAGGGGTATACCAAAGTTCAATGGGCTAAAGTTCAATATCTTTATCCAAATATAAGCGTATCATTTCTAATCAGTAAGTATGGTTTCAGCAATTTTTCCTCTGAATATGTGGAAGTAGACTCAACGTGTAGTAATGAGGGGAGTATGCGCAGTGAAATTAGTGGAAAATACACAACAATCTAATCAGTCTGACTTGCTTGAGCAATCGTTTCAAAGTGCGATAGACAAAGGCACTGCGGTTAACGTATTTGAGCGCGCGAGGCATTTTCGCAATGCTGTTTCGGCAAGTGAGCAACCTCGTCTAGTTGAGACTCGAACAAGTCTAGAAACAGAAAACCTGTGGAAGAAACGTCTCAACCTGCTACTTGATGCAGAGAATAAACTTATTAAAGTTATACGCTTACGTAAAATTACTGGTATATTTACGGTATTGAGCACGGCTATGTTTTTATTTTCCCTGTACTTAGCACCGTCTATGTCGCCAGTCGTTTTCTATGTTCTAAGTGCGGTCGCCGCTTTCGGAGTTGCGACGTACCCAGCGTGGTTCTTAGTATCTAAGAGCGACAGAAAGCGCAGAGATCATATCTCTAGTTTGTTTTACAAGAGCAATCATGAGGTAGAGATCGCAGACGGAAAGATGACGTTAATCAACAGGGCGAACTATGCAAGTGTAACGCACATACACATTCTGGATCGCAACGTTGGATCATTCGCAAACACATAAACATCACTACACGTCACACCTTACTGCTGTTTTACTAGTAGCGTCGTTCGTTCTTGGGGCGCTACTTTTGGCTCCGATGGATGCACTCGGGCAACTCCTGGCTTCCGTTACTATTCTCATTTTCATATCGCTTTGCAGTAAAGAAGCCAGGCATTCTCAAAAATACCAGAACTTATTCAGAGTACTTGCGCTCGTTCTCGCCATAGCACTTAGCGTGAGGTATTTATTATGGCGTGGTATTTATACGCTCACTTATTCTGATGTGCTTTCTATGATTGCAGTTTGGCTATTGTTTGGCGCAGAAATTTACGCTGGGATAACTTCCGTATTGGGCGCAATCGTGAATGCTTTTCCTTTAAGTCGTCCTCTTCTGACATTGGAAGGTAAAGACAAATCTACGCTGCCGAGCGTTGACGTAATGATCCCAAGTTATAACGAAGATGAAGAGATATTAGAGGTCACAATTCGTGCCGCACAAATGCTGGATTATCCAAAGGATAAGCTTTACATCCATTTGCTTGACGACGGCGGAACAGATCAAAAAATCAATGCAGATAATCCGGTTTCAGCGGCTTCAGCAAAGCAGCGAAGACAGGACCTCCAGGCGCTTTGTTCGCGCCTTGGTGTTACGTATCACACGCGTGAAAAAAATGAATTCGCCAAGGCGGGTAATGTTAATAGCGCAATACACAACACTACGGGTGAGTTAATTGTAATTCTTGATGCAGATCATGTGCCCACTTCAGATTTTCTAGATAGAACTGTCCCTTGGATGCTTAGAAATGAAAAAGTGTTCTTAGTTCAGACTCCTCATTTTATGGCTAATCCCGATCCGGTAGAACGAAACTATTTCTCGGCATTTACCCGTATGCCGTCTGAAAATGACATGTTCTATGGCACCATCCAAAAGGGGCTAGACTATTGGGGGAGCTCATTCTTTTGCGGCTCGGCTGCTTTAATGCGAAGGAAGCATCTGGACTTGGTGGGGGGGATCTCGGGTGATTCTATTACAGAGGATGCAGAAACTGCGCTTGATTTGCATAAAATGGGCTATGAATCAGTATATGTTGATCGGCCAATGGTAAGCGGACTCGCCCCTGAAACATTTGATGCATTCATTCAGCAACGTATGCGTTGGGCGCAGGGAATGACGCAAATTTTATTATTAAAAAAACCATTCAAAGCGGAAGGCCTGAAATGGCACCAGCGGGTGGGTTACATGAGTTCAATCATGTTTTGGCTGTTTCCTTTCGCCCGTATTATTTTCTTGCTAATGCCGCTAGCATATTTGGTTTTTGGGCTTCAGGTGTATCACGCGTCATTACTTGAAATCTTTGCCTTCACTATACCTCACGTTATCGCTACCTACATGATATCAACCATGCTTTTTGGTCGAACTCGATGGCCGCTGGTCTCAGAATTATATGAAATATTACAATGTGCTTTTACGTTGAATGCCTTGGTAAAAGTCTTCCTAAAACCTCGCGCTCCTTCTTTTGTTGTAACGCCCAAAGGAGAAAGCCTGGAAAAGACATTTGTGTCGCCACTTTCAACCGTATTTTATTGGCTTATTCTGGTCATCACTTTCGCACTAGGCTCTGGTGTTTATAAATTTATCACTGAGCCGATCACCCGAGAATTAACCGTAGTGGTAATGCTTTGGAACGTGTTCAATTTAATATTACTGCTGTCTGTACTCAGTGTATTATTAGAAAGAAAACAAGTTCGTAGCCAGGCACGCTTGCCCGCTACCAATAGTGTGGTTATCAAGAGTGAGAACGGTCAAGGATGGGTGGGTGATTTAGTAGACATGTCGCTTGGCGGGGCTCGGCTTCGATTAAAGGGAGAAGGTGCTTACGTGCCCGAGGGCGCGATATTAACCTCATGGAGCCACGCACTAAGTAGAAACGTACATATCCCTATAAATGTGCTGCATTACGATAGTAAGTCAAAAATGCTCCGTGTACGCTTTATGCCTCAAACCGAAGAACAAGAAAACGAAGTCGTCGCTTATTCACTGTGTGATAGTCTGCGCTGGCTGTCGTTTCAACGAAGAAGAACAAGGGCTATCTCTTACTGGTTCGGCGCAAAACATGTGTTGAAAGTTGGGTTAAAGCCTGTTTTATTGCATTTGCTTGTATTGATTGGGAAATTCGCCATGAAATTAGGCTTGCTTGCTAAACTGGCAAAGGAAAAACAATGATAAAAAAATACCTTATGTTTATCGTATGCTTGTGCATGTCTTTTACCCTAGCGGCGCAAACCGACACGTATCGATTAACCGACTTCTTTGGCGGTGAAAGTACCGTGCGCTTACAGGGAAAATCTGCCTCTATTGATATACCAATCCCCCTAAGCTCAGTCACTGATGTAGATAGCGCCTTATTGACATTAGAAGTGGTTAGCTCTCAGGCATTAATTAAAAAGCGTTCTCAGCTGTATGTGAGATTTAATAATGCGACCATTGGACAGATTGCGTTCGACCCAGACAGACCTTCTCTTGTCTCTGAAATTGCGATCCCCACTTCATTATGGCGAGCCGGGTTTAACTCTCTGACACTAGCGGTGAGTCAGCACTACGCCGAGCAATGTGTTGATGGCAGTGCACCTGAGTTGTGGAGCGAAATCAATGCATACAACTCAACGCTAAAAATTGCGACGTCGGTAATTGAAAAGCGCTTCACGTTAGATGAGCTCAGCGGGTTCTTTAATCCAGGAATTGGCGGACAGCGAAACGTTCAGCTATACACAGCGCGTGAAGCTGATGCTCAAATTAGATATCAGACACTTTCCATTGTTGCGCAAGCACTGTCTCTTAGGAATCAATATCAGCCGCTGATTATCGAGCATGACAGCTTTGATGATGGTTACGTTTTGCCCCAGCTAGAAGACACAGAAAATAGTTTTTGGAACGACCAAAATGTTGCTCGTTACGAGCGTACTGCATGGTATCTCAAAGCCAAGCAAAAGCAGCCTGTTCATATTCTAGTTGGTACAGTCGACGCGTTATCACCTGTGTTATCTGACGAAGTGATTAACGACATAGATGGCGCGTTTCTAAAAGCACAGCGGACACCAGCGTTTGTTAAGGACAGCAAGGTTATTGTACCGGCTAGCTACCGTCTTATTGTCAGCGGTACTACGCAAGATGAAGTACTTGAAGCAGCGAAAGCCTTGGCGGTAATGGACGATGCGATCAACCCTATTTCACAAGTCACCGTACTTTCACAGTCACAAATGCAGGCGGAAACGCTGCAGCGTCATCGCATTCTGAACCCTGACAATCACTACACATTCCAAGACTTTGGTGTGGCGACCACTCAATTTAGGGATGAGGGGAACTTCACTAAACGGGTGTCATTCAGATTGCCTGCAGATTTTTATGTGCCTGAAAACGCGAGCGTGAGCTTGCTCTTAGACTTTGGGTATGGCGCAGGTTTTGGACCTGGTTCGGTTATGAATGTCAGTGTGAACGACGAACTTGTACACGGTTTGTCTCTTAATAATATTAACGGACAATCCTACCGAGACTATCAGCTAAGAATACCTGCACGGTTCTTCAAAGGCGGGACGAATAATTTAGACTTTTCGGTAACCATGAGAGCGCCATTGGCAGGCGTACCTTGTGATGATATACCTGGTTCCCACCTCGTATTCCAACTTGATGATTCTTCGGCTATTAAGCTCCCTGATGCAGGAAACGTGGCAGTTCAGCCTAGTCTCGTTTTGCTTTCAGAAACCGCTTACCCGTTTGCCCGCTTTAAGTCAGCCCCATCGTCAACCATTGCTATTCCTTCAGATGACTACTTAGATACAGCGTTGACTCTTTCAGCAAAATTAGCGCAAGTAGCTCAAGTGCCTTTACTAAATGTGAAAATAGCAACTGGAAACGACATTGCAACCGAAGGCTCTGTGATTGTTCTAGGCACCCCTGAAAGCTTAACGAATATCGAGCAGTCTGAATTCAGTACGGCTATTGAGGCAACGAAACGCTGGTCTTATCGGTTACAGAATAATCTTTACAATCGCGTAAGAAACCTGACTGACGATCAGTCTTTCAAAGAAATGCGCGTAGACGGCCATACAGTTCAAGAAAGCGACTTAGGCGAGCAAGCTGTGCTTACTGCACAGGCAAACCCAGTTTCATCACGAACCGATACCTTGTTCATTATTGCAGCACAGACGCCAGAGCTTCTTCAAGCTAGAGTCGAGGACCTAGTTAGTTTGTCGATGTGGGGGCAGATGGCAGGGGATTTCTTCGCATGGAAAGATGGTCTTTCGCCATCACTCGTCATGCAGGTAAGCGATAAATATGAAGTGGGTGAAGCCGACGACAGCTGGCTGCATTTACGACTATGGCTGTCTAACAACCCGTGGTATTGGTTAATAGGCTTTATATTGGTTGTATTTGTTGTGAGCCTACTTATTTACCTGTTGCTTAAACGCAGAAATAAACAAGTGCAAGACTCATGGTAAAGCTGCATTACGCAACAAAAGCGACGCTAGTGATAGGTGTTTTATTCCTGTTGGCGTCGTGCTCTACCAAGGATGATAGCGAATTCAAGTCTCAGTACATAGCGTACAAGGCATTGTTTGTTGACGGTGGGCGCGTAGTAGACACGGGAAATGATGATGTGTCTCACAGTGAAGGGCAAGGGTACGGTATGCTCTTTGCCGTCGCCGCCAACGATAAAGACACCTTTGATGCATTATGGCACTGGACCCAACGTACGCTCATGCGAGAAGACGGGCTCTTTAGCTGGCGCTACCGACCTTGTGTGGATAATTCATCCTCTTGTATTGATGACCCTAATAATGCCTCTGATGGTGAGATTCTTATTGCCTGGGCATTATTGCGTGCAAGTGAAAAGTGGGGCGTTAGTAAGTATGAGGAGGCCGCCAGGAATATTGTACGTGCTGTAGAGCAGAAACTTTTGGTGGTGAATAATAACAGTGTCGTGCTCTTGCCAGGGGAATACGGATTTGCATCTGACCAAACAGGAAATGCCAGCCTTCAGCTAAATCTGTCCTATTGGGTTTTTCCCGCCATAACTGACCTGTCTTCGCTGTCGGACACTCCGTCACGTTGGGAAAGCCTGTTCGAATCGGGCTTGATCTTGCTGTCTAATATGCAGTTTTCTTCCTATCAATTGCCCAGTGATTGGGTGCGCTTTACCCCTAATAGTGCTGAGTCCGATAACAGTAAAATTGGTGCGTTAAGTTTAGATAATGTGATATCGCCCGAGTTTGGTTTTAATGCGATCCGTATACCGCTTCAGCTTGCATGGTCCCCACGTTTTCGCCAAAACGCTAGGTTAACTGAGAAGCTACTTTCTCCCTACTATGCATGGTGGGCGATAACGCCTACGCCAGCTACCATCAACCTGTTAAACGAGGAAACCGCTGAGTACGAAATGTCTAAGGGAATGCGTTCAGTGCAGATGGCCGTAAACAGCTTGATGAAATCAGAAGAAAAGCAAAGGCCAGAGTGGCCTGAGATCAATCGAAACATGGATTATTACTCGGCAAGTTTAACGCTGCTTTCTATGCTAGCAGTTTTGGATAACGCATCGTGAAAACTCGGCTTACTCGCACGTCTTTGTATCTGGCACTAGGCGCTTTGGCCACGTCACTTGTGTCGGTGCAGGCATACGGACAAGCTAAAACAACGTACAAAGAAAAAGATCTGGGTATATTACCTGCACAACAAGAACAGCCAGATCTAACAGGGCTTTGGTACCATATTAATGAGCGACAGATTCAGCAAGCCAATGAAGAGTTTACGCGCTTAAAAGCTCGTTACCCTGCATGGCAGGTGCCACAAGAAGTCGAAACCGAACTAAACAGAATAAACGGCCGCTTAAAAGGTACTATCAAGTCTGTAGTTTCAGAGCCAAGAGAATCGCTTCAGGCTTTAAAAAAGCAGCCAGATAAGCCCGCTTCTAAAGCCCTCCCGCTCGAACAATTTGCTCAGTTAACGCCGAAAGCCAGAGCAAATACGCCGAAGCAAAAAGTAGAAACGCTTATTGCATTGAGCAATCAAATTAAGCGTACTGATTTTTACTTGCTTATGGGGTGGACAGCCATTGATAAAGGCATGTTAAAAATGGCAACGCAGCAGTTCTCTCAGGCCCTACAATCGGCAGTTCGGGATATCGATAAACAATCCGCTCAACAAGGCCTTAACAGTATCACTGGTATTGAGCTACAGCAGGCATTGTTTTTGCGCGATACGACAGCGCTGGAGCAGTTTCTCAAATCTGATAACAGCGGCTACGTGAAAGAAGTGCTGAAGGGCGCGGCATGGCAACAATATGACTCGAAAAATTACGACTTTGCCGACGCGCTATTTAGTTTGGTAAACGATAACGAAGGCAGGTATTTATCACTTAGCGCGCAAAGCAGCGACACGGCCAAGCAAAGCGCGTTTGACCTAGCATGTAGTATCAATACTGAGGTTTTCATTCGACGCTGTGCTGATGCACTGGCTAGCCAACAGGCTCTTTTTTACGATACGCGGCGCTATAAGCAAAGTATTGAGTCAGGCGATGCACTTGCCCGTTTGAGACCTTTAAGTGTAGATGAGCAAGCACTAATTGGATGGGCTGCTAAAGAGATAAAAGACACCACAACCGCCACCGCAGCGTTCGAGCGAGTGCTAGCGAAGACGCCAACCGATACGGTAATTGCTAATGAATTGGTTACAATTAATCAAGACGACGGAGCCACACTGAACCGATTGGCGCTGAGATACAGTGCGGTAAAAAGCATATTGCAAGAACGTACCACACGTAACGCCTGGCCCAGAAAACAGTTTTGGCTAGCTTATCAAAATCGCGATGCGCGGGGAGTTACAGCACAAACTAAAGATGGCCTAAGTGCAGTCTACGGTATTAATACTCGCAGTCGAAGCGGGAGTGAGGGACTCGGTAATTTCGATGTTCTGTCGCAATATGTTGGTGTTGGCAGCGGTTATGAAAACTGGCTGTGGCAAGTATCGCTCGACTATAAGCAATTCTACAGCGGTCGCCCTCAAGTTGGCGACTGGTTTGGTAACGACCAATTGAGTGGAGCATTTTCGGGAATAAGCGGCTTTGAAGATAAGGGGCTTCGCGCCGAAGCGCATTACCAGGCACCTGATTTCAATTTTTACGCTAATCTTGAATATGCCATGTTCGATCAACCCGTTGGCGCTAAAGTAACGGGGCAGATATCTGCAACCAAATTTCTTACCAGTACAACGGTAGCTGCAACCTTATTTAGAAAGGCAAAAGAAGACAGCTTGTTAAGTCAAACCGGAACCTTCAATGCTGATCACGCGAAACCTTGGGGATACGTGATAGAAAGTGGCATAAGAGGGTTAGTAGCGCATGCAGTCGCCGACAACTGGTCTGTTGCAGGTACTGCTCAGGTTAGTCGCTTAGAAGGCGAGCAGGTTGCCGATAATAGTGCGTTCTCTCTACGGGGTGATGTGAGTTACGATATTGCTACCATAATATCTCCCATGCTTGATTATTGGCGTGTAGGGCCATTCTTGAGCTATACAAGCTATGATAAAAATCCAAGCGGCTTTACGGTCGGCAATGGTGGCTACTTTAGCCCCAGTCAGTTTGTCAGCATCGGGGGCTATTCAGAGCTGTTAACGCTTGAGGCGCTAAACTGGCAAGTTAAACTTCGAAGTTCACTTGCGCTTTCACGTGTTGAACAAGACGATGAACTGCGCTTTCCGATTGGAGGTGCATTTCCAACGGCAGACGAGAACGCGACCCTTGGTGAAAGCTCAGATACGGGTTTAAGCGGAAATTTTATGGCTGAAGGTCAGTATCGAATCAATCACAACTGGATTGTGGCTGGGTACATAGGAAAAGCATTTGCGGTTGAGTACCAAGCATTTGAAGCGGGTATTCAGGTAAGGTGGCGAGAAGGGCAAGGCGGCGGTGTAACAAGCGATGAACTGTTGCTGTCTTCGCCGAGATTAAGCGGCTTTGCACTATAAAGCCGCTTTTGTCTCAAGATTTACTCTCTTTTTAAAGCGTTAGTTCGCTTTTCTACGTCTAGCTAGCATGAAACATCCAGCGCCAAATAAAAGAGCGATTGAGGCTGGTTCACTTACGTTAATGGCACCGAACTGATAGTTGTTTATTTGGCCTGTTGGTGCAACGTAGGTTTCACCATCGTCATTAATCAGTTCCTTGAACGGCGTTTCCAAACGATTAGCAATGACGTTACCATCCACATGACCATTGTAGAAACTTAGCTCTGCATATGGCGCAAGTACACTGCCTTTAACACCCACACTATGTAGTGTAAGAAAATCAGCATCAACAAAGTTAAACAAGATGTTGTTGGTATAAAGGCCATCATGACGCTGACCTACATTGTTGTCGTTGTCTCTGTACTGGCCATTTTCTCTGAAATATTCATTTTCCTGCGTAAAGGCTGTATTAAAGAAGCCAGTGTTAAATAACTCAACTGATTCACCGTACACATTGATGATGTTGTAGCTGGTGGTTGAGAAATCATAAACAATGCCTTTATCAGCAGCGCTGAACCAACTAGCGTCAATATTGTAGATATTGATATCATCAGAGCCAGAGAAGGTAATGGTATGCAATACATCCTTGCTAGCGTCGGTACAAGCAACCGCTTGGTCCGAATCGTTAGCGTCAGTGCACGACAATGTTGTTGTGCCATTCACCGACATTGACGCAAATTCCTGAGACTGCCCTGTCACTTCGGCAGCAATCGCATTAAAGTCAATATTGTTAACGTCAGCCTTAATCACGCTGCCTTGTTCAACAGATGCTGCTGTCGAACCGTTAATAGCGGTGTAATTACTAACGTCGTTAAGCGTTACGGCACCGTTAACTTCGCTGCTATCAAGTTCAACGCTAGTCTCGGCAAATACGTTTCCGTTTTCAATTTGGGAGCCGTATAAGGTAGGGTTGCTCTCGTCGCTGTTAACACTATTAGGCCCGCCAAGTTTCACGGTATTGGCGTACACATCACCTGATACAACGTTTGAGTTACCTAGTTTGACATCACCTTTCGATGAGATACCGCCAGATTTCACCGTCGAATTGATGAGATTTACAGTTTGCTCGGCGTTAACCGCTTTATCGAATGTGAGTTTAGAACCAAACACCATACCTGACACGGTAGTTGAACCACCGTGAACATCACCGCGTGTGAAATGAAGGTTACCGCCTACGGCAAGCGCAGACTCAGACATATCTGGTGATAACAACAAGCCAACATTAAAATCAGTTACCTCCATCTTACCGCCTACTGCTAACCTTCCTTCAACATCGGAAGATTTGCCGGTAAAGCTGTCGAAAATGAATGCGTTATATTCAAACGCTTCACTTAATTCAATTTTGGCGGCAGACACCTGTGGTGCTGTCATCACCGCTGCAAGTACAGTGGTGTAGATTAGTTTTTTGTGCATATTGGCTCCAGTGACATCCGAGTCTGGAACCGAGCTTCAACATGGATTTTCCAGACACACCGAATACTACGATCTGAACAAAATTCATGCGATAGCACAAGAGATACTTTGGTATAAGGCCTTATACGAAAAAAGCCACCCGAAGGTGGCTTTTGTAAAGTTTTGTCTAGTTAATGAAGCGCTTTAGCTTTTCTTCTTAACCAGAACAGATACTTTATCGATACCTGCAATTTTAACTTGGTTCATAACTTCTACCACAGTACCGTGCTCGCTGTCTTCGTGAGCTTGGATAGCAGCTGAATCCGTGTTGTTTTCCGCTAGGTATGTTTGTGTGTTAGCTACCACACGACGAATATCAACCTCACGGCCGCCCATCATGATTGTGCCATCAGCATCAATACGAATAGAAAGCGCTTTTGAAGGCTTATCGTTTTTAGCTTGATTATCTTCTGGACGGTTTACGTCTAAACCTTTCTCTTTCACGAACGAGGTCGTTACGATGAAGAAAATCAACATGATGAACACGATGTCCAACATGGGGGTCATATCAATCTGAGCCTCGTCTTCAGCCGAGGTATGCTTCTTTCTTTTCATCTCGTCTTCTTTCTTCTGTTACGTTCGAGCCATTTAGTATACTGCTTGTTACAAAAATATACAGACTTTTGTATAAAAACAGTGTGCTCATTAACACTTGTTGTTGAAAAAATACTCAGTTTCACGGTAATAAAACAACAAACTAGGTTTGTTTGCGTGAAATAGCGACACCTAATTGGTAAAAATACAACATCAATGCCTGATTGAGTGATGTACGCAAGTTACCATGAGGATAAATGCCAAGTCTAGCTTCCGTTGACTTTTTTGTGCCTTGCACCAAAAACGCATTTTTGATCTCGTGATCTTGAATGCAGGCCTCAAATGCACGGGCAGCCATCTCCTGAGGCATAGCATAATAATACATTTTTAGCGCGCGATCAGCTTCTACGGATCGCACAAAGTACTCATTTGGCCTTTTTTGATCATTTAAGAACAATAACGAGAAGCAATCGCTCAATTTTTGATTCAATGGATGATCGATCATAGGCGCGTTATCTAGCCAGGCTTGTGTAGCAAAACTACCGGCGGCAATGCCGTTGAACATCCGTGGCGCAATATAATGATCGAAGGCGTGAAACCACTCGTGAGCCAACGCTCCAGCGCCCGCGTTTTTTGCTAACGCAAGCTGTCTTTTCGCACTGTTGTAGTGGGCACTACTGTGTTTTTGACCGCCACTGCCAAAAGCCAGTGACAGGGAGCCATTTAACGACAACACCTGTTCATTGATATTTAAGATCGCGACCAGATCGTAAAGTGCATCGAAAAAGAGGTTAGCAGCAATCTGTTGTTCTTCTGCTGTGACCCATCTACCCACAGTGATCGTAGCGAAATTAAACAGTTTGCGAATATCTTGAAATGAAACATCAGCGCCGTCCCTGTGGCTTGGGCCGTTGCGATAAAACTGCTGATGAATACGGCCTTTACTTTCCAACACTGAGATCCAAATTTTATAGATGTTAAGCCATCGAGACCAATAACTGCTCACACCATGCTTCGATGCGTGCATCGGTTTTGTCGTATTGGTTTTCATCGTCAAGAGACAGACCAACAAATTGAGTTTTGTCTTCGGTCAACGCTTTTGAGGCGGTAAACTCATAGCCTTCGTTTGGCCAATACCCCACGATCTTACAGCCAGATGGCAATATTGCATCGTGAAGCATACCTAGTGCATCTTGAAACCATTCTCCGTAACCAAGTTGGTCGCCAAGTCCGAATAAAGCGATGGTTTTCCCTGCTAAATCCAAGCCGTGCACTTCTTCCCAATGAGACTCCCAATCTTCCTGGAGCTCGCCAAAGTCCCACGTTGAAATACCAAAAATGATAATGTCGTATTCGGCGGTGCGCGTTAGATTCACGTCTTTAATGTTGTGGAGGTCAACAATATCTTCGTCAAAAAGGCTATTGAGCTGCGTTTGGATTTTTTCTGCTGCCATTTCGGTATAGCAGGTTGTTGAGCCGTAAAATAATCCGATGGACAGTACGCTATCACTCATTAGATACCTCTTTTGAACTAATCGTCTTTAGAAGCAGGGAATTCTACCTCTTTACCGTTGCTCAACAAAGCTTTGCACTGAACATCGGTGTTTTTCTGTGAAATTTTTAATACACCAATGGCGCAACCGTTGAATAATTCGCCATAACCCTTGCTAGGTTCCCGTGCTTTTACCGACATATTTCTGCGCCTAGTAAAAAGGTTCAGGGGTGACTTGGAGCGATAAAGCACACGGTTTAACCTATCCAGCCACTTAATAAGCCCATCCGGGAATGCGTTTTTCAATCCGCTACAGGTGAACTGAGTGATATGGGGGCTGTTTCGCCTAAAGCGTAGACGTACATCGTATACAAAGGAATAGTGCACATCGCCAGATAGAATGATGAAATCGGGGGGCGTTTTGTAATGCCTGAATATGTTTAATATAACGTTCGCGGTGCCTTTGTGGGCCATCCAGTTCTCAGCATCAACAGTAAGCGCCTTGCCAAAAAACGTAAACACCTTTTGAATGGCTTCGATAACCTTTACACCATAAATGGGAGCGGCAGAGACAACGATGACAGATTCTTTGCCGATTATAGAATGCTGAAAATCACACAGTGCTTCCCAGTCCATTAGCCCCGAGGGCTTATTCATATTAGATTCACTGCGCCAACGCTGCGTGCGGGTGTCTAAAACCTCAATAGGTGGTGAGGTATCTAAACGGTAATGCCACTGATCAAAATCCAACAGATCATCAATGATTTCATCGTGCGAGTTTAAACCGCTTTCTCCCATTGATTCTTGTACTTTAGCAATTAATGGCGCCACTTTTTTTGGTGCATTTCCCCAGCCTTGGCAAAGCAAGTAGCCGATAAGCGCATTGCCGATCATGCGTTTTGATAAAGGGTTTCCATAGACTTCTTGTTCCCACCCCCGGGTTAAGTTCCAGTCGTCGGTCACATCGTGATCGTCAAAGATCATATAGGTAGGAATGTGTGCCAGGGCTCTACGTACCTGCGGTAGCTGTTTTACAAAGCCGCTAAGCGCCTCGTGTTCTTTGTCGAAAATAGCGTGGTATTTTTGGGGGATCCCATCTTTATCTATATTGATATCAGCCCAAAGCGTGTCGGACCACACCAGTAAATACATAGCGATGATCTCCGCACTGCCAATCAAATGATTTTGCGCGTTTACTGATGTGAATACGGGTTTTTTCTTAGCACCAAAGAATATTGAAGACAGTACCGTATTGGTCGCAATTTGAGGTAGAAGCTGCTCTCGTTCGTAATACCCATATTCATGTGTGGCAAGTTCATTAGTGTTGGTTACTACTGCTCCTTCCAGTACTTCATGATAAAGGCCTAAACGGTCAATCACGCTATGTATGGCTTTAAGCATAGGACCTGCGACATCATCAGCGTAAATTTGGTCACCCGTCATCAACAGAAGATCGGGAAAATCATTTTGCTTTTTGAACGCATTTTTAAGGAGTACATCTACTTGTGCTAGGGCATCATCACTTTGAAAGTGAGGCTTACGGCATGAGCCGTGCAGTATGGTCTCGGGAGTCTCAGTGTAATGGAAACTTAAGGAAGACTGCCCATCGTAAAGAAGCCCGCGTTGTTCATCTTCCCATGAAGCCTGTTGAGCGTCGTCGCTAAAAGATAGCGAGTAACCTATCCGCGCAGTATCTTCGAAGGGCTCTGACGAAGTGAAAGAGAGCAAGTGTATAAATGCGTACTTACCTACGGGTACGGTTTCGCGTTGACAATTGCCGCTGACGACGACTTCATTTGCAGATAGATTTAGCGCAGGTGAATCGGCGTTACTGGTTACTACCCAAATATGACATTCTGTAGATGTCACTTTTCTTACTATTGGACCTGCAATAACTTGGGGCAAGTGCTGCGTAGAAATGACGCTCTCCTTTAATTTTCGTCAATATTAATACACGTAAGCGTGTTAACTAAATATGCTGCACATTAATTGAAAACATGATGACAGCACGACTATTTAACGTTGCCAAATCATATATGTACTCAGCAAACCTGATGTCTATCGCATAACCTTACTCTTTTTTGTGAATAAACGGTATGCTCGATATACTCCCTTACAATTTTTTCAGTTTTACCTTTTGCTCTCGTCTCAATGAACGCAGAGAGGACTTCACACTATGCTAAAATATTTGACCAGTGCTGTGCTAACCACTTTACTGATAAGCGCCTGTAGCGAGCCGAAAGACGTTGTTATTACTCCTGAACCTCAAGACTTAACCGAAGTCACTGTGGGTAAATGGATCCTTGATGAAAAAGGCAAGGTTATGTTTGATCCTCAAACCTCTGGGTTAGTGGTGCTAGACGGTCAACTTGTCACTATCGCAGATGCTAGCGCTGATACGACTCAACAGTTGAAACTTCATAGCATTTCACCAGATACCGCAACGCTGAGCGCATCGAGCGAACGCTTTTCATTTTCTACTACCGTGCGCCGAAGCTGCTTTTATAGCTATTTGAGCGAGCAACCTGATTTAGAAGCGCTAGCCGTAGACCCCAGAGACACTAACGTAATTTATACGGTTACCGAAGATGCTACCCGTACCGGCGCATTAAGCCCTCGTTGTGAAACCAAATACGAGGAAACAGGGTCAACAGATTACCCCACCTTGTTGGTAAAATTGACGCGAAAAGACAATGGCTCGGTTGAAATGTCGGATGTGCGCCCACTCCAGTTTCCGCAAGAGTTCGAAGTAGGTAACTTTCCCAACGATGGTATTGAAGGTCTTACTATGGCTGACGACGGCACCTTATACTTGGCGCTAGAGAAAGATAAAGCAGGACAGCCAAGAATTTTTACATTGGCTGTTGATGAAGACTTTTTCTCGTCGAAAGATTTTGCCACAGTGAGCGAGCCTAACCTAAAACTTCCTTCGTTTACTTCAGGTAATCATCCTATCAATGGACTGGCACTTTATACCCATTCAACGGGCGCATCCTATTTGTTTGGCGCAGCAAGAAACGACAATGAACTGTGGGTAATTGATGTGAGTGGCAGTAAGCCAACAAAGCGTATACCTATTACCTTCGACGTTGCCGGCGACCAGAATTGTGAACAGTACACAATGGACAACTCGTCGATGGAAGGATTAGTGACCATTGAAAATACCTTGTGGATCATTAACGATCCTTGGGAGAAAAACTACCTTAAAAACGCGACGTGTGAAGCGCATAAGACGCGTTATGAAGACTTAGCGCCTTTATTGTTTCCACTAGAAATTAACAGCGTTTGGTTTGAATAATAAGAAAACGAATAGATTGAAAAACAAAAGGGTTGCTTTTAAGCAACCCTTTTTATTGTTGGCTAACGCTATTGATAGCGCGCTTAATATCGCTGTTTTATTTATGCGTCGCTGCGAAGTCGAGAAGCGAAGGTTTTTTTGAACTTCGCAAGTTTAGGCGCCACCACCATAGAGCAATATTGGTTTTGTGGATTATTTTTGAAGTAATCTTGATGGTAGTCTTCGGCGTCGTAGTAGTTATTTACTGCTACTATTTCAGTCACTACGGGATCGGGCCAAATCTCTTCTTCTGTGATTTCTGCGATAATTTTTTCTGCTTCAGCTTTTTGTGTATCGTCGTGATAGAAAACCGCGCTGCGATACTGTGTGCCTACATCATTGCCCTGTCTATTTAGCTGTGTAGGGTTATGCAGCGCAAAGAAAATTTCTAGTATCTCCCGGTAGCTGATGCTGTCGGCATCAAACGTTACTTGTACCACTTCAGCATGGCCAGTATTTCCTTTGCATACCTCTTCATAGGTTGGATCGGCCTTTTCGCCTCCAGCGTAGCCAGAAATTGCTTTTTCCACGCCTTCAACGCTATTAAACGCTGACTCGATACACCAAAAGCATCCGCCTGCCAACGTGGCGACTTGTAAATTTGCCATAGTAAAAACCTCTCTTAATCTTTGTCTGTAGTGTGGGTGCGGCTAGGTCACAACACAAGTCATCCAAGCGTGTTTTTTTATCGTATAAACGAATATTAAATAAGAATAACGTGCGAGTTAGGTAAAAGGTTTTAACCTAACCATCTAATCGTTTTCCTTGAAGCAGTTCGCTACCCATAACAATGCGTATCAATGTGTTCAAGATTTGGCAGAGGTATTCAGTCGTGATTATTTTCTATGACGGGTATTGTCCGTTGTGTATTGCTGAAATGCGTCATTTAAGAAAAAGAGACAAGCATAACAAATTGACCTTGGTAGATATTCAGGCCCCCGATTTTTCAAGCCGTTATCCAACCATGGATTGGCATGCACTCAATGCAAGAATTCACGGACTTCGTGACGACGGGACGTTGATAACTGGCCTTGATGTCACTCATGAAGCATGGAAAGCCGTGGGCATGGGGTGGCTATACGCACCGCTTCGCTGGCCTGTTATTCGTTATGTGGCCGATGCTTTTTACAATGTATTCGCAAAGCATAGATACACCATTTCATACCTGTTAACAGGTAAAAAACGTCAGTGCAATCGCTGCATACCAGGAGAAGCCAGTGAAAAATAACGTACTCATAGTGGGCGCGTCGGGCGGTATTGCGTCTGCGCTTATTGAGCAGTATAGCAGTGAAGGTGCTAGGGTGTTTGCGGTTAGTCGCGCCCCTTTATCTGACACCAATCATTCTGGGGATGTTACCTATCATCAGCTGGCCGAACAGGACGATAGGCACATAAGCGAATTTGTTGAACAGCTGGCTGAACAGCAGGTTGTGTTAACTACGGTAGTTATCACTACCGGCTTTCTGCACCGCGAAAGCGATGGCATTCATCCTGAGAAACGTTTGGAAGATGTTAGTGAGCAGGCCTTAGCGGCATATTTTTCGACTAACAGCATTATTCCCGCAATGTGGCTCAAGCATTTGGTGAATGTTATGAGTAAAGAAGGCTCAACCCTTGTTTGCTTAAGCGCGAGAGTAGGGAGTATTTCAGATAATGGACTTGGCGGGTGGTACGGCTACCGCGCGTCGAAAGCAGCGCTCAACATGTTGGTTAAAACGGCGTCGGTGGAATACAAGCGCAGATTGAAAGATGTCATGCTTGTTTGTTATCACCCTGGGACGGTTGATACGGGGCTTTCTAAGCCTTTTCAAAAGAACGTCGCCGCCAAGAAACTGTTCACGCCTGAGTTTACCGCTAAACAGCTCATTCACCACCTTTCGGCGCTTGATCGAGACCAAGCTTGTCATTTTATCGACTGGAATGGCGAAGTGGTAACTTGGTGATACGGTCTAACATCATTTCAGCAAGTTCAACATCAAGACTTTTCATTTCACTGCTGTTACCATGCTATTTTGGGAATGGTGCAGCGTATTGATAAGCCCATAGAGGTAGCAATACAACGCGTTGACGCCACACGTGAGTCATAACAACAAACGCCATCCTGATAATAAATAATACCAGTTCGCTCGGCTTGATCCTTACGAATAGTAAGTAACGACAACCAACATGAATTGTGAGTACACAACGTGTTTGTGCATCACAAGGCGTGATACGGCGAACTGCTATAACAATAACTCAACAAGAGGAAGGGATATGAGCGGGGCCAGAGAACAGTTCGGATCGCGCATAGGTTTTATTTTGGCTGCTGCAGGTTCTGCGGTAGGCATAGGTAATTTGGTAGGGTTTCCTGTCGGTGCAGCTAAAAATGGCGGTGGTGCATTTCTTTTAATGTACGCTATTTTCGTTTTTGCCATTTGTTTACCAGTAATGCTGGCGGAAATGTCAGTTGGTCGCCATGCTAAAAAAGACCCGCTTGGTGCATACAGTGATATAAGCGGTAATGAAAAGAAATGGAAAGTCGCGGGGTGGCTAGCTATTGCTACGCCGTTCATGATTGCCGTTTTCTACATGGTTATTACCGTGTGGCTTTTCGGCTATTTGTTCGAAGCAGTAAGCGGAAATCTAGACAAGTTAGCTAACCCAGAAACCTTTGGTCTGTTTATCAACTCTGAAGCCATCTTTGTATACATGGCGGCCGTTGTTGGTGTGGTCTACCTCATCCTTCAAGGCGGTGTAAAAGAAGGGATAGAAAAAGCGGCAAAGCTACTCATGCCTGCGCTTTTCGTGATGCTTATTGGTCTCGTTATCTTCGTATTAACTCGCGAAAATGCAATGGCTGGCGTTGAGTTTTATATTGTTCCTGAGTTTTCAAAAATCACTGCTGAAGTGGTGAATGGTGCGTTATCGCAAGCCTTTTTCTCTCTGTCGTTGGGTATGGGTATTCTTATAACCTACGGTAGCTACATTGATAAGCGTGCAGATGTACCGAGCGCTGCCAAGCTGGTGGCGTTAACAGACACGGCTGTGGCGTTCACAGCCGGTTTGATGATCCTTCCTGCCATCTTCTCTTTCAACCCAGACATTAACCCTGATGATTTAAGTGAATCGTCAGTGGGTATGATTTTTACTTATCTGCCTAGTATCTTTTTGGCGTTACAAGACTCGATTGGATATATGGGCGCATCGATTGTCGCTAGCTTGTTCTTCTTATTAGTGTTTTTTGCGGCAATAACCTCGTTGGTGTCTATTTTTGAAGTACCGGTTGCGGCGCTTATGGATGAAAAAGGCGTAAGTCGCAAATGGGCGCTTGGGTCATTAGGTAGCATTATGATTTTGCTAGCCATCCTAAGTGCGTTGTCGTTTGGTAAAGTTGATGTGCTTACGTCGTTTATGCACTACGCCGGCGCAGATAAATCTCTGTTTGATGTCATTTACGATGTGTTCTACGACACGATTTTGCCGTTAAACGGCTTGCTAATTTGCCTGTTCGTTATTTATCGTTGGAAGAGTGCAAACTTCAATGCATCTTTGGAAGAGGGCAGCAGTGGTTACAAAGGTAGCTGGTTTGAAAAGTACGTGGATGTATCGTTGAAAACCTTTATTCCACTTATTCTACTCGTGATTTTTGTAAACACGGTGGCGGTAAAATACTTCGGGCTGAGCCTTTTCGGTTAGTCAGGTTTCCTCACCCCTTGTAAAAATTGTAGAGCGAGCCAACAGCGATATCGCAACAAGCTCAATAAAAAACGGCAAGCGTGAAGCTTGCCGTTTTGTTTATATCAAGAAATTTTCTTCCTACCCACTGTTCTAAAGTCTCAACCGGTTATTAAATCTGCAGGTTCTGGAAAATGCTTCTTTATCAAGCTTAAAACATGCTGTACGGGTCACCGTACATTGGCGTCACATTTAGCCTTGCCCAGCTTTTCGTAGCGTCAATCACCTTGCCAGCAGGTTCTGCGTCAGTATCAGAAAAGTGTGGGGCATCAATGTTCATCGCTTGCGCGGCATCCACATAGTAAATGCCGCGTTTAGGGTGAGACAAGCTACAAAGGTGTATAACATCGTTAAGCGGATTGTCACAAATGATGGTCGTCAACGCAGATACAATGTCGTACACATGTACAAGGTTTATTCGTTTATTTCCTGCATCCAACTGTCTTCCACTTAACGAACGGGCGGGGTGACGGTCTGGGCCTACTAAACCGGCTAGACGAACAACACTGATATCAACCTGACTTCGTTTAGATAATAAATAGTCTTCAATAGTCACGTGGGCTTTGGCCGAGGCTGTTTGCGGTTGTGTAGTGCTGTCTTCGGACACTACTTTGTTCGTGGCATCGCCGTAAACCGACGTGGTACTGATAAACACGATATGCGCTACGTTTTCGCTGATGGCTGCGTCTATCAACTGCAGCATGTTATCAGTAAATGACGCGAGATCTGTGTTTTTCCTACCAGGGGGGATATTTAGCAATAAGGTCGCGTTTGGCAGGTGGTTACATAGTGTTGATGTATCTTCGCCCAGAGTATATTCAATAGCAGTAATACCCTGCGCTTTTAACGCGAGGCGTTTCTGTTCGCTGCGTGTTGTACCAACAATATTTACTTTATCTATAAGCGCCTTGCCTACATAGCCGGCTAACCATCCGTAGCCACTAATTACTACATTTTGAGTCATCGATTAAATCCCCCCTATTTTGGATTCAAGAGTACATTAATTGGGGGGCAGTTGTCGTTAACTCTGCACCTTACATTGACTGTAAAATCGGAAACTTGAATGAGTCGAGATAACAAAAAAGTTGGTTAGCGGCTAGTATAAAAACACAAAACCGACTGGTTTTTCAGTCGGTTTTCAAAGTAAGTGGTTTGGTTTCGCGAGTTGAGTTCGCTACATTGTTCAACTACATCTTCATTTCGTCGTTGTGGTCATGGTGGTTGTCTTGATCAATATCTAGCAGGTTCAAATCATCTAACCCTGATATGGATGCCTGCATTTTACCTTCGGCATAATCCGCTTTTTTTAGTACCTTACACAATGCATCGCCTTTTTCTTCCAGCGCGGCAGCTTGGCTTTCTAAGCGATATTCTAAGTCTTCACCCCAGCGCTCCATCTTTTGCTCAAACTCAGACATATCACCGCCTTCCCACAACATTTGTGTTCCTACGGCAATAAGAATTCTACCCATAGACTCACTGATTAAAGACTCAATTTGCGCCTCAAATTCTTGCTCCCAGCTTTCGTCAAACCAACCTGGCTCATCGAATTTAGTTGAGTCTACGCGAATATTGCCTGCGTCATCATAGAATGAGGCGTTTAGTTTGGTTTCAAGTGAGTCGAACAGTTCACGAAAATCATCACCCATTTGATCGCCGCCCAGCAGTTCAGTAAACACTTCAGTTACTGCCACATTGGCAATTTGTAGGCCTTCACTAGCGATATTCAACGTCATAGGAATAGCCATATCAATGTTGTTGTAATATTCACTTACCCAGCGCTGTTGTTCGCTGTCAAGCGATACTGATTCGCCGTTGATGGTCATATTGTGATGGGAGTCAATCGTCATCACTGAGCCATTGTCCATCTGTACCGTTAGATCACCTTGATAGTATTGAATATGACCATCAAGCTCCATGTCACAACTGTTGTTTTGAAAGCTGCTGTTATGCGCAAATGCGTGGCCGCTTATTAAAGCACTGGTAAGGGCAACTGAAAGTAATAGTTTCTTAGACATTGTTCATTCCTTAATTTACGTGTGACGCGTTAACGAAAGTGCGCGAAGCAAACTGCAAAGCGTTGTAGTGTCACTATCGGATAGACGCTAGCGATACTCGCTGTTATACCTTAGGTAGAGCAATGGCCTTGCCAATATTTAAAGTTTATATTTTTCATAAACTTAGTGAGATTTAATGATTTCTTCATGCTCTGCTGGATGCACTATTTAGTGAAATTGCCAACTAATTAGTAGTTTTGACTAAGATCAATTAATACCAATAGCGGAACATTTAAGCCAATCCAAGCATGGTTAAATCTTATTTATTGGTGCATAATACCGCCAATATTTTTAAGGGGTTATCACAATGGCTGATTGGATTAATGCAATTATGTTTGGTGTTGCGCTAATTGCCTTTACGCTAGGGCTAAGCAGCATCGTTATGGGCTTTATGACTGCTAAAGCAGGTGCTGAAGGTATGCAGGAAAAAATCGAGTACGGTTTTTTTGGCGTTACTGGTTTAGTACTTTGCTTACTGATGGCCTACGCATTGGCTTAAGCGATAAGCATTAAAAAAACCGGCTATCTCAGCCGGTTTTTTTTCGCCTAAATTAAGCCTTAATGTTGAGTCTTTTTTATTCGTCGTTACTTTTTGGATTAGACTCGCACTTCTCCTGAGCATCGTTTTGCGTACTATGACTTTCGGTACTGTTTCTATAAGCGCTTTGTTCGCGATGGGCAAGCAGCGACAAATGTCCATCACGTTGATATGCGCGTAAGTCGAACAAATCCAGCATAGCCATAACGTGGTCGAAGATATCCGCCTGCACTTTTTCGTATCTCACCCATTCTTTTTGTGCACTGAAGCAGTAAATTTCTAAAGGTAAACCAAGCTCGTTAGGCGGTAGCTGCCTAACCATTAGGGTCAGTTCTTGGTTTATATCCGGGTGCTTGCGCAAGTAAGCCTCTAAGTAAGCTCTAAAAGTGCCGATGTTGGTAAGGCGGCGACTGTTTAGCAGATCCGACTCATCAATGGAGTAATCTCGGTGATAAGCGCGAAGCTCATTTTTCTTCTTATCGATATATTCGTTGATGTAGCGAATTTTCGAAAAGCGCTCTAGCATATCGTTGTCACAAAGCTTGATAGAGTGCACATCAATATAGATGGCGCGTTTAATTCTGCGTCCACCAGACTCTTGCATACCGCGCCAGTTCTTAACTGCTTCTGTAGTAAGGCTGTAAGTCGGCAGCGTCGAAATAGTTTTATCCCAGTTTTGTACTTTGACGTTGGTAAGGCCTATTTCGAGTATTTCACCATCTACTTCATACTTAGGCATGGCAATCCAGTCACCCGTATTAAACATGCGGTTAGCCGCTATTTGAATGCCGGCAACAAAGCCTAGGATGGTGTCTCTGAATATCAATAGTAAAACAGCGGCAATGGCGGTTAAGCCAGACACAATAAGCAACGGGCTTCTATCTACAATCAATGAAATACTTAACAGTATGGTGATAATAGCAAACGCTAACTTAGTAACCTGAATGAAGCCTGTTATTGGTGCGCGCCGTGAAAGCGCAGATGCATTGTATACGTCTTCTACCGTGCTCAGCATGGCGTACAGGGCCAACAACCCGCTATACAGCATGTACAGTTGAGCACTTTTAATCACCATTCCGTGCATCACAGCTTCGTTATCAATAAGTACCGGGGTGGCAATGTAAATAAAGAGAGCAGGGAAGAGGTGCATTAAGCGTCTAAAGAAGCCATGTTCTTGCAGCGCGTTATCCCACTTATTGTTCGACTTATACACCCAGTTAGCAATTTGAGGGCGCACTAACAGGCGCGCTACAATGTAAATAAGTGCGGCAACGAACAAAATAGACCCCAGTGCAATTACACTGTAAAGCGGATCCTCGGTAGTTAAATTTGGAAAAATATCTTTTACCAAATGTATGAAGTGATCGCGTACTGAAGCACTGACTTCCATTATTTACGACTCCAACAGTTTCTTAATGCGGTTATCTTTATTTTCCCATAGACCATTTAACCAGTTTTGAAAATAAAGACGAAATTCAGACTCAGTGCGTTCTGATTCTTGTTGCAGCTCAGGTACAGGAGTAATGTTCACGTCGATGACGATTTTAGTCATCTGACCGCTAAGCATTGCCATCATCGGGTGACGTCTATTTTCTGGGTAAAGCAGCGAGATATCTAACACATTAGTAAAGAGCTCACCCATAGCAGACAGTGTAAAAGAGACCCCACCGGCTTTTGGTGGAAGTAGATTTTCGTACGGGCTTTGCTTAGACAAGTGTTTTTGCGTAGTAAAGCGGGTTCCTTCAACAAAGTTTATTACGGTAGTCGGAACCGTTCGGAATTTCTCACAATAGGCTTTAGTAGTCTCTAAGTCTTTACCTTTTTTGTCTGGGTGTTTTTCTAGATAGGCACGGGTGTATCTATGCATAAATGGCATGTCGAGAGCCCATGCTCCAAGTCCTACAAATGGCAGCCATATAAGCTCTTTTTTAAGGAAGAATTTTGGTGCAGGAATGCGGTGTGTGGCGAACTCGATGAGCAGAATAATATCTAAATAACTCAGATGGTTGGCGATAATCAAATACCAACTATCCTTTGAAAGCTCACCGTGAACAGAACATTCAATATCAACCTTATTGAATAGCCTAATTAGAAGCACACTAATACGGCCAAAGCTAAACATTAGGGCATGCATAACTTTGTTCCATGCAGTCCGTATTTTTCCATTTGGTAACAGCAGTTTTACCAAGCCTAAAACAATGATAAGGCCGCCCCATAGGGCAAGATTAAGAATTTGCAGCGTGGTGTGCATAACAAATATAAAGGGCGCTAGTACTACACGGATCATAATGGTTTCTGAGTTGCGTTAAGTGAATCTAAAAGTTGATCTTTGGCGTGCCATTGCTCATTGAGCCATGTTTGAAAACGTGCACGAACTTGTGGGTCGTCAAAATAACTGTCGTTAAATACCCCATTTTCCATAATGTCTTTGATAGGCATAACCTTAATGTTCACGCGAATGTCGCGCACCTTACCGCTTACGAAGTCCCAGTAAGATGGTACGCCGTTCGGATAGTCTATGGTTACATCAATAAGCTTATGTAAATGCTCACCCATGGCCGATAAAACAAAAGCAACGCCGCCAGCTTTTGGTTTTAGTAAATGATTGAAAGGTGAAGCTTGTTTATCGTGCTTTGCCTGCGTGAAACGGGTACCTTCAACGAAATTCATTATGCTTACTGGTTTATTGCGGAATTTTTCACACGCTTTGCGCGTGGTCTCCATATCCTTCCCTTTTAAATGAGGGTTCTTAGCCAAAAATGATTTTGAGTAACGGCGCATAAATGGAAAGTCCAGCGCCCACCAAGCTAGACCAAGTATTGGTACATATATCAGTTCTTTTTTTAGAAAAAACTTTAAGAAAGGTATCTTTCGATTAAAAACACGTTGAAGAACGAGGATATCGACCCAAGATTGATGATTAGCAACAACGAGGTACCAGTCATCTCGAGTGAGTTTTTCAAGCCCGTTAACTTGCCACTTGGTACGCCCACTTATGCGCTGATTAAGATTATTAACACCAATCCACGCAGTGGCACATGCATCAAGCAAATAGGAGATGAAGCGACGCCATGGGGCAAAAGGGATTAACTTAAAAATCGCAAGTATGAATATAGGCGTTGACCACAAAACTGTATTCAGGAAATAGCAGATAACCGAAATAGTGCCAACAATATGATGCAACAGGGCTTTTACCATTGTACTTACCTCAAAAATTAGGCGCTTAGTGTAAACGAACTTGATCTAAAATCCGATAGAGCCTTTACTGATTCCACAATAAAGGTGCAAATTTATGAATTTAAGGAGCTGAAATGGAGCTTATTGGCGAAAATAAAGCATTTGGGGGACAGCATTTGCGCTATACCCACAAAGCGGAATCCACTCAATGCGATATGACTTTCGCAATTTTTCTGCCCCCATTTGCCTCTAAAGAAAAGCCGGTGCCGGTATTATATTGGCTATCAGGGCTCACCTGTACCGACCAAAACTTTATGCAGAAAGCGGGGGCAATGAAGCTTGCAGCAGAATTGGGTATGGCCATTGTTGCACCGGATACTTCTCCTCGTGGTGATGGTGTACCAGACGATGAAGAAGGGTCTTACGATTTCGGTTTAGGAGCTGGCTTTTATGTAGACGCAACTCAAGCTCCGTGGGACATACACTACAATATGTACAGCTACATTGTTGATGAACTGCCAGCGCTTATCGAAAGCGAATTCCCCGTAACTAAAGAGCGTGCGATTAGCGGACATTCAATGGGCGGGCATGGCGCGCTCGTCATTGGTATGCGAAACCCCAATAAATTTGTATCGGTATCGGCATTTAGCCCTATATCGAATCCGTCAGATTGTCCTTGGGGTGAGAAAGCATTAGGGCGTTACTTGGGTGAAGATAAGACAACGTGGAAAGATTACGACGCATCTCTGCTATTAGCGAGCAAAACCCATAGCGTGCCTTTGTTGGTTGAGCAGGGAACAAAGGATGAATTCTTGCACGAACAGCTTAAGCCTCAGTCTCTGGTTCATGCTGCGCAGCAATCAGATACGCAGCTTACGCTCAATATGCACGAAGGTTATGACCACAGTTATTTCTTTATTGCATCATTTATTGAAGAACATTTAGAGTTTCACGCTGGGCATATGGGCTTAATTTAAGCCAAGAAGGTGAATCACACAGCCGGAAGACATACCGGCTGTGTGTATCGTTTTAATCAAAAGGCCCAAAGTTACTTAAACTTATGCGCTTGTGAGATGAATTCATCAATTGCAACGGGTCGCTGATATAAATACCCTTGCCCGTATGTGCAATGATGGCTCTGTAAAAATTGCTGCTGCTGTTGCGTCTCAATGCCTTCGGCAATGATCTTTATATTCAAATTGCTAGCTAGCCCAAGAATAGCTTGCACAATTGCCTGGTCGTCGGTGTTATTTTCAAGTTCACTTACAAAAGAGCGGTCGATCTTAAGTTCATCAATTGGCAACTTTTTTAGATAAACAAGTGAACTAAAACCCGTGCCGAAATCGTCAATCGACACGGTTATACCCATAGCTCTTAGCTCATTGAGCAAGACAGATACAGTGTCTAAGCTATCAACAAATACACTTTCTGTTAATTCTATAGACAGGTTTGAACCGAGAAGCTGGTGATCCTCTAGCGCATTTTTGATCTGTGTAAGAAGCGCCAAATCAGATACCTGACGGCCTGATATATTGATAGCTAACCTGATATCTAAATTGGATGCTTTCAGCGCCTCAATAACGCTACATGCTTCGTTAATAAGCCATTCACCGAAGGGGAATATCAGCTCACTTTTTTCCGCTAGTGGGATAAATACCTCCGGAGAAATAAACTTTCCTTCAGATGTTATCCATCTTGCTAAAGCTTCACATTTTACTAATTTCCCAGAAGATAGGTCGACAATGGGCTGCAAGAATAATTTTAGCTCATTATTTTCAATGGCACACCGAAGCTCTGATTCAAGTTCGTTAATTGCATGATGCTGTTTATGTAGTTCGTCACTATATGCAAGCGCGATATTTCTGCCCTGATATTTAGCCGCTTGAAGTGCTATATCGGCACATTGCAGCAGCGTTTCGATAGAAGAGCAATGTTTAGGAAAACTCGCTTCGCCAATATTTACGCCCAGATTTGGCTCACTACCGTTAAGTACGGTGTAGGTTTGTGTTACTTTGTTCAGCAACTGATGCACAAAGTCAGCGCTAGTTAGATCTTTAAAGGTGTCTAGTCGTTTTACAATCGCGAACTCGTTACTGCCGATCCTCGCAATAAACCCGCTGTTATCAATGAAGGCCTGTAGGCGTAACGCAAATGATTTTAAGATCTCGTCTCCAGATTGATAGCTAAGGACTTCGTTTATTTTCTTAAAGCCGCAAATATCAATAATAAACAAGGTAAAGGGAGTGCCTTCTTGTACCAGTCGCCTTACCGTATCGGTAAACAAATTCCGGTTAGCAACTTTTGTTAACGAGTCCATGCCGCTAGCAGTAAGTAGACTTTTTTCTTTGTCGTGTATGTGCGTGATGTAGGTAAATAAGTAAACCCAGTGAGTAAGCTCGTCATCATGAAGTACCGGGTGAATGGTCACCTGGAGCCACACTTTATAATCATCTACTGGTTGCCAGTATACCTCGCCCTGCCACGGCGCTTTTCGTTGAATTAACGCAGGCAGGAAAGTCGATGGAGCATCAATATCTTTTATTAGTTCACCGATACGAATAGAGCTTGGGGTAGTGCTATTGCAAAGCAGCAGTCTGTGAGAAGCTTTGTTGTCGAGAATTAACGCGCCCTCGCTATCTAAAATAACAACGCCAGTTTCTATATTATGAATCGCTTGCTGGATGGGCGGCACTAACTTTTGCAGGCGGGTATTCTTGCGCAGCACACTGTTCAATCTATGCCTAATATATTCGTGCTGCCCTACAATTTCATGGTGGCTTAGCAGTAATTCTCTAGCAGCTTGCAGCGTTTGTTGCTTTTCGTCGAACTGCTCTTCAACGTTCTTCACGACAAGATAGCGAGAGCCTGATGCGCTATTTATCACCAAGGCTTCAAGACGCAAAACTTCATTTTCGGTTTGCTCGGTCCAAAAGCCCGAAGAGAGCGTAAACGAGGCGTCGCCTTTCCATACCTCATCAACGTCAAGAAAGAAGTCGTCTAAAAAAATAGAGGGTATGTGCTTTCTTTGCAGTTTGTTGTTGTCGTCAAGCGAAACCACGTCCGCTAACCAAGGAAGTTCCGGTGTTAAACACGTGATGTCATCTTCGGAGTTATATTTAAACAACGCACAGTTAGTTATGCCCAACGCATTTAACAAATGGATATCCATGCCATTCTCCTACCAAAACGCTATTGTACTGAACAACTTTTCTACGTTTTCACCGGTTTTCGCACTTGTTTTGGTAAGTGAAGCAAACCTTTGTGCGTAGTCATTTAACTCTTCATTACTCCAATGCCAGCTTGTTGGAAGATCGGTTTTATTCACAACAAAAAATGCGGGAATGTCGGGATAATGCTCTTTGGCAAGATCTAGAATTTCGATACCCTCAAGTAGGGATTGAGAGCGGGTTTGGTCAACCACTATTATATAGGCACTAGCCCCACGAAGGTAGCGGGGATTAAAGCCACAGTATCTATCGATGCCTTCTAAATCCCATAGCAGTAGCTGAACGCCTCGGCCTTCTTTATTGACTTGTTTTTTGTCAATTTTAACGCCTATGGTCGTTTTGTACTTTTCAGAGAAAATACCTTCAACGAATTGCTTTACCAGGCTTGTTTTGCCAACACCAGTGGGCCCTAAAATACAAACTTTTTTCTGTATCACCGCATAGCTTCCTTACTATTGCTCACTGGATATTAAAACATTCAACATTACTGAACGCCCCATTGATGCTTTCTGCAATGGCAGCTCTCCTAAGCTAACGGGTATAAGGATATCACTTTCTACGCCAAGTGAAATTAATGAATTCACAACATTCTCTGCTCGTTTTTGGCTCAAGGCGCGATTGCGTGCGCTTGAACCTGAATTATCACTAGCACCCATAATAACGACACTCACAACAGTATTTGTTTTATCTGCGAGCGTTAATAATTGTTTTATGTCGTTTGCCAGCGCTTCTAGTTTTGCTAACTGTACTTCAGAAAGCGCTTCTTGGTTAGTAGCAAAAAGTACATTTTGTGAAGAAACCTTATTCACTAGCCGACTTAAAGCTGCTTTTTGAAGTACAGTATCATCTACTTCATAGGCCGCTTTTACATCAAGTGTATTTGTATCAACGGTAATCGCTGAAATACCTGGTATCGCGCTTATTTGCTGAGTAAGGTTAACTGCGGTAGGAGTAAACACTGTGCCTGAGATAACAAAGCGGCGATTATCACCTTTTTCAACGGAAATGCTTTCTGATTCACTAAGTGGATAGTCGTCAATTAGCCTCTCAAGTTTGCGCTCGACTACACTCGGTTTTAAAGAAACAAATGGCTCCTCAATAATGGTGACTTTGTCCGCATCAATGGCATTTTCATTTAGCCATTCTTCTATGTTGATGGCTACGGGGTCGCGCAGCACTTTGGCGTACACGTTGCCGTTAGAAATATAGGTGTCTGTTACTATGATACCTGGGGGAGGAGTAAGCTCGTGCAAATCACTTTGTAAAATACTAAGTGACAATCGCATAAACGACAATACTGCTAGTGCGGCAAAGATAACTACTATCACCGCCGCGCCTACTATGCGTTTTGATTTTTTGCCTTCACCTTCTTTTCTTTCACTGATCAAGCAATCAGAAAGAATAGTCTCACAACCATCAAACGGAGCGTTGTCACCATCGTAATGAATTAACGGCTGCTGATAAAATTGGTGAAACTCCTCTAGGGCTTGTTGCAGTTTCCCACGTACCTCGGGCGGGATGCTCCCAGTAACTGCTGCAACAAGCAGGGCTTGCGGTCCAATTTTAATCAATAACGTAAAGTCTTCGGTTTTTATCTCGCCCAACTCGTTCTCAGACTCGGTAGCGGTAACACCAAAAGCGTCGGCAACAAAGTCATTAATGGCTACCAGCATTGATGAAATCAGGTCAGCATCTTTTTCTTTTTCTGGATCAGATGAAATACTATGCAGTAGGGTGCCGGTTTCACGATGTATGACAAGAAGTTGTTGAACTTGATACTGATAAATTTGCGACGCAACGTATTCAGAGTATCTGACCCCAGATTGCCATGCCTTGAAACGCCACGATATACTTTTGGGGCTGAAGCTATTTTCAATGAGCGCATTAGTGCGCTCGACAAACTCTACAAGAAATGAAGACACCGCTTTTCTAACCAGCGTCCCCACCAATGGGTAAAGTGTGCCGACAATCTTTTCGCTATTGGCTTCGATAGACCGGTGCAGCGACTTTTCAACAAGGGGAACTAGCACCTTGTTAACCGAACCATCTTTTGTTTCTCGATCAAACAGCGCTTCGGAGACAACGTTAGTCACGATGCCTTTGGCATCGCGCTGCAGCTTCTCTTGGACGAACTTGTCATCCCGCCCAATAAGCAGCTCTCTGACTTTTTCAAGAGAGTTGTCCGGCAATTCAGACGGCGGCACCTTGTCACTCATTAATTAATGATCGGTCGCGAGGTTGGTTGCCATGGTTGAAAGTAAGTTTGCCAGTGTTTTCCTGTCGGTTTTACTCTCTGAAAGTTCGCTGGTAACCTGCTGTAGCTTTTCTAACAACTCTTGATGACGTTTGCTAAACAAGTTGTCCAGTGACTCCAACTCTTTCACAACGTGTGCTTCTAAAGCGTCGTTGTCGTTCTTAGCAGCAGTTTCGGCTATTTCCAATTCACTTTGTAGCTTATCTGTAGTGTGCTGTAACTGCTCTTGCACATTACTATGGTTGTCATTGGCACTGGCTAACTGGTTTGAAAGTTCGGTGATCTGCTGGTCGATAAGCTTACGTATATCATTGAACTGGTCATCAAGGTGTGCGTTAAGTTTTGTAAAACTGTCGTTCACCCGTGATTCTAGGGCAGAAAGATCTGCTCGAAAAGCACGGTTTGTCTGACCGAATAATATTT
Organism: Alteromonas sp. 5NW40-0090; assembly: GCF_057552975.1. NCBI lineage: Bacteria > Pseudomonadati > Pseudomonadota > Gammaproteobacteria > Alteromonadales > Alteromonadaceae > Alteromonas > Alteromonas sp. 5NW40-0090. The sequence continues at coordinate 189,541 of NZ_BAAJLT010000011.1, forward strand.
CTCTAAGTTGTGCAAGCTCTTCAGCGGGGTGAGGTGTACTGTCTGTTTGAGAAACGTCTTGCGCTTGCTGATCCTTCGGCTTCTTGTCCGCCATAAAATGTCTCCGGAAGGTGCAGTGCTTTGCGTTTAACACGCTAATGCGCTGCAATCACATTTTTGTATGTGCTAATAATTATGGTTATTACTTTATACAATAGCGGCTAATCGTTAACTTTGAAATACGCAAAAAGCATAATAATGGTAAATACCTATTTTAAAAAAGCACATTTTTCAGAGGGTTGTTAATAATGCAATAGTGCAAGGATACTTCAAGCACTATTGAGTTACGCTGATAGGCAGACATTCGAATCTGGTGAAAATTAAAGGCGTTAACTAGTAAGGTTTTGTAGACAGTGCTAACTCAATATCTAATGGGTGCGGCAACCGCAAAACTTTAAAATTATGCTCACTTTCATCAAAAGTCACATAACTTCTTTTGCAAAACTCTTGTAGCCATGAATACATCGGAAAGTATCCATGTTTGTGATAGAAGAGGTTAGCGTTCTCTACGATTGCTTCCAAATAATTGAGTGGGGGTGAATATTTGAAGTGGTATTGATGTAAGACTTCATCATCTATGAGCATAAAATCGAAGTGCTGTTTATTAAATCGCTCGGCAAAGTCGGTATCTTCACCACCATAACCTGTAAACTTTTCATCAAAGCCTCCAATGACGTAGAAATCATCTTTGCGCAATGCAAAAACAAGTGACCAAAATTTCTTGTGAGGGAGTGGTGTGTTTGCGTCAAGATGAGCTCGCTTTGGGTGAGAAAGAGCATCTTGTTCAATTTGCTTATACAAGCCAGACAAAGGAATGTAGGGGAGGTATCTTGCATATGCAGAGGTAATCGTTTTGCCCTTCAGTCCGTCGAGCAATCCCTCAAGAAGAGTAGGGCTGCATATGCAGTCAACATCCAGAAATATGACGCGTTCTTGGGTCGTATTTTCAAACCCCAAATTTCGAGCCTTGGCTAAGGGGAGTTCACCTTTTTCCAGATAAAGCTGTTTAATATTCAGGTCTTTATCTTTAACGCGTGTGTTGCGTGTTTTCTCTTCCATCCAAACTATTACGACTTCACTCGGGATTATTGTGCTCTGTTTAATACTTTCGAGCATGTTTTCGAGTTGTTTTTTTCTACCCTTTACTAGCGTAACCACAGAAAAACTCATAAAAAATGCTCCCTTATTAAATTTTCAAAACTTTGTTCCCACTGAGATGAAGAGCCTGTATCAAACATATTGTTAATAATGTCAGTCTTTATATCGTTCGAGGCTTTTAGCGCCTTAATGATATTTTCTTCGTTAGCCAGTTCAGCTTTTGGCAAGTGAACAGCTGCATTAATTTCAGATAATTTTATCGCTTTAGCGGTTTGTTCTTCATAGGGACGTGGCTCTGGAATAACAATAAGCTTCTTACCGGCCGCAAGTAGCTCACATAGTGTATTGTTTCCTCCGCTGCAAAAAATTATGTCGGTGTTCGCAGAGTGCGTTATGTCACTCACCTGTTCGAAGTACGTAATCTTGTCTAAATGATGTAGGTGGCAGCGCACACTACCAATAGCTGTTATAGGCAGTTCTATTGGCAGTAAAGCCTCGCATATTGCATTGATAACGTCATGGTCGCTGTGAACAATACTTATGCCGTTGTCATGATGCGCAGAGTTGTTTTTACGATCGGTTAGACTCCCTAAAAAGCGTGTTTTTTTGAAAAAAGCATAATTATCAGCCTCTAGCTGGCTCGGGTAGGGAGCGTATAAAGCATTCGCACACTGGTATGCAAAAACTTGGGTGGGATCGATAGATATATCTCCCGAGTGTCGCTGCATTAAAACGGGTATACCTGCACCGCGAGCGTAAATAGTCAGTTCGGCCGAAACATCGCTTATAAAACCATCATAAGCCTCTTTTTGCAGATGATTTACAAAGAAACTGGCGCGTAGAGTAGATTGCGCAGATAAAGGAACACCTTCAAACGCTCTATCAAAAGTACGCTTTTTACCCGCATCGGACGAAGACCATTTCGTCGGCAAGGTAACAATTTTCCTTTCTGGTAACGCACACTTCACTGCCGGTAAAAAGTCATCTTGCGCAATAATTAATGTCACGTGAGCAAACTTTTCAATAATAGGGATCAGCAGCTGCGCTCGTGATAAATGACCTTTGCCATGATGGTGTATGTAAAAAAGGACTTTAAGTTTTGGCTTGTTCATAAATGCGCTCGTATGCCTTAACAGTATTGGAGATATCAAATTTTCGGGCTGCTTTTTGGCACTGACTTGGCGATATACTGGCTGCTTCCCGATAGGCACTTAGTAGTGATTCTACGTCCTCAAAATCTATGGTTTGGGTCAAAGGAGGCACACGAAGCTCACTGGGTATCGCTTGGGTTGTTCCAATAACTGGCGTACCCATCGCTAGTGACTCCAGTGTTACTAAGCCAAAGGGTTCCTTCCAAAGCGAAGTAATAAAGAGGGCACGAGCTTCAGAGATCCTTTCATAGAGTACTTGCTGTGATAGATGCCCTCCGTATTTTATATTGGCATCCAATAATGGTGCGATATCGTTGTTGAAGTGCGTTTCATCGCTAATTGGACCGTAAAGTATCAACGAAATATTAAGCTGCTTCGCCGAGCGAATGGCGGCTACGGGATTCTTCTCTTTACACAGCCTGCCTACCCATACTAAATCACTCTTTTTATTTGACGCTGCAGGAGGCAGTCGTGAGAGGTCAATACCATTTTGTACAACTTCTAGCGGCGTAGCTATAGCTGAACGCCATTCATTAGCTAAGCGTTGTGATACCGCGACATAAATGTCGTCACTTCGCATACTATTTAATTTATGCGTAAGCGCTAGTCGGTCGGAAAGGGGGCTGTGAAGCGTTACAACGTTGCGTCTTTGATGAAAGTAAGCAAATTCAAACATGGCGTGATAGTAGCTATGGAAATGAATGACGTCGTAATCATCAGCATTAAAAAGCCCAAATTGAGCAGCCTGATATAGCTTCTGGCCTTCTGTTTCGCTAGTAATGGCATCAGTCATACGAAAAGCCGACTCTTGAAGCTGAAGCGTATTAAACCTGTTGTCTTCGTCGGCATCTTTACATAGAACATCTACCTGATGTCCCTCATTAGCCATACCGTTTGCCAGGCTTACGACAAATGATTCTGTCCCTCCTTTAAAGGGCTCTCTTAGCGATACTATGGGGCTTGTAACCATTAAAATTTTCATGAGACCTGCCCCAATTTATCTAAATAAGCGGAACACATGGTATCGAGTGGAAACCGTTGGGCGCGATGGACGACATCTTGACTGTGTTTATCTAAAGAAGCACCGATAGCTTCGGCAAGGCTTTCAACATTGTTACCTAGCGCTAAAACACCACCTTCTTTAGATACGACTTCGGGAAATGCCCCTCGGTTAAAAGCGGCTACGGGCGTACCCGTTGCCATGGCCTCTACAGTAGAAAGGCCAAAGGGTTCGTCCCAGCGTACGCCAAAAATCGCCGCCCGTGATTTTTTTAACTGGCTTTGTAACTCCATATGATTCAAATGACCTAGGTAGTTCACTCCTTTGCCTAAGAATGGCGATATCTTTTCCTCGAAATACTTTTGATCATAGATAGGGCCGGCAATATTAAGTTCTATGTCTACAAGGTTGGCTGCCTTAATCGCGAGGTCGAAACCTTTAGAAGGAACAATTCTGCCAAAACTAAATAGCTGGTCCTTTGTTTGTTTCTTACCTTCCCATTGTGATAGCTCAATGCCATTGTAAATGACGTCTATCGTGTCGTTGATGTAGGGTTGCCACGCTTCTGCAACGCTATAGGAAACGGCATTGTAATGAACAAAAGGAGATAGAGAAGAGAGTTCGGCTGATGCTTTGAGCCGGCTATAAGGTGGCGTATGCAAGGTAGTAAGCATCGGGATATCGTATTTGCATGCCCAAACAGTTGGAATGGGGCTGATAGCATTGTTGTGAACAGCGTCAAACCCTTTAAGCAGTATATCGTTCATAACCTTAAGCAAGAAATCATTCTCTATTAGTTCGGGATATTGCTTGTGTGCTTTGGTATCGAACGGAAATGTTACAAGTTCAGCAGTGCCTTGTATTTGAGAGCCCGGGTGCGCATAAACGGTGACATCTGCATGCGAACAATAATGCGGAATTAAAGATGCAATAAATGCTTCAAGTCCCCCTGGAAAAGGCGACTTAATAGGAAAGCGGGGATGTGCAATTATGGCTATTTTCATGCGGTCATTTCTCTGCCATGACCAATTTTATGGAGTATGACTTCGGCAAACGTTGCGGGGCTTTGTTTATTGAATGCCCGTTCTAAAAGTTTCCAGTCAGCGCCGGTAGTGTTCTCAAAAGGTAATAAACCTTTAAGAAAGTGATGATCAAATACGCAAGTTTCTATCGGGCGTTGATGATCCTGTTTAATCTGAAGCTGGCCATCAAACTTATGGGGCGTAACTGCAAAACCGCGCCAAGAGGCCTTAGCAACCTTTGCTGTGACTGACTCGTTAAAGACATCGTCATCAGTTCTAAATACCACTCTTCCGCTAGATACCGTCTTAAGTGCTAGGTTATAAGCAGTAAACCTCGAGTTCTCGCGATTTTCTAAATAAGTAACTTTTGAGGTAATACGCTCTATAGCATTTTTATATATGTCCTTATCTTTATATTCTTGGGGCGAGTTATCTACAAGAATAATATTTGCAGTAGGCATAGATAAAAGCAGCCTTTCAATATTCTGTAAGGCAGATTCGATCATTTCGTAAGTGACAAAAATAGCACTTAATTGATGTTCCATATCAACCTACTTATGAAGCTGTTCTTTTAAATGGCGTAGTTTCAACTCTAATTTTAATCGTTCTGAAATTTTCCAGTAAGGCAGCTTTTTTAATAACTTTTCAGACTTTGTTAATTCAGAATTAATTTTCGATGAACTTAAAAATACCATGTGAATATCCTTCTCATGTAAGGTAGTAAATACGTTCAGTGCTTTAACTACATCGTGGAGACAAAAGCTGAAACAGATAACTTTAGTTAAGACAAATAAAGCAAAGTGAGCTAAAGCAATAGGTGTGCCCACTATATAAGTGCGCACAAAGCCCTTGAATAAAGCATAATGACTACGGGTACGGCAGCGTGAAGAAACGTATAGATTGAAAATGTTGCAGCGGGCGAGGAATAATTACAGATGTTATAGATACTAAATTTTAATGATCTACTTTACTCCGGATTAAATAAAAATAATAAAGGGGTAAAGGATGATCGTTATGGGTAATAAACTTCACCAAAATTATGTACGAAAAAATATAGCTGTAATTGGTGCAGGGCCAACAACGCTTTATTTTCTTTGCGAGTTATTGGAAAAAAATGTTTTTCCTCAATCTATAGTTATTTTTGAAAAGTATGGTGAGCCCGGTAAAGGGACACCATTTAGAAATGAAAACGCTAGCCCCAATTTACTTTCCAACTTAAAAGAAAATGAAATTCCAAAGCCTAACGTCTCTTTTTCCGCTTGGCTCCATGAAATATATAGCGAAGACAAGATTCCAACGACCCTAAAGACTTTTCTCTCGCGCACTGACTATTCTAACGGTTCAGCAAACAAGGTTATTCCAAGAGGAGTATTAGGAGAGTATCTAAGTTTTTGCTTTAATCGAGTGATTCAGAGCCTAAAAGAAACAGGATTGGACGTTACTGTAAAACTTCACACTGAAGTTAAATCCATTGTTTTAGAAAACCATCATTTTACCGTTGATACGAACAAAGAACGGTGTTCGGGTTTTGATCGTGTTGTAGTCAACATGGGCGGCGATCTATGTGCCAAAGACAAACTTAATGATGCATTTTGGGCTTATCCCCCAAAGCAATATACACATGAAGATGCACGCGAATTTACCATTGACGGGATGTCCTTAACGGCAATTGACGCGGCGTTATCTATTGCGAGAACTAAAGGGCAGTTCTACGACAGCGCGAGCGGGGTTGAATACCGAAGTGAACACGATTTCCAAATAGTAATGCGTTCACGTTCGGGAGTGTTTCCGAAAGTTTGGTATAACAGTGATGCTGTTACTGACTACAAAAAAATATTAAGTGCAGACTGTGCAATCGATGTTAGTAACGTGGAAAGTTTCTTTCGCCACAAGTTATTACCTCTTTTTAAGCAGAGTATGCCGAAAATCTATTATCAGATAAAAAACATGTCTTTCGCTGAAAGCCTTACTTTTCTCAATCAGCGTAATGGACAAAGCCATCCTATCTTAAAGCTCAAAGCAGAATTGCTTTCTTTAGCGCATGAAAGTCGTCAATCGGACTGGCCCGCTGTTATTGCTGCGGGTATAGATTACATTCAGCAATCGCCCCTGTTGCTTAAGGATTTTCTTACTCAGCATCAAGATATAAAGTCGCAACTCTCGGCGAGTTTCGCTTCAATTCCACTAGAGAGCGCGAATCGGATCATCGCATTGTATGACAGCAAAGTGCTCACTTTTAAACGGGCTGAAGATGCAAAGTTAGAGGAGGATGGTAATGCAAACGGCATAAAAATTAACGCTAAAGGTATAATCGAATGTGAGGACAAACTAGCGAAACTTAAGGGCTTGTTGACCTTTAGCGGAAATAACTACGAAAAAGAGGCGTATATAAACGATGATGGGTGGACGGTCGCTCAAAATCACGAATTACTGATAAATGGCAAGTCTACCCAACTGTATGTGGGCTCTGCTTTCGTGACACCTTGGTATATTAATATTCCTGGTTTAGGAACATGCGCAGATTTTGGAAAGCAGATCGCTCACCATTGTGTCCAAACTGATGTATACGAAGAAGCCGTAGGTGAATAATGTTACTCTTTTCTTATGAGTGTATCGGTAGTAGTCTGCCTCTTTCTCATTCACCTTGTCGAGATTGCCTGGTATAGCTTGATGACGTATTTCGCCTATGACGTATGGGGTGTAAACGGATTTAAAGGTGATGTAAGTTTATCCATAGATGATTACGTTCATATTGCGGCCAGTAGTTTTACGACTTTAGGAAGTTTGACCCATACACCGCACAGTGAGCTGGCAATATTTATTGATTCAATCTCCCTTGTTGGTTTTATGATGCTGACGTGGTCAGCAACCTATTACTACAATATTTTTTCTAACTCTGAGCTTCGAGATAAATAAATCAGGTCAAAACCATGTTTGTAATCTTGCCTGCTTTTGTTTTTGCACATAGCTAGGTAGAATGCGCATCGCCTAATTTTATGGCGCATTTTTGACCACGTTTTACAGATATGAAAAGGTAACACAGTGCTAATCACCCCCTTTAACCGAAGATTCTCTGTCGCTCCAATGCTGGATTTACATATAGAAGATTGGAGACCTTGGTAGGTATGGCTTTAAAGGTATCTCATAAATTCTCGGGTCCTATTTGGGGTCCCAAATTTTCAACATCAAGTTCGTTCTTGATCAGATTAAGCGGTCTGTCCTCAAATTACTACTAATTACTATCACTGAACACTTTTTAGATGTCTGACTTTGATTCAATTAATCGTTGTTAAGATTATATTTTCTGCGATTCTAAGATTTGTTGTTTGTCCGGATTGTTTTGCTGCTTATTTATGTTGTAATGAATCATTAAAAAACTGATAACCTGAAACTATTTAGGTCTGTCATTCTAAATGGAACTTGACGACTTTTTTGACAATGCTAGGCCTTCTGTTATTACTAAATTTCCTGACTAATACTTTTTGAGTCTATGCTAAAAAGCACTCGTTATTAGATGCTCTGCAATGAAAGTGTTTGCAAAATCTATTCTGAATTCTCTAGTTAGTCTTGAGCTGTCTGTCGATGATTCTACGCGGGGACTTGTTATTGGTGATAGCAAAGTTTAACTCTATGAACGCTCAGAGTTCTGCTTCATCTATTTAGTCTCAGAATATAGAACTGATCTATAAAGAGGAGAAGTGCTAATGATAACTATATCTGTTCTTATGGTAAGTGTTTTTATTTTAGCAATCGCATTTTATATTTTGAGTAAGTATACAGAATAGTTAGGAAGCTAAAATGAATTAGCCGAGACTATTCATTAGTATAAATAGTGTCTAGTCCCCATCATTAGAAGCACTAATTAGGAGAGTCTGTTCGTCACGTACCTTTGTCATGAACTCATTGGGCGACAGATTGTTCAGAGCTTGGTGAGGTCGACCCTTGTTTTAGCCCGTTTTCTAAGCATTACTTTTTACTTTAGCCTCCTGTGACAAATATCAGTGAGAACCTGAGTAACATCTTCGGCCCCCGACCTCTTACTGTAATAGGCTGCTAAGCATTCGCGACTATAAGTATCTACTTCTGTTAGATTATTGGTGTCGATTCACCACTCGCTAAATTAAGCTTTCTTTCATAGTTCATCGAACACTTCAATAGGCTGCCTATAGCCAAAGTACTTTCTTGGCCTGGCCTTTCCGCCCGAAAATGATTAAAACTCAGGTGCTGAGATTTTGGTTAATGGTCCATTGGTGCACGTAAATTCATTTCGAAGTCCGGCTCAACTCAGGTGCTGAGTTGGAAGGAATTGGTGCTTTCATTCATGGTTTTCATTCCTTAAGACGTGCTAACTCAGGTGCTGAGTTGGAAAGAATTGGTGCTTTTATTCACGGTTTTCATTCCTAAGTCACCTTAACTCAGGTGCTGAGTTGGAAGGAATTGGTGCTTTCATTCATGGTTTTCATTCCTAAGGACGCGCTAACTCAGGTGCTGAGATTTTTATACTGTTGGGTTGAAAGCATAGGTTCAAGCCAAATCTCAGGTGCTGAGATTCTGGTTAATGGTCCATTTACGCACGTAAATCTATTGCGAAGTCCGCCTTAACTCAGGTGCTGAGTTGGAAAGAATTGGTGCTTTTATTCACGGTTATCATTCCTAAGGCCGGGCTAACTCAGGTGCTGAGTTAAATGCGCAAAGTTATTCACTGTTCGTTGACGAACATTTAATCCTAAGACACCTTAACTCAGGTGCTGAGATTTTGGTTAATGGGCAGTTGTGCACACTCATCTACTGGGGACTCGAGCTCAACTCAGGTGCTGAGATTCTAGTTAATGATCCATTGGTGCACATAAGTTCATTTCGAAGTCCGGCTCAACTCAGGTGCTGAGATTTTTATATTGTTGGGTTGAAAGCATAGATTCAAGCCAAATCTCAGGTGCTGAGATTTTGGTTAATGGGCAGTTGTGTACGCTCATCTACTGGGAACTCGAGCTTAACTCAGGTGCTGAGTTGCAAAAACTTGGCGCATTTATTCACGGTTATCATTCCTAAGGCTGGGCTAACTCAGGTGCTGAGTTAAATGCGCAAAGTTATTCACTGTTCGTTGACGAACATTTAATCCTAAGGCACCTTAACTCAGGTGCTGAGATTTTGGTTAATGGGCAGTTGTGCACACTCATCTACTGGGAACTCGAGCTTAACTCAGGTGCTGAGTTGGAATAAATTAGTGCTTTTATTCACGGTTATTATTCCTAAGGCCGGGCTAACTCAGGTGCTGAGTTGGAAGGAATTGGTGCTGCCATTCATGGTTATCATTTCTAAGGCTGGGCTAACTCAGGTGCTGAGTTGGAAAGAATTGGTGCTTTTATTCACGGTTATTATTCCTAAGCC